>JAGHVD010000091.1 GCA_018064475.1 Candidatus Scatonaster coprocaballi
ATTCTTTGTCAATATAATTCGGGAGATAACGCTCTATCGTTCATCCCGTCAAATCCGAATTTGCCGTTATTTGTTTCCTATGTCCAGATCGCCATCGCCAAAGTGCCGACAACAATCAGAATCAACCCGGCAAGCGCCTTTCTGCTCAACTTTTCTTTGAATACGAAATAGGAAAAAGCGACGGAAACGATAATGCTGAGCTTATCGATCGGTACGACAACGCTGACGACGCCGTTCTGTATGGAGTAATAGTAACAGAGCCATGATGCGCCTGTGGCAATCCCGGACAGAGCTATGAATACAAGTTCTTTGGAATCAGTATTTTTCAGTTTAGCACCTTTGCCTTTAACGAAGACGATCAGCCAAGCCATAACAAGAACAACACCAGTACGGATCGCCGTCCCGAGATTTGATTCTACATCCGTTATGCCGATCTTTCCCAGAATAGAGGTCAGGGCAGCAAAAACAGCGGAACCGATCGCGTAGGGCAGCCACGTGCGCTTTGTGTCCTTTGCTTCAGTTTTCTTCTTTTCGATCATCAGAAACACGCCTGCCGCAAGAAGTGCAGTACCGATCAGCTTGACCGCCAGATGTTCTGTCTCACTGAAAAGGATGATTGCGATAAGCACTGTCAGAACCGTGCTGGATTTATCGACGGGAACGACCTTGTTCACATCGCCGACGGATAGGGCTTTAAAATAGCAGATCCACGAGGCTCCTGTCGCAAAGCCGGACAGAATTAAGAAGATGATAGATTTTGCCGATATTTCCGTAATCGTTCCAGCAGAGCCAACGATAAACACCATGATCCAGGCAAAAAGGAGTACAACGACCGTCCGCAGAGCAGTCGCCACGTCTGAATCAGTCTTTTTGATCCCGCATTTCGCAAGTATCGCCGTAAGTCCGGCAAAGAGCGCGGACAAAGCCGCCATGATCAGCCACATATCTTCCCCTTATTCATTGTCATATATTCTGGTAATTCTCGTCCATCAATTATCTCTAAGATAAATCCCGATTTGTCTTAATCTATTATCCTGATGATCTTCCGGACTATGCGGTTTCTCTTAAACAATTATATAGATATGATTTCCTTTTTCACTACTGCCATTTGATAGTCAAACTTTCTAACGGCATCTGTACCTGCTTGTTCTCGGATTTTTATATTCACACTTTATCTCTTCCTTTCGACTAATCACCTATAACTCATCCTTCATCAAGAAGTCTTTGAGCTTATAGTGATATACCGTACTAGTTGAATAATCTAAATCGTCATTTGTTATGATGATCTTCTTTATTGAGTTATCAATGTTTGAAAAAGCTGAGAATTCTCTTTCGTAAGCCTTATCCTCAGCCACAGAATATGCGACTTGGATCAGATAGGTCTTGCCGTCTTTTTCAGCCCTGAAATCAATCTCTCTGCCTTTATTATCATATACAGTTACTTCATACCCCATGAACAGCAGTTCATTAAGAACAATGTTTTCCAGATTATGCGTAAGATCATATCTTGTCCCGGATACCCTGATGCTGTTCATAGAAACATCTTCATCATATAGCTTGAAATAATAATTCAACTTGGACTTGGCTTTTGGAGAGTAAAGAGCTATGTCCGCAATAACATATGCTTCCCTAAGATATCCAAGATACTTAATTATGGTCGGAACAGATACGGATATGTTTTTTCCTTTCATGTAATCCGATATTGATTTGGCGCTGAAAATACGGGCGTTGGATATCAAGATATAATCTACGATTCTTTCGAACTCTTCCTTTTTGCGTATCTTATAACGGTTTTCAAGGTCGTTATATACAATCGTATCGTTCAGATCGGTGAGATAGCGTTTTTTTGCCGCAACATCTTCCTGCGCCAGTGCTGCAGGAAAGCCTCCCCAGACAAGATAATCGGATATGCTGTATTTCATATTGTTCTGCTCTGCATATTCCAAGATTTCCTTATATACAAATGGTCTTACCCGGAATGATATATATCGTCCAGATAATTCTTTGGTGAACTCTTTGGATAAAAGCTTGGAATTGCTGCCAGATATAAAGACTGAGCAATTCTTCAGTCGCAAAGTACGACAAGCTTCATCCCATTCTTTAACATTCTGTATCTCATCAAGGAACACATACAGTTTTTCCTTATTTATATACTTTTCGACATAGTCGATAAGTGCATCAGCATCGGGAACCAGATTTCTCGTAGGCTTAAGATCAAAGTCAAGAAAGAGGCATGGTTTACCAGCAGCTTTTATCTCATCCTGAACCTGTTCCAGGATAACAGACTTTCCACATCTTCTTATTCCGGTAATAATCTTGATCAGATCACTATCGTAAAATGGTCTGATCTGCTTTAGATAGTGTTCTCTTATTACCATGTGGATACCTCCGATGCTATTAGTTCAAGATAATTCTATTTTAAGATTTTACCGATGTCAATAAAATCTTTAAATAGCATTTAAAAATAATTGTTCAGCGGGTGAAATCTTTAAATAGACTATTTGCGATTAAATTAATGGTTTATTAAGGATTCGATCGATTTTTCTCGTTCGTCCAACAAAAAACGGACCAGGAAATAGTATCCGGGACCGCGGTTAATCATATCGGGCGTCATTTGTAGTAAATCTCAGACCGTATCGTGGCTTAATCTGCTTCAGTACAATAGCAAAAGTTCCTACCCAAACTACAGTCATCTTCTAATCCTCCGTATTCTATAAATAAGGATACGGAGAAGGAAGATTTTTACCAATGTGCGAATTTGTGATTATCAGACTGCCAAAAGAACTCTTGCACGCTTTGTTGATAGCGGTGATATTCGAAGAGTATCTTTTTAGCGCAGGAGCAACAGTACGCAAGGTAAATATATCGCAAATTGTAAACAGTACGCAAGGTATTTGTTGAGTATGCGATACGACCTAATCTCATTTCTGAAATCATATATTATGTATTTCTGTTTTATAGATTTTCGTCTATGAATAATTCATTTGTAGTAGGGAGGATGAAGTCGATATTTACATATCTTCATCGGATTGTTATTCATGATTCTGTACCTGAGGTGACCTGCATTAGTTGACGGTACATAATCATAAATGGGCAGCTTATCTTCAGGTGATTTTCCGGGTTAAACTTGTTGTTCTGCTGCCCCCAAGAATTCAAAACGGTGTAAAATCGGTGTAAAAGTTGGCTCTAAAAATGCCGCAAAGCCTTGTATTTACTGGCTTTAAGCCCAACTGTTCAGTTTGTGCCATGACCTCCTCCTCATAATCGATCACCGTGCGATGGTGATCGATCTGCTCCTTACTGGATATCGCAATCAAACGGTCGTCTGCATCCAGGAAATAACTGGTAACAAACTCATCCGGGGGCGCCTTTTTATAGATCTTCCCGCGGGAACATCCATGGACAGTCAGGTCATTTGCGGAAGGCGTGAAAAAAAACCAGCGCTCCGATCACATCACATGATTTGCCACAAACAACATGATCAGCTGCTATCTCTTCTTTTCCCGGTCGAAAAGCACCCGCCTTCTTCTTCAGTTCGCGTATGATCCGATCCATATCCTTTTCCATCCCAAGACCATAAAGTATGCCACAATTTAGATTTTAGCAATCAGGAAGGAAATCCTTATTTCCTATTCTAACGCTTATATTCTATCAGATAACAGAGATTGGCACTTTTTATTTCTGTACTGCGAAGCATCCTCTGGAGGATCAAAAAGGGACTGCTTAAATGCAGTCCCTATCTTCATTTTACTTCAGCAACGTTCATCCAGAAATATGCTTCTTTTCAATGCTGATGGTGTAAACTATATTATCCTTTCCTCTAATTTGGCACCTGTCTCCTATAACATAAACTCCTTCAAAGAGTTCTGAATTTAAAGCAAAATAAGCAATACGAACACGTTCAGACAACGATCTGTCCCAAGAAAAGAAGTAACTTGCAAGCAGTAGTGGCATCCCATGATCTAAACAAATAGCAAAGAAAGCACCATCTTCATGAATTTTGATAACTTTGTTTGTTTCGAACTCATGCTCCGTTCGTACTCCGTTATACTCTACAACTATCCTTTTACTTCTGTCCAAAATGTGTTCCAACCCATATTGAGAAAAAAGGCGATCGTCAAAACTGAGCTTCGCAATTTCCTCTTTTGTTGGCATATACACTAAGGATCTCATATATTGATTCGCGATTTGATTAAAGTACTCACATCTTTCCTTATACGGTTTATCGAAGAGTCTTTCTCCCCCACACGCCATCCATGCATCATACCATTTCTTCTCATCGCGCTTAATGCCCCATTCAAAACCGCACCACTGGCACGCTTCAGCATTATGCCAGTTTTTTCCATCAGAAGGATTTGAAACCAAACCAACATTCGAGCACACGCTACAAACGTACTGCGCTTTTTGTTCTGGATCCTTTAGAGTACAATACCTACCAATTTGAAGCTCCATACACCACCATCTTATCTTAGTAATACTGTCCAAATATCAGCCATTTTGCTACTTCGCAAGCTCGACTATAACACCAGGCGAATATCGTTATATCACTACCATTAGCATACTGATACAGTGCCTCATTGTTCACTTGGTTTCCCTCCAAGAACACATTGACTACATTTGCATCCGCAAACGCCTTTAAATCGTCTGTGTAGAAAGACGGATCCGTCAAAAATGTTCCATCCGCAAATCCATGGCCACCAGTTAGGATGTTTATAGTATTGCTTCCCCCCCCTAATTCATCATATAACTGCTGAACTTGAGATTGAACTATTGGACCATCCGACACATAAATTGTACCACCATTTGGACCTGGAACCGCAGTGAATTTTCCTAGATAGTCTCCAGATCCTCTGCCACCTCCCCGATTGAAGAACTGATTAATCCACAATAGCGCGATCGTACCATACTTAATCATCCAAGCCACTACTACTGTACATATATATATGACTAATTCAATTATCAGCACGATCAAAATAGCCAGGATAGCAAATCTTAGAACATTCATTAGTAGTCCTGTAGTACTATGACGTTCCATGCCTGGGTCATTGATAAATGCATCGAAAGTGTACGATAAAGCTCCATACATAGCACCGATACATCCCATTACACAGCATTCTTCTGCTAATGTATAATGCCCACTAGGGTCCTTATATTTCACAGGATTGCTATTTGCAAACAGATACTTGTGCAGACTGACCGGATCAAACGTCTTTCCTCCATATGTATCCATTGATGTGAAGGTACCAGTAGAAGAATCCATGTATCTCGCTCTCAAGTAGTAAAGACCTGTAGCATCCTGTTCTTCACCCTGGAAACCATAACTGTTATCCGTTGTTCCTGTGCTTTCAGTCTCATTTCCAAACGCATCAAAAACGTATGCGTCCGTGACCACTCCATTCTCATCTGTCAGTGATCTAACTGACATTCCTCCATCATAGAGATAGTAAGCAGCTGTCGACCCTTCTCTTCTCGAAATGAGTTCAAATCCTCTTGTGTAGTAGACACTATCTGTTCCAGTCTTTGCCTTGATTACCTGACTATATCCTGTTGAAAGATCAGTAGTGTACTCTGTCTTAATACCATTGGTTGTCTTGCTTGTTCTGTTACCAAGATAGTCGTATGTGTAGATTTCTGTTGTTGTACCAACACCATCATTCACAGTAGCTGATACCATACGGTTCTGACTATCATATGTATAAGATGCAATTAGCACTCCGCTTGCAGACTGCGTCATAAGGTTGCCAGCTGCATCCCATGTATAGACAATATCCCCGGCTCTAATTATCTGGTTAAGTTCATTGTAATCATATGTTGTGACTACGCCGTCCTTATCCATTGAAATGCGATTCGAATTCGAGTCGTATGTATATGTAGTTATCGATACGTTTCCAGCACTTGTTACCTTCTCCGAAACAAGTCTTTCTAACTCATCGTACGTATATTCGACTGTTCTGTTTAGTTCGGTTACAGCCACACACTCTCCATTAGTTCCTAGCGTATATTCGAATCTTTGGAGTATATCCCCAGTACCATTCTGAGAAACTTGTTTTATAAGAGCATTGTTTTCGTTATAAACATATGTGGTTGTTACTCCGTTAGGATATGTCGTGGACACTCTGTTTCCTAAAGCATCATATGCGTAACTTGTTGTACCTTCTGCATCTGTAACAGAAACAAGTCTGCCCATCTTGTCGTAGCCATAGGAGATCTCATATCCGTCAATCGTTATCTTTGAAATCTGTGATCCAACATTATACTCGTATGAGATTTCTTCTCCCTTAGCATTCTTTACCTTAGTGAGATAACCATCAGCGTTATACGAAAGCTGAACAGTTCCAGACGAATCCTTAACGCTTGTAACATTTCCCAAAGAATCGTAAGTATATGAGGTGATTTCGCCATTTGTGGTTGATTCTATTACTCTATCTGAAGAGTCATACTTATACTTTGTTTCAACCCCGCCAAAATCTGTTTCTGAAACCACTCTTCCATACTTGTCATAGGCTTTTGTTGCAATGTTTCCAACCGCATCCTCTACAGAGACAACCTGACCATTCAGATCATAAGAATACGTAGTAACATTACCCTTACTGTCAGTTACCGTCTCGATATTACCCATGGAATCATACGTATAACTCCACGTTGAACCAAGAGCATCCGTAACGCTCGTAAGTCTATCCATGTCATCATAAGTGTATGTTGTAGTATTACCATATGCATCACTCTGAGATGTCATGCGGCTTCTTACATCATAAGTTGCACTCTGAACGCTTCCATTCGGATACTTAACAGAAGTCTGGTTACCATAATTATCATAGGTGAAACAATATGTATTCCCCAGACTATCAACTAATGTTTCAACATTTCCTCTATCATTATATGTATAGGTCGTTTTGTTGCCATCAGGATCAGTTACAGAAGTATTAAATCCAAAATGATCATACTCATAGATTGTCGTACCGCCATACACATTTGTTGACTTCTTTACTCGATCACAAACATCATATTCGAAACTCTCTGTTGCTCCGTTTGCATATGTCTTGCTGAGGCAATTGCCAACCTTATCATAGGTGAATGTGGCCATTCTTCCCATTCGATCTGTTGCTGTGAGATTTCTTCCCTCAAGATCATAAGTAAAACTCTCAGAGGTTCCATCAGGATATGTGATGCGCGTAAGATTACCATAGATATCATAGGAATATTTCACCGTTCTTCCCTGACTATCTGTGGAGGAAACTATATCACCTGCCTGATTGTAGGAATAGCTCACAGTATTACCATTTGCGTATGTAATACCTATTACTCTGTCTGCTGAATCATATGTATAGGTATCTGTTAAGCTTGTTCCATGATATGTAATTGTTCGTGTCGTCATATGGCCGTTGGCATCATACGAAAACTGTGTTACACGTCCATCCGCCTCAGTCATAGACGTAACATTACCATCTGCATCGCGAGTAAGATTATAAACAGTGCCAAGGCTGTCTGAAACACTTGTAACTTCACCCTTGCTATTGTATCCAATACTCTCGGTATTTCCGGACGCATCTGTCATGGAAATCAAATCACCATGATCGTTATATGCAAGACTAAGTTCTACAACACCATTAGAAGACATTGTCAACATTGCACCATAAGAATCATATGTACTTGAAACAGTTGTTCCGTGCCCATCAGAAGAAGAAAGAACATTCCCATTTTCATCGTAGGTATAGGAATACGTCGTGCCATCTGGTCTTGTTTCAGATGTCTTATTGTTCTTACTATCGTATGTTAATGTTGTAGTTCTTTTTTCTGCGTCTGTTTTACTGATAACATTTCCATTGTCGTCATAGTAGTAGATAGTTTGATTCTTCATTCTATCTGTAACAACTTCCATGTTTTTATCAAGATTGTGACTGATCTCAGTTCTATTTCCATCTGCATCTATTGTTGCAATGAGTCTTCCATCAGAGTCATATTCATTTCGGGCGATTTTCGTTCCATCATCAGAGTAGATTTCTGTCAAATAGTGGCTATCGTCATAAGCAAATGTTGTGTCATAACCAGCCGTATCGTTTACATTTATAAGATCTCCATTCGCGTCATAGGTATATGTAACCTCATTCCCAAGGCCATCAACAATTGACGTAATCTTACCTTCGGCATCCCTTGTGAAGTTAATTGTTCCACCTTCTGAATATTCGATGCCTCGGTCTGTAATCTTGATTGTTCTACCCGCAGCATCCTCAATCTTCTGCAAACCGGTATCTGCATTGAGATAGAACTTCATCCCATCGTATCTTGTAAGAAGGAAGTTTTTCGGAGCAAATGCCTCCAGGTACATATTAAATGAATAGAGTGCTCCGTCGCTTGAATACATGAGATCATCATGAGGATCAAGGATTTCAAGCGTAGATGTTCCGTTCTTGCTCACACAATATGCAGAAATGCCCAACTGCATCTGGTATCCATTATTTGTCTCGGGAGAGAGCTTCAGATCGAAGGTCTCGCTATGTCCATTACCCCAATCAACATAGATCTCATGCGGACATGCTTCCTCCCAATAATACTGAGGAACCACACCCAGTATTCTTCGATTCTGCTGCAACCATCCTGAATTTATATCTTTGGTAACAGAGATAGTAGGTCCACCCACAGACATAGTCCAGCCATAGCCAAATTCTCCCAGCTGGTTTCTCTGTCTACTGTCGTATGTTCTATAGATTTCTACAGGAAGTCCTGCAACAGGCAGTGTCATATCCAAGAAAGACATGGTGAAGTTACCAACCTTCGCCTGCCCTGTTACCAGCACAGTGATCTCGTCGTAGAGGCCGGTTCCGTCGGCTGCGTATGCAGTCAGTTTGACTGTGTAGTAGCCGTTCATGAGCAGGGTCGGGTCAAGCTGGCCAACAGCCGATTTCGTAACTGGAGATGTTCCTGCCTTGGTGTATACGGCAACGTCGGAGTCTACAGGATAGACTTCGAGGATATAGTTGTTCAGAAGTGATCCAGTTACAGTACCATAGATATCAGTAATGTAGGTTACTTCCATGCCGTCCTGATCGTTGTCGTCCGCATCGTGGTGGACGTCGACGAATAGCTCGTCCTGCGTGAACTCGTGCGGTGTTCCTGTAGGAGATCCTGTCGGATCACCTGTGGGGTTGACTGTGGGATTTCCGGTCGGATTGAGGAATGGATCCAAATTGTACTCAAAGTAACGGATAACAGACTCAGTGTCTCCATTCTCCAGTGTTACTTCAAGCATGATCTCAATCGTATCCTGCGGTACCTGATCGATCGGAAGAGATCCGAGTACTTCGTAGGAATGATTTCCTTCACCGCTGCCCATCTGATACCATACACTTGTCTGATAAGGACGGTAGAAGAGCTCATAGGTAGAATCGACCGTACAGTTGATCGTACCAATGATATCCATCTGCTCAGTATTCAGATTCGCACCATTAATCTCGAGAGCAAGGAGCGGTTCCTGAGTAACGTTGATCAGAATAGTCTTGTCTCTTCCGTCATCTATAGAGATGTGAAGGATATATGTCCCTTCCTCCCATCCTTGTGTAGATATTTCATCAAAGGAAGTATATTCAGAAGAACTCGGTACGGTATTGGAGTAGATCACATCCTGCTCCAATGTCATAACTTCGATATTTACATTTTCGCTCGGCACGTTGATTCGACCGATGATATCAAATGTTGAGTTGACAGAAATTCTGTCTCCATCCTTCGGGCGGATGATCTCGATATCACCTACCGGATCCGGATGCATGCCCGGCATCGGATCCAGCTCGAATCCGATGAGGTTATGGCTGGCCTGAGCTGCACCAGTTGCAGATGTGAAGCCCATGTAGAGCGTAGATACGCCCGCGAAGTGCTGCTCCAGATCGATCGGAACTACCATAGTCGGTGCGATCGGCTTCTCAGCTACACCATTTTCATCGTAATCAGCTATATATACGTAGAGTTTCTTTGCTTTTCCGTCATAAGAGACCCAAATATCACAAGTAACACTCTTATTTCTCAAGGATGGCCACTC
Source organism: Candidatus Scatonaster coprocaballi (assembly GCA_018064475.1). Classification (GTDB taxonomy): domain Bacteria; phylum Bacillota; class Clostridia; order Saccharofermentanales; family Saccharofermentanaceae; genus Scatonaster; species Scatonaster coprocaballi. Next base: position 10,031 of record JAGHVD010000091.1, read on the forward strand.
GACATATGAATAGTGATCGTCAGAGTTACCATTCAGCATGACAGCAAAGTGGCTGTCGCTCTCACCGCCGACCCAGTCGCCGCCGCCAAGAGCATTCTTGTGTCTTCCGCCGTTTCTGTAGTTATCCAATTCAATAATGAGTGACGGATTGATTCTTCCGTAGCCGATGCTCTGACCGGTCGTATTGTTATTGACCGTATTCGGGCTCATAACAAATGCGATACCATCTGCACGGGAAGATCTGTTTGTAACGCGAACAGTATATCGCGCATCAAACGAAAGATCCTGATCGAAGGAACGGGATGTCATAAAGAAGGCATAACCGTTCGTCCATCCGGCATCCGGACACACTTCGATATTCAGAGGATCAAATACAGCACTGTTGCCGTAATTCCAGTCCTCTTCCTGGAAAGGCACTTTGTATCCATAGGCCGGATCGCCCTGAGAAATCGTCCAGTACTTCTGAGGTCCCGGAGGTGTGGGCGTTGGTGTAGGAGTATCTGTAGGAGTAGGCGTCGGCGTATCCGTCGGAATAGGTGTTGCCGTCGGTGTAGGCGTCGCTGTTGGCGTAGGAGTAGCCGTCGGTGTAGGAGTTGCCGTCGGCGTTGGTGTTGGCGTACCCGTCGGCGTGGGCGTAGGAGTATCTGTAGGTGTCGGCTCCGATGTCGGAGTCGGTGTATTCGTAGGCGTAGGAGTTGCAGTTGGTGTCGGTGTATCTGTAGGAGTCGGCGCTGCAATTGCAGTAACCGTTGCCGAGTCAAGTACGACTTCGCCTGTGCTCAGAACAACATATCCTTCCAGAGTATAATCCCCGGTCGCACTCGGTGTAATGACATACGTCCAGTCTTCGTTGAGCTCGACATCTTCTCCATTTAGGCGGAACTTAACTACATAAGGTGTTTCGATTTCTTCAGAAACAACAGTATATGTGGAGGTCTCCCCCACATAGATCTGCTCCGGATCCGCTGTGATATGGATGACCGGAAGATCATAGAGGAGCTCGAGGTCACTAGCACTTGCGGTGCAGTTAAAGATCGAACCCTGATACTTAAAGCGGTTCGCGATGATACGGCCGTTGAAAGAAGTATCGTATGCATTGATGCTGACTGTACCATTCGGCGCATAGATGATCCCGTTGATCGTGATCTTGGAACCATTGATCGTTACATTACCATTCTTGGAATAAAGAACGACACGTCCGTCTCCGGAAAGCGACTCCACGTTATAAGTGATGTCGCCGTCTGCAACGATGACGCAGTCGCCGGAGAACTTGGTTCCGGAGATCATCAAACTGCCGTTTGTGGAGTAGAATCCATCCGCAACGATATTGCTTGCTGAATTAAAAGCCGAAGCATCAACAGTAGACATTCTTGCGGACAGTCCCATGATGGCCGCGGAGAAGTCCGGCATCGCTACAGCGGGTGCTCCTTCATTACGGTTGGCTATATTCATTTGATAGCCGTTGGCATTGATCTTTCCAACTGCATCAAGATTTCCGAGGTGGTTTAATTCGGATCCCTGATAATCGAAGTTGCTCCCGGTGTAGACATCGCCGTAGATAGCGCTCTTCCATCCCTGGAAGGAGAAACTTCTATTACAGTAAATTGCATACGGGAAAAGCGTACTTTCCGCTTCCGGTTCCGATGCTACTTCTTCTTTCGGCACAACATGGATGTCCGGGATCTCATTCATCTTGCCCTGAGTGATCATGCCGAAAGAAATCTTGGAAGCCGGCGCAATCGCCGAGTTATAAGTTTCGTTGCTAACTACGATTATATTCGGGGAAGCCAGATCCATCGGAGCCGCAACTGCGTTCCAGATCGATGAAACAGTCGTGGTATCGTCATAGGTAAACTCGATCTGCCAGCCGTCGATGACCTGACCGCTTTTGTTTTCTACAGTAATTTCAGACTGGGTAAGATCCGCCCAGGCACTGACTGTATGATACGTGATCTGCAGATCGTTTTCAGTGAAAGTGGCAGAATCTGCCTTAATCTTCTTGAGCGGAAAAACACCGATCACAATAGCAAGTGCCAGAAAGACACTTAAGAAACGAACTTTTCTAGAACGCGAAAAAGGATCCATAATATAACCTCCAAAATAGCATAGCTATCCTATGAAGGTTCAATCAAGCTGAAACAACCCCTTCTCGCCTCGTCCACCTAATCAAACCAAACGATTTTTAGAATACCATCTCAAACTGATGATGTAAACAGAAAGTTGAAAATATTAAAAAGATTGGCTCTTCACGTTTTCTTGGGGAGCACTAAGTATTTAGCAGGCAAAGAAATATAACGAACAAGAGTAAAGAAGTAGTCATCGTTACGGTATCCATACCCGATACGTTTGGCTACTTTTATTTTGTTGTTAAGCCCTTCAAGCTTACCAGTGCTTATCTGGTGTCTTGAATGTGAGATTAATCCTTCAAGGCGTTTCTCTTTTAGATTAGCAAATCTTATAAGTGGTTCTATTCCACTTTCTTTAGCTACTTCAAACCATTCTATCCAGCGTTGTCTTGCTACTTCTGGATCAGTTAATTCAAATAGCCTGCACATCTCTTCCTTCATTGCATAACAAACAGCTAAGTCGTTATGCTCTTCAAGGATTGTGTTAAGGGCGGATTTCTTGTCATCTCTGAGGTTATTGCTATTAGTAAGGATAGACCATCTAGAGTTCTTAATATTGCTATATTTCTTGCGTTCTTCTTTATACTCTTGCTTAAGTTTTCTTCTTGTATCAGGGTCATCTTCATTAGCTGATACTTCTTTAATATCAGCTGCTGCTTCTTTGTGTTTTCTTGCTTCATTAAGTCTTACTACACCGAGTACTTCCTTACCAAACTGAGCTTGCATATGGTATCTGTCGTATACTATCTCTACATTAGGCATATACTCTTCTACAAGCTTGTTATAAGAAGCATTCATGTCCATTGCAAAGGCTTTAACATTACTTAGATATTCCATATCGTATTCAAGAAA
>JAGHVD010000046.1 GCA_018064475.1 Candidatus Scatonaster coprocaballi
TGGGCCGAGGACATCGGATAGTATTCCTTCTCCTCTGCCTTCGGGATCGGTACATATTCTTCTGCTTTCGAGCCCGTGATCTTAGATGCCAGTTTCTCCGGGTGTTGGGTTACTGAATACTTCCTTCAGCGCCAGTCTCGTTCCTGTCTCAGCCTCGATTCGGTTGACCAGTTTCGTAGCACGCAGGGAGTGTCCGCCCAATGCGAAGAAACTGTCCTTAATGCTGACTTTCTCAACGCTCAGGATCTCACTGAAGATTGCACAGATCGTCGCTTCTTCCGCTGTTCTCGGTGCCACATATTCGTTTCCGGTTCGAACATCAATATCCGGCAATGCACGTTTATCGAGTTTACCAGTTCGGGTCAGTGGAATAACATCAATCTGCATCATGTAGGTAGGGATCATGTAGTCAGGCATCGTCTTTGAAAGTTCCGTACGGATATCCGACAAGTTGATCTCTTCTTCTCCTACGATATATGCATAGATTGCCTTATCTCCGCTTGCATCGTTTCTGACGATTACAGCACATGCTTTGACTCGTTCAATTCTTCTAATGCGACTTTCGATCTCACCTAATTCAATTCGGAATCCTCGGATCTTCACTTGCTCATCGATTCGGCCAAGATACTCAATGTTTCCATCCGGCAACCATCTCACCAGATCACCAGAACGGTACATCCGTCCTTCACCAAATGGGTTCTTCACGAACTTTGATTCTGTTAGTTCCGGACGGTTCAGATAGCCTTTGGCTACACCATCTCCACCAAGGCAAAGCTCACCCGGCACACCGATACCACATAGTACGTCACCCTGCATAACATAAGCAGTTGTGTTGGAAATCGGTTTTCCTATCGGGGTCTTCTTCACTTCGTCATGGATAATATAGTGCGTCGCAAAAGTTGTCGTTTCTGTCGGTCCATATACATTTCTGAAATCAACATTTGTATGCTGATCCATTAAGACTTTCACATATTTCTCAGAAGTTGCTTCACCACCAAACATTAGGTGACTCAAACTATTGAATACTTCGTTGTCTTCACTAATAAACTGGTTGAAAAGCGCCGTTGTAATAAACAACGTATTAATCTTGTTATTAATCAGATATGCCTTGAAAGCTTGTACATTCAGCATGACATCTTTCTGGATCAGATGCACACATCCACCATTGAGAAGCGTCCCCCACACTTCAAATGTAGAAGCATCGAACATCATCTGACCAGTCTGAAGCACAATGGTCTTATCATTCAATTCGGTATAATCACAATTCTTGACCAATTTTACAACATTTCGGTTATCGACCAATACACCTTTTGGTTTGCCCGTCGTTCCAGATGTATAAATACAGTACACTGCGTGTATAGCTTTATTTACATGTGGCAAGTTTTCAGATGTAGCCGTATAGTTCTCACATTCTTCAAGGTCAATCACTGGAAGTTTGGTGTCGATATTTGCGCGATAGGTCAGTACTGCTTTGGGGTGACAGTCATCAAAGATAAACTGTTTTCTGTCTTCAGGATATGTTGGATCAACCGGAACATAAGCACCACCTGCTTTGAGTATCGCAAGAATACCGACCACGATTTCGATACTGCGATCGGCCAATACCACCACAGTATCTTCCGGCTCAACTCCAAGTGTTCTAAGCTTGTGAGCCAACTTATTCGCTCTCGCATTCAGTTCAACATACGTCAATTTCTCTGCTTCGAAAACAACCGCTGTATTGTCGGGTGTTTTTTCAACCTGTTCTTCAAAAAGTTCAACAATTGTCTTGTCCTTCGGATACGCCACTGACGTGTTGTTGAAATCCTTAAGGATCACATCCTTCTCTTCTTCGTTTACGACAGAGATTTCGCCGATTTTTACAGACGGATTCTCAATCATTTGCACAAGTATTTGACGCAGATGTGCTTTAATGATTCTCATGTTGTTTGCCGTAAACTTACTTACATCGTAAGAGAACTTGAAGGAAAGTCTCCCATCAAGAACAAAAGCCGAAACCGTGATATCGTAATTCGTCTGTTCTCGTGCATACAACGTTTCAAGAATCAGTGTCTCATCATGTTTGATTTCCTCTCTTTCGTCCACCTGAGCTGGGAAATTCTCAAATACAAACAGATGCTTGATATAGTCAGATACATTCTGGCCATTTACCTTCATGCCACTAAGTGCCGCATGGTCGTAACTGTTGCTCTCATTGTTCGATTTCTGTAGACGGCGCAGCAAGGTTTCAACCGTATCACTGTTCTCTGCATGAATACGCAACGGGATCGTGTTGATGAAAAGGCCCACTGCATTTTCAATGCCTCGAAGTGGAACATTTCGTCCGGATACAACATTTCCGAACAGTACATCGTCTGTGCCACAGTGTTTCTGGAGCAAGATACCAAATGCCAGTTGTGCAAGTGTACTGGCAGTCGCATCACATTCCTTAGCCAGACGATTGAACCGAGAAGTCATCTCTTGATCCAGTTCAAGCGTCTCCTCTGCTACCTGTTCTTCAGATAAATCCTTCACCTCTTCGATTGGTGTGATCTCAGCAAAAGAATCGTACTCCTCGACATAATCACTCCAATACTTATCGATTTCAGATTTCTTTACCTTACCGATCCATTCGACGTATTCCTTGAAAGACAAGATATATCGCTTCTCATCCTGAGCCATTTTTACAAGAGATAGCTCATCCATACCTGAAAGACAGCAGTTATAGAATCTAACAAGATCACCATAAATCAGGCTTGTACACCAACCATCTGTAATAATGTGATGACTGCTGACAAACAGCACATCGCAATCTGCGAAAGACAGAACAGCTACTCTCATCAAGGAATCGTTCTTCAAATCGAATCCTCTCATCAGATCTTCTGACGAATAATCCTTAACAAGTCCGTTCTCGTAGTTTTCTTCATAATGTCTTGCACTGATTTCAATCGTTCTATCTGCTACAATATACTGCTTAACTTCACCGTTTAATTTGGTGCCTGTAAATGCCGTCCTTAACACCTCATACTTCTGTCCAAGACAATCCATGGTCCTCCGTAAGAATTCAGGACAAATACGTTTGTTTGACTTGAAGGCAGACTGAAGCTTGTAACTTGCATCGCTACTGTCCATCTGATCAAAGAAATACATGCCTTCCTGTAAAGGTGTAAGTGAATACATGTCACTCTCTGTAACATGGATTTCTTTCTGACTGATACAGTGATCTACAACAGTCTTGATGGCTTGTTCGAAAAACTGGCAGAACTGTTCTGCATATGGAACGCTACAATTGTTATAAGTGATTGAACACCCGAAACACCTACTCTGAATAAACGAATTGATGCTGAGATTTCCAGGCATACGGTTATTGGCCGCACTGCTCTCTCCAAGGGGTAATGAGACACTGCCTGGTTCTGATTTCCCATTCTCACTGTCGATCTCACCCATGAAATTAAAGTAGACATCTACACAGGAACACAGATTTGTGTCATAGAGTAGTTCATATCCAATGCCATTGTTGGGAAGTTCTCTCAACATATCCTTCGTGTAAACAATCGCATCTTCTACGTTTTCTTTACACGGTAAAACAACTGGATACGACGTGGTAAACCAGCCGACGGTCCTGTCTATGTTGATGGGTTTATGGATACTCTCTCGTCCGTGTCCCTCGATGCCGACCGCAATCGATGTCTGTCCCGTCAGTTTGCCGATTGCAAGGCCAAGTGCTGCAAGTAGCAAATCGTTGATCTGGGTATTGTATGCTCGGCCTGCCCGTCGCAGAAGTTCTTCCGTTTCGCTATCGGTTAGTTCAAACGTAAGATAGTTGTTAATCTTCTCCGTCCGCTCTGTCTCCGGGAGGATCAGGCGGTTCTCGTCCTTATGCTCTTCGAAACGCTTCCAGAATGTCTTCTCGTCCTGAAGTCTTTCCGTATTGCGGTACTCTTGCAGAGCGCGGCTCCATTCGATAAAGGAAGCCGTCTTCGCCTGAAGTCTCACTTCTCGATGGTTCTTATATCCGTCTATTGCCACTTCGAAATCTTCCATCAGAATTCTCCAGGATACTGCATCCACCGCGTAGTGATGGATACAGATCAGGAGATGTCTTCCGAAGTCTGTGTCAAACAGGGCAGCCTTCATGAGTGGTCCATTAACGAGATCGATGCTCGACTGCACCTTCGTGCAAAGCTCATTGACTTCATCTTCGAAATCAGCGTGTCCTCTGACATCGAATTCCGTCAATTCATATTTCTTGCTCTTCTCATAACTTAAGATTTCAAGCGTTTCGTTTACGTATACTGCTCGTAAGATATCGTGCTGACGCACAAGCACATCTAATGCCTTGCGAATTACGACAGTCTCTGCGTCCACCGGGATCATCACGGCCTGGTTAAAGTGGGACGGTTTCGCCAATTTCCATTCCTTGAACTGGCGCATCATTGGGGTTTCCACTACCATACCCGTTACTTCACCCTGTGTATAGTTCTCCGCCTCTTCCTTCTCTACATACAGCGCAATGTTTTCAGGTGTGCGTCGGTTTAAGATATCTTTCACCGTAACCGAATAGCCGCGTTTTCTCATATCCGATACTACACGGATTGCCTTGATGGAATCTCCGCCCAATTCAAAGAAGGAGTCTTTCACACTGACCTTCTCATTTCCGAGCATGGTCTTGAACGCTTCGCAGATTGCTTCTTCTTCCGCTGTTCTCGGTGCCACATATTCGTTTCCGGTTCTCGCTTCGATCTCTGGCAGTGCCCGTCTGTCCAGTTTTCCGTTCCGCGTCACAGGGATCTTCTCGATCTGCATCAGGTAAGATGGAATCATGTAATCCGGAAGATTCTTCGACAGTTCATCTCGGATCTCAGATACCTTAATGGTCTCGTCACTGACTACATATGCACAGATCACCTTATCTCCGCTTGCATCGGAACGGGCAATGACTGCACTATCTTTTACGTTACGGATTTCTTTGATTCGGCTCTCGATCTCACCCAATTCTACTCGGAATCCTCGGATCTTCACTTGCTCATCGATTCGCCCGAGATACTCGATGTTTCCATCCGGTAACCATCTTGCCAAGTCACCAGTATGGTACATTCTACCTTCACCAAAGGGGTTCTTCACGAACTTCTCTTCTGTCAGTTCCGGTCGGTTCAGGTAGCCTCTGGCTATTCCTTCTCCTGCTATACAGAGTTCTCCCGGTACGCCGATTCCACAGAGTTCTTCTCCCTGCAGGATGTAGACCTGCTTGTTACTGATTGGCTTTCCTATCGGTATTCTCTGCGGTAATTCATTTCCTCTTTCGTATTTCCATACTGTGGCACATACTGATCCTTCTGTCGGTCCATAGTCATTTGAATATACCGGGATCTGCTTATTGTTCTCAATTATTCTTCTGGATGCTTCCGATCCGGCTGTGATTACGACTCGCGGTCCTTCCACTTGCAACTGTTCCAGCATGGCCGGGGGTAACAGTGCAATTGTGATTCCCTTCTCCTTAATATATTTCTCTAGGCCTCGCGTATC
>JAGHVD010000101.1 GCA_018064475.1 Candidatus Scatonaster coprocaballi
TCGAAAGAGAATATACTGTAGACACATGGGAAAGCCGGATCGGCAAGTGTGCACTTACCTTCCCCAATCACAGCAACTGCATCAATACCCGCCAAGGCCAATCGATCATCACTCATATATGCAATCAGCGGCATGATACTCGAAGCAGCGGGGTCGAAAGAACCAATTTCTTCCGGATGATCGGAAGTTAGATCATTCGGAAGGGAGAACATCTTAAGATGAGGGATCATCTGAGAGCCATCCGTATCGACCAACGCCACGCTTAACGTCTGTTCATCAGGTCCAAATTCCAGAGATAATGGATATCCAGATTCATAGGAAGACCATTTCGCTAAGAAAGAACCATCTTTCTCAAGCATATATACGCTTCCAAACGAATCACCCTCTTCAATGATCAAAGCAGAACGTCCGGATGCGCCCAGAGCAAGATTACCAATTTTACCAGTCATATGCTGTTTGAATACTAGTCCTTCTTCTGAGAACATGGCACAAAGAAAACCCTCAGTGTCTGCAACCAATGCATACGGTCCGCTAAACACACAGGTAGGATTACTCATCTCAAGGTCAACGCTATAGATTTCATTACCGGAAATAGACAGATACGCGACTCGTTTGGTCGTAATCTTCAACAAACCACTCTGAAACGGATAAAGTTGTTGTGCTTCTGTATATTCGCAATCAAATCCTGCAATTGCTGAAAGTCTAAGTTGCTCTTTGGCACCACTTTTGGCAGCCATATGATTACGAATCATATAGACAAGCACGATGGTGATAACCGCTAGAATAAGGCAAAGTGCAATCAGCAGCGGCGTGGAATGACGCTTACTCTTCTTGGGGGTATTTGAAATTTTCTTATGGTCTGTCATAAATCTTATCCGAGTCTTGATGATCAATGGCTTCATTTGCAAGAAGATACGCATCCCAAATGCCAAAATCTTCCAAATTCGATCCATTGTCTTTATATAATACGCTTCTGTCTACAATATATCCAGTATATCGATCATCTATGAAGCAGTAATACTGATTCTCATTCTTGGACACAAGTTTGATCGTATACACTTCACTATTCGTCCTCGTAACTGTAATTGAGGCTTCCTCATCCGCTAGAACGGGTGAGGCATCATCATCCACCTCAGCGATAGGCATCCAAAAAATGGAATCAAACAAAACCAAGCCATAACAGTAGCCACTTGAGCTGAACACCTTCGCATCACGGCTATCTAATAAGAGCATTACACTCTCACTATCAAAACTCTGCGCATTGCCCATATCGTATTCCATTTCAAATTCCGTATCTTGGATTCTTACGCGAACCATTCGAACATCTGTGAAGAACTCTTTCCGAACATATGCCTCCATAAGCTCCATCACCGGTTGCTCTATTCCTGGTAACATCTGTGTAGAAATACGGAATGTATATGGAATGTCTGTACAATAACCATAGTAATAACCAGAAATCTCCATAGAAAGGAACAGATCCGTCACTTCACCATTTGTCTTAGTAATGGAGAAGTGAAACTCAGGTTGCTCTAGTCCATAAGATGCATAATCTTCTTGATTAATTGGGAGGAATTCCGCAGCTTGAAGCTGAATCACCTGTTCAAATAGTTGAATCATCGCTTCTGATGGTTCTCGTTCGATTGGCTCAGTCACCAAATATCGGTGTTCTAAATATAGTCCATTATCGAAATCCTCCAAAGGCTTCATGGACCAGAACTCCCCAGTAGTTGTTCGAGAAAAATCGATATGAGAAACCTCTTTGCGTTCAAGGTAGATGACACGACTACTTAAATAAGTATTGAAACTTCTATAGAGTACCTGGTAGAAAGAATAATCTGCAATTAGCACACGTTTCTCTCCATCTACCTGCACATATATACCACTTTTATCCGGTAACAAATTGCCCACCCGAAGCAAGTGTATAGATCCATCCGAAGTGGAAATAGAGATTTTAGAACAATTATCAGTAAGACCGTATTGACTCAAATCTGCGTCGCCTTCGAATTCCTTCAAGACAGAGAAATCACGAAGCATCTGAACAGTCCCAGTAACCAGGTCTTCTTGCAGAAACTCAGGTGAAAACTCTACTCCATCGTGGCATGCACCAATAAACTGATGCGCCTCATTATATGAGAACTCGATATCACTTTCTTCAGTATGAATGGATACCACACGAACATCATCGAATTCACACAAACTATAACGATTTGCTTCAAGTGATTGGTTCGTATGAATCTGTTGAACATGTCGATATACAAGCACGCCGATAAGGCAAAGAAGCAGTGCAGCAAAAATCGATGCAAGAATTCGTAATTTGCGTAATTCTTTCATTTTTCCCCCTTACAGATGACGTCTCTTATGGTAGATATATATGCCACAGATCAAACTTCCTAGCGGAATAATTGTCATGACACATAATGACCACCAAGTAGCAGCTGATGAAGAAAGAGGTTTACTCAGTGTATAGCTTGGAATTGTCTTTTCCGGAACTAGCGTTGCCTGTTCAGACATATTCCAATCAATCTGAAGCACATCACCTAACAATGCACGAATAAATGTCGCATTTCCGTTATCATTCAATGACGTAAAATAACTGTCAGAAGTAAAAGTATCCGTAGCAACAATAATCATGTAAGGTGGATCTGTTTCCACACTGGTATCGTAACTCACCATAACAATCGGATAAGTACCGGACGATACGGATGAATCAATCTGCGCATTTTGAAATTCTACAGAAGCATCTGACGATGTCTCAATCAAGGGAGCCACTTCAATAGAATTGGAATTATCCAAGTAAACCTTCATATAACGACAAAACTCGGCATCATAGTAAGCGGGTACATTAAGTGCTTGCAAACAATACGAACTTGCAAATCCGATTGAATGAAATGGGTCATCAACATCTTTGCGAGCCGAAACATCATTCTCCCGAATGACACCATCTTCCATCGACACGCCCATTCGCTTTGTTACTTCATTCAAATTCGAATAGTCAACTCGCTCATTCCCATTGTAATCATTCACTACAAGGATTTTTCCATGATTGTCCAGATAGGTCAGAACCGCTTCTTTCTCTGTCAAAGTCAAATCAGATTGAGGTTCAAGAATCAGCAAGATCTCACAGTCACTGGGTACTACAGAAGACTCTCCTTTCAGAGAAACAGACGAAGTGACGAATCCATAAGTCTTCAGAATTGAATCCATTGCATTATAAGACTGATCACCATGTCCGGAAAGGACATATGCTTTTCTCGGTCGGCTAGAGGCTACATAGGAGATTGACCCTGTAACGTTCAATTCAATATAATTCGTGATCGGCATACTGATTCCATACTCAAGATATAGACTATTGTCGTAAGCGAAACACTGATAAGGATAAAGCGGAAGTAATCGTTCTCCAGACCGAATCACATACATTCCTGAAGACAAACCATAGAGTCCATCCGGATCAAGTTCAGATAGAATAAAAGGATCGACAGCAGGATCAACATACTTCAATTCGATTTTACCATCGCCTTTGGCCTCATAATCATCCATGATTGGGATAAAATAATCGAGCCATTCATAAGATGTATCATTGCGATCAAAAAGTCCGATAATTTCAACCTTCTTGTCCAATGAATCAATATATAGTTCCGAGAAATGACTGATACTGTTTGTCTTCACAGAAGTCGTATCAAAGGTCAATGTTCTATCCAATGTAAGATCGAGAATCAGATTCATTACAATACAGATACCAATAACCAGAAGGACAGAAATAATGGAGATTGATTTCAGTGACTTAAATCTTTGATCCTTTTCAATTTTAACTTTCGAAGTACGTACAGATTTCTCGCGGAGGATACTTTCACTTGCAGTTTTCTTTGCCATACAATTCTCCTCCTCCCTCAGCTCTGCGCCCAACGTTTCTTCTCAAGCACACGATAGGTGATGTAGATGAACATCGATGCAAAGCTCAAGCAGAAAACGATTGGAACGACCTTAAATACGCCATTTGAAAAACACGATGTCTTCGAAAACGGATCAAACCAAGTAATCACTCGACGAACCCTCTCACCCACGTTGTAGATCGTCTGATCAGATAATCCGAAGAGATGCGTAAACTGCAGGATTGTCTTGATTACCGTCGCAACAGATTCCGCAATACTAGACAACATATTAAGAATGAACAACACAACAAATGAAACAACTGCTGACATGATCTGATTCTCAGTCAGCGCAGAAGTCAACATACCAATTGAAATAAACAGCGCTGCAAGAACCAAATAGCTCACGATGGCGCCCCAAGTCTCCGGACCAACATAACCTGATAACATCACAGTAAAAATAATGTGGCTGAATACACAGATCAACATAAGTCCCTGAAGTGCCATGGCCGCAAGAAATTTACCAAGCACCGCAGATTTCATTGAACAAGGCATCGTGTACAACAAGACATCCGTGCCGTTTTTCTTCTCCTCTGCAAACAGACGCATGGTAATGATTGGAATCAGAATCACAAAGAAAGTACGAAGATATGCCATCTCCATTGATATATTCACATAAGGTACAGTCGCAGAAATCATCTTTGAATAATAGAATCCACTGATTGCGCTCAGAAGACTGATCGCAATCCAACCAACCGGAGTTCGAAAATACGAAAGAAATTCTCGCTTAAAAATCGCAAACATAAACTGTTCTCCTTACTTTTTTGGTGAAGTAATATTGGTAAATACTTCTTCAAGCGACGGTTCCAGTGAACGGAATTCCAACATCGGAACGCTGATTCTCGACAGGGCGAAGAAGATAGATTTACGAACATCAAGACTACTATCCGCTGAAACTTGAATCTGACTTAAACCATTGTTCTCAGCAAGTAGTGTTACGTTCTTTACATTCGGAATTGCACGAAGTTGCATCTGCACATTCTTGAATGGTGCATCAACGACCAAAAGGTATTGTACAGTACCCTCTACTTTGGCCGACAGCTCAAGTGTCGGTGCATCGGCCACAATCTTACCTTGGTTTATGATTACGATTCGATCACAGATAGCTTGTACTTCTGAAAGTATATGCGAACTGAAGATGATCGTATGCGTCTTGGCAAGTGAAGTAATCAACTTGCGCATCTCAATGACCTGATTCGGATCCAAGCCAACAGTCGGCTCATCTAAAATGAGCACTTCAGGATTTCCAATCAATGTTTGCGCAATACCAACGCGTTGACGATAACCTTTAGAAAGATTATGGATCAGTCGTCCTGAGACATTTCCGATATGAACCATCTTCATGATATCGGAAATCTGCTTCTTTCGTTCACCCTTCGGAACCATCTTTAATTCTGCAACATACTGCAAATACTCAATAACCGTCATATCCATAAATAGAGGCGGCAATTCAGGAAGATATCCGATATTGCGTTTAGCAAGTTCTGGCTGTTCAAGAATATCGTAACCGTTGATCGTCACTTTTCCACTCGTAGCTGACAAGTAACCAGTAATAATATTCATCGTTGTTGATTTTCCCGCACCATTTGGTCCAAGAAAACCGAGAATCTCGCCCTGATTAACAGTAAACGAAATGCCGTTCACTGCACGTTTATCACCATAGAATTTAACAAGATTCGATATCTCAATCATGCTGATACTCCCCTTCTTAAAATGCTAGTTCATTTTACCATATATACTCTTAAAATTCATTTGACACCATCTATAACATCGGAGTCAAATCTTGCCGAAAACACAGGTCTTAGCGTCGACACTTCAAAACCATCCACCTGAACTGACCCATTGATAGTTGAGCGGAACACCTTCACTTCTTCACCCGTTTTCACCTCAGAAGAGTAATTGATAACAAGCGACTTTATCGCATCTGTAGTTGGGTTCTGAAGGTAAAAACTATCCTCACTCCAAGCGATATATCTTGTATTGTTTACATGCATATTTCGATCTATATCACTATAGTCCGCATACCGTGTAATGGGATTTCCTTCATCACGCTGACACGCATCAACCGGAATAAGTTTCTCCACGTTACGCGAAGATGGTTCCTGACAAGCAAAAGCCTCCATACCAGGTATAGATGCAGGTCGAATCGGTCGGTGGGAACCCTGTTCCGTGATGACCCATACAGAAGTCGCCCATCCAATTGGTTCAAAATTCGAATCGTATATGTCAAAGTCACGATTAAAGAACACCCTCTGATACCCATGTGAAACCGTTCGAACATAGATTTCATCACGCCATTTCGGTATACGAGTCATACATACCTTCATCCGAAGGATCAACCAGCAAGCATTCATCTGATCCAATGTATTCGAACCGCATCCTTGACGATCTGCATCGAGGCAGGCCGCCTCCTGAAGCATGGAGCAGAGCGCATGATAATGCAAACGATCCTCAATGTCCGTCTCCGTTCCCATTACTGTAAAACGGTAGAGATTACGTTCTTCCAAATAATCCATCTTACTATCCTTTCACCTGCATACCTGGACGATACATAGTATTCCTTGGATTATACCGATAAAAAGCCTTCAGCATACGTTCGTCTGGCTCAAGCAGGAGCAACACCTTCTGCTTATCCCATTTCGTATATATGTACCACTCATTTTCCTTATGATCACCAGACACACATATTCCACGAAGAACATCTTCTTTACTGAATTCAGAAAGTGGATGTCTCTCGTCATTGACTCTCGCAACCATCTCAAAATCGCGGATTGAACCTGAAAACAAAGGCTGTCTGCGTACTTTGTTTCGAATAATATCCACAGACAAAACATCGTTCACAATAGAATACTCGAACTCTTTTCTCATATTCGTAATGTAGTAATAACACGAATAGCCGATTCCGAAAGAAATCGCAGCTGTTAATGCAAAGAGATAGTAGACACCAAACAACAAGGCCATAAAATTCACAAGAAGGATTGCCAAGATCGTCATGATGATGTAGAGCACTTTACAGATGCTTTCCTTCTTAGTACGTGATTTCTTAATGATTACTTCAATAACGGTATCCTGATACTGCATCGATTTCACCTCAAAATAAAATAGAGGTTATGGTCAATCGACCATAACCCCTATATTTTATCATTTCTGTAATGATTAATACATACCACCATTCGGATTCGGCATCGGCGGTTCCGGTTGAGGAATATCGCAAACAACTGCTTCAGTGGTCAGTAATGTCGAAGAAACAGAAGCTGCATTCTGCAAAGCAGAACGAGTAACCTTCGCTGGATCAACAATACCCACGTCGAACATATTCACATACTGATCATTCAAAGCATCATAACCATTACCTGGCTCAGACTTCTTGATGTTCTCACAAATCACAGAACCATCCAAACCAGCATTGGCCGCAATCTGACGAATCGGAGCTTCAAGCGCCTTTGCAATGATACGAATACCGGTTGCCACATCACCATCATACTTATCGAACAAAGCGGTAACAGCTGGAAGAACGTTGATATAAGCCGTTCCACCACCAGGAACGATACCCTCTTCTACAGCAGCACGGGTAGCAGCCAGCGCATCTTCAATACGAAGCTTCTTCTCTTTCATTTCTGTCTCTGTAGCCGCACCAACCTTGATGACCGCAACACCGCCTGAGAGCTTCGCAAGACGCTCCTGAAGTTTTTCTCTGTCAAACTCAGAAGATGTTTCCTCGATCTGAGCACGAATCTGCGCCACACGAGACTTAATCTCTTCATCCTGACCCATACCATCAACAATGATGGTGTTCTCTTTCTGAATCTTTACCTGATGTGCACGACCAAGCATATCCATCGTGGTTTCCTTCAGATCCAGTCCAAGATCATCTGTGATGACCTGACCACCTGTCAGGATTGCAATATCTTGAAGCATTGCTTTTCTTCTGTCACCGAAACCAGGTGCCTTCACAGCAACACAAGTAAACGTACCACGGAGTTTGTTCACGATCAAAGTAGCAAGTGCCTCACCATCAACATCCTCAGCAATGATCAACAACTTCTTACCCTGCTGTACAACCTGCTCCAGAAGCGGAAGAACGTCCTGAATATTGGAGATCTTCTTATCTGTAATCAAGATATAAGGATCATCCAGAACAGCTTCCATCTTATCCATATCTGTGCACATATAAGAAGAAAGGTAACCACGGTCGAACTGCATACCTTCTACAACTTCAAGTTCAGTACCCATTGTCTTAGACTCTTCAACAGTAATTACACCGTCTGAAGACACTTTCTCCATGGCCTGTGAAATCAAGTCACCAATCAACTCGTCACCAGCAGAGATTGCTGCAACACGAGCAATATCTTTCGAACCGTCAACCTTCTTCGCAGCAGACTTCAAAGACTTCACTGCCTCATCCACAGCAATCTGAATACCTTTTCTCAAGATGATCGGGTTCGCACCAGCTGCAACATTCTTCATTCCTTCACGAATGATAGCCTGTGCAAGAAGTGTAGCAGTTGTTGTACCATCACCAGCTACATCGTTTGTCTTCGATGCAACTTCCTTTACAAGTTGTGCACCGGCATTCTCAAATCGGTCTTCAAGTTCAATCTCTTTAGCAATCGTTACACCATCGTTTGTAATCAAAGGTGCACCATACTTCTTATCCAGAACAACGTTTCTGCCCTTTGGTCCAAGTGTAATCTTGACCGTATCCGCAACTTTATTTACGCCATTTTCCAAAGCACGTCTTGCGTCCTCGGAATACTTCAGTTCTTTTGCCATATCTCTGACTCCTCCTTACATGTCCATTATTCAACAATAGCCAGTACGTCACTCTGGCTAAGGATTGTATACTCAACGCCATCGATCTTCACTTCTGTACCAGCATATTTGCTAACCAGAACACGATTTCCGACAGACAATTCCATCTTTACTTCTTTTCCGTCGATCATTCCGCCCGGACCAACCGCAATAATTTCCGCGATCTGAGGCTTCTCCTTTGCAGAACCTGCAAGAACGATTCCGCTATGCGTCGTTTCCTCCGCTTCTACCATCTTAATAACTACTCGGTCACCTAAAGGTTTAATAGTCATGATGAACACCTCCAATAAATTTATTAGCACTCGTTAATCCCGAGTGCTAAATTCACTATCTAATATACCACGAAGTGAATGGTTGTCAATATCAAAGAAAGACAAAAACAAATTTTAACTTAAGATCCAGGTTCGCCTTTCTCAATCAAGTTGCCATCTTTATCATGCTTTGGCGCTCTGGGGATAACCGGAACCGGGTCATAATCATATGTCTCTCCGTAGAAATACTTCTGTACCAGCGGAACCATACCATTCCAATCGCAACGGATGCTCCAGTCACCAGGACGGATATCATCATTGAAGAAACCTTCAACAGAATAACCCTCTACTGGAATACCCATCGTCTCGAGCTGCATATCACGAACACGCGGAAGAAAATCCATCGCATAATCTTCAATCTCTTCTGGTGAGATATTCGTAGCGATCAAGCCAAGAATATCATCCAGTGCCGCGAGTTTAGATGTTGTACTCAGATTTGTAAATACACGCATCAACTCATTCAGAACATTGACCTGTCTCTGTGTACGATCGTAAACACCATTACCAATGCTTCTGATTCGGCTATAAGCAACGGCCTGTCTGCCATTAAGATGCTGCCAACCAGATTCAGATAATAAGTACTTATCTTCTGGATCACCATGCAGACGATTCTGTTCACGAAGGTTCTCGTTCAGTCCACCTGGTGAATGGAATACTTCATTCTTCGTCAACTCCATGTCAATGCCACCCACAGCATCAATCACTTCTTCCATATTATAGAAGTTGACATATGCATAACCTTCAAGTTGAATTCTCAAGTGATTCTCAATGACGACCGACAATAATTCCGGACCACCGAATGTCATCGCGGCATTGATCTTCTGAAGTTTGGAATAACCAGGGATCTCAACATAGCAGTCACGCTGAATCGTAAGCAATTTGATCGTTCCGGCATCATTATCAATACTCATCACCATAATGACATCCGCAAGACTTCCCGAACCATCTTCCGTATAGTTCTTCGAACGACTGTCGATACCAATCAACAGGAAATTGTGCACACCCTCTTCTTCAACCGGCGGAGCACTGGTTTCAGAAGTATACTGTGCCAACGTCACAACAGATCCTTCTTCGTTTATAAACGTAGGATTCTCTTGTTTCGGAATATATTGGATTTTACCCAGAAGATATTTCTTATATTGCTGAACACCAATATAAGCGCCACCAAGGATCACTACAAGAGTAAGTAGAATAGGAACGACGATCCGTAGCATAACACGTTTAAATGTCCACGGCTTCTTCTTTTTCGCACCTGGTTTAGAAGGGTTCATTCGTCCCTTAAGATCCACACGCGAAACCTGATATTGATTTGCAGAATTTTCTCTCTGCGAAGCTTGTTTTTTATCCATAATAGTCAGAAATCTCCTCTGCTACTGAAAGTGCCAATAATCACTCGTTCAGTTTAGCACTACTTATATACTGTTTCTATTGTCAAAATGACAATATTCGAAAGCAAAATACTAGCCTCTTGTAGCGGATGGTTCAGTCGTTGATTCAGCAGAAGTCTGTTCAGAGGTCACTTCTGTCGGTTCAGACTCAGAAGATGCTGCTGGATTGGCATTCTGTGTGTCAGCTACTCCACTTACTGATACAGGTAAATAATCCATCACACTTACGATGTATGCGTCCAGTTTCATCTGACCCTTCTGTGTATTACTCTGCACATACTGATTCGCATGGAAGAAGGTAAAAGCACCGAAATAAGTTACAACAGCAATCACGATTGCCAAGAACGCAAGCTTGATCAACAACATCACTGTTAGACCAGAGCCACGAAAAAATTCAACAATTGGTGTTCTTCGACGCATCTTTGTGTCTGGAGTTGAGGACACGAACTCAGCAATTCTAAATCTTGGGGAATCGATCCTCTCCAAGATCGTATGTTTCATCGTAGAAGCCGTATACTCATCCAATTTTTTCTCAGGTGCGGCCGCATCATTGATCACTGGGTATTTTGCGACCATCTCATTGATATGGAACTGAAGCGCATCTGAGAAAAAGTAAATCACGTTGTCTTCTTCCAACTTTGCGCGCTTGTGATATGTATCAATAAATGAATCCACAACACACATCTCTGCTCGAGTCGTATCTCTTAACGTACGATAAGCAGACCGATATGCAAACGAGGCATACTCATCGTAGAAAGCTTCGATATTTTCGCGCGTAAGTCGTTCATTCCAAATCTCCATACGATTACACCTCCCCATCATTTCTCGGCTTCACAACTTTGGGACGTTTGTCCGAAGATTTCTGAGCCGAGGAGTTATCCATAAGCATAAGAAGCGGATACGATGCAGAAATGACAATCATAATCAGCGTAATTGCTATCATAGGAACACGAACACTTTCAAATGCATTCGCAACAGTAAACACAATCGTTCCAATCAGGATACCGCATGTAAAAGTTCTCATAAGGATCACTCTTGCAACAGGATGTTTGTCCTGGCGAATCAATGATTTGTAATAGGTCAAGTAACCAAACTCGTGAAGTCCCAAGGAAAGTCCCAAGAAAGTAACACCTACAACAAGCATCTTCGCGGATGGTGACAAAGCAAATACCAAATAACCGATTCCACTTAAAACCGCAGAAGTAGTAATACGCATTTTGGCCGAGAAAAAGTCTTCAAACCAAATAATCAGTATCCGCATGATCACTTGGCCGCAAACAATGGCCAGCAAATAATAGAACGAAACTGTAGCAAGCGATATTCTGACCTTCTCCAGATAGTCCGGAATAAATACCAGGAAGAATGCAAACTGGATGCCAAGTGGGAAAATCGTACTCCAACAGAATGTTCCGGACTTGGAATTCTTCAATGCATAGAAGTAATTCGGCAAGCGAACAGTAGGTTCATTCGACGGCGGACAATGTCGAACGAAATACAATACCTGAATTGCATCTATGAACAAGAAAGCCGAAGCAACCATCAATACGGTAAACAGACCAAAACGTTCATATAAAATGCCACAGATTACCGCACCAACTGCAGCACCTAAAACATAACCAGCATACTGGCACTGATGAATCTTTCGGTCAGAGAACTCATCCATACCCGTACGATCTGCCTGAATTCGATAATCTCTTTGGAACTGGAACAGCATACCCAAGAAGAAACCGATAGGCAGCTGTAAGAAAATGACTAAGAACGGAACATTCACCAGACCACAAATAAGCAACAGAATGAACGCACACAATACAGATACGATCACAGCGATTCTGGATGTCAACTTACGGATAACAAGATCTCTCAAATGAGTAAAACGCCAGAAACCCATAAGGTAGAAAAGGCAAGCAACCAAAATCCAAATGTGCTGAGTCGAATTACTCGAAGTAACATCCTTCAGTGAATCTTTCAAATATGCAGAAAGAACAACCAGTGGCATCGTACATCCTACACTTGAGAAGAATGCAATCAATCGATAAGTTGAAGTACCATAAATAACTGCTCTCGGCACATTCATATTCGGCTTAGTAACAAGCGTATCAAGAAGTCGATACATCTCGGAATAAATGACCGCGATGGCCACGGCAATCGAAATAATCGTAAAGATCCAAGATAAAGACATTCCATTCTCTGTAAATTCGAAGTCTGCTTTCGGGATCATCACTTCGACAATTCCCGACATCGTACCATCGGCTCCAATGACCGGCGCGACTGATGTGACATATTGAACGTTATCGTAACGACGATGGGAAACAATCAGTTGTTGTTGATCAAATGCCTCCATGTACTCCTCACCTACACCTGAAAGTACATATGGCTTAATCTCATCATGTGAACGATCGGATGTATACACTCGAGTAAATGAATTACCACCTTTTACAAATACATTCACCGTGTAATGCTTTCCAGTTGCATACTCTGGCAACTCAAGCGGGAATGTCATGCCATCATATAACTCTTTGGAGGAAAGCACGACAGATGAACTTGCTGTATAAGAAGTCAAAGCAGTCTTTCGTTGAGACTGAAGCGAAGAACTATAGACATTCGTCACAAGCGAAGAAACAACAAACAGTATGACAAGTGCGGTAATGAAGCAGAAACCGATCTGATTCGTAACAGCCTTCTTCCCTTTCGGTGGTTTTGCAAAATTCTCATAAATAAAATCGTTCATACGCTTGCCTCCGTCTTGTTCTTCGATACAAAACGTACAATCGGCGGAACGATGTATTGTAACGAGAAGATTGCCATCGCAACGATAACTGCAGCAGAAACAGTCGAAAGGATCATCGACTCAAGTTTGTCGCCCATCTCATTGATCGGCTTCGTCTGTGCAGAGAGTTCCAACAAAGCAGATACCTTACCTTCCTGATCAAGAATCGGAACAAGATAATGGAAAACATCTTCATCACGAACTTCATATGGCGTCAATTCAGCCGTAAGCCAGTCAGATACAGGTATTTTGTTTGCGATTAAATAATCCGAATCTATGCCTGTAAGCATGGTCAGAACACCATTGGAATAGCTATAAAGTCCAAAGACTTGAGTGGAATAGTCATCCTCATTTGTATCCATCAGCATGAAAGGAAGAATCGTGCTATACTTCTGTGCAGCAAGAATCGGGTCTGTATTGATCTCCTCACCGGAAACCACCGAAGCAGCATTCTTAGCATCCGTGCGCACTCTGGCAACCATAGCATTCTTAAACTCAGTCTCTGCCCCCAAACGCATATGGTGAACGGCAAAAGAAACGGCAGTAATAACGAGTATTAGTGCAAACACAGACAAGAACGCGACCTTCGCTACTTTGCCGGCCGCGTTTGAAGCAGTATTTGAATGATCCATTGCTGGCATACTGTCACCTCACGCACAAATGTCAGTTTATTATAACGCAATGAATCAAATTTGCCAAACCTCCACTTTAATCTGGCTCGTCAGACTCCGAATCATAGTTATATATCATTTCGTACTGAAGGAACATGTAATCGTCGATCATTGATTGAATCTCTTCAGGAATTGCCTCTTCATCTAACCAAGCAGTACCGAAACGATCATACACAGCTAACGCATTCATCGCCCCTATTTTAGATGCTAGCACACGCAAACAAGCACGTTCATCCGGTGACTCTACGCCACTTAAATCAAGAATGTTCTGCCCCAAGATGTTTGGACTCTTCAATCCACCGCTTCCAACACGAATATCATAGTTGGCCCAGACAAAATAAGGGGTCTGATAGAGCGGCAGAGACTCCTGTGCAGTAATCGTCTCTAACTCAGTTCCAAGAATCGTATCATAGAAATCATTGTCCAACGTTGGATAGTGATCTCCGAAGAAGACGATCATGGTTGGTTCATCAACATTCTCAAAATACTCGATCAAGTACTTCAACGCATCATCAGACTCACGAAGCAGAGAGAGATACTGTTCCGTATAGGGGAACTCCTCTTCCATGTTCTGGAGTTTAATATCATATGCCATATTATCGTACTGTTGAGAATAATCGGCATGATTCTGCATCGTCACGCAGAACTCGAAGATTGGCTTTCCTTCTTCTTTGTTCTCATACTCTTGTACGATCCGTTCAAAAGTAGACTGATCACTGATATATCGACGAACAATATGTGGATCTTCAAAATCATCGTCACTGATAAAGCGATCGAATCCTAATAATGGATATGTCTCATCACGGTCCCACCATTCCCCATCAAAAGAATGAATCGCAACTGTATCATATCCATTCTGTCGATACACATTCGGCAATGCCCAAGGCACCTCATCCTCGACATAGAACGTATAGACAGAAGAACCTGCAAGAAGTCCGGATACAGACTCACCTGTAAGGAACTCAAATTCAGTGTTACATGTACCACCCGCGAAAACAGAGACACAGAGTTTACCATGTAGTGTATCGGCCAGAAGAGAATCATAGAACGGCATAACCGGCTCAGAAGTCTCAATATCACGAATATTGCGAAGGTCGCCATAAGACTCACTCATAATACAGATAACATTCGGCTTCTTAACGGAATTACTCCATCTTGTATCCACACGGAGGCCATCGACCATATCGGCATACTTCTCCTGAACGTCGATCAGTTCTACTTCCTCATCTACAGAACCCTTCTTGGCTTGCAAATTATTCAGATTCAGAACAAAAGCCGTCAAAGTACCATTATTGTTATAGGGTTCAAGCGGTGGATAAAGCGCGTAAGACACATTCATATTCTTCAGAAGTGGCTTGTTGAAAAGAACACCAAAACTAAATGCAACGCCCAGTGCAACAGCAGTACCCATCATACCGAAACGATATTTCTTCTCTTTTCTTGGGGAAGTATTCGTCACACGAATCAGCATGAAAATCGCAATCACATATAATATACCAAACACGAAATTGACGGTTATTCTAAAATAATACTTTGAACCAATCGAAGCCGCCATTCCAGCTGCATATATATCCCACGGAACGAATGAATCTCCACGCATGACAATCTTACAGTTATTGGTAATACCAATCGCCAACATCAAAATCGTCACGATAAGCATCGCAATCCACCCACGTCCCGTCGCACCATAGAAAAATAGATACAGAATCTGCATCACAACAAAAGCAATAGCCAGAACGAAGAAATGTTTCCATGTAAGCGGCAAAAGGAACTGCATGCCATCACTACGCGCAACATTCAGAATCTCCATCATCAAATACAGGAGAAGCGGAATATAGAATACACGTGTAAATTCTTTGAAAGCAACATTATGCAAGAACTTATCAAATAACAGCAGAACGGCAAAAACCAGAATCGGTATGATATGAACGATCAAACTGGAATATGAAAGACTTGCATAGTGATACGTCACATTCGGAACATATGAATATCCTACAGGGATATCTCCTTGTACATCCTCATCCAATCCAAGCTGTGAGAAAGAATTGACGCTATGCATCTTCAGCCACAAAACAGAACTCGGTTCAAAACTTGAGATTTTGAACTCCATATAATACATATTGCCTTCTGACAACTCCAGATTCGAGCAATCAACGTCTATCGTATCGTGTGTCGGGCTATACAGATATACACTTTTCGTAAAGATTGGCTCATTCAGATCGTCTTTCTCATAGATTGAGATCGTACCTTTATCCTTGGAAGACAATTTACTCGTTGTTCGATTGACATCAATACGGATTTTAGAAAGTCGGTCGTACTGTGCCTCGAACGTAAACTGAATCGGTTTGTTCACCTCAACACGTCGAGAGAAATAGTTATCGTTCTTTTCGCTATTGTTTTTAATCTGCTTTTTCTTATAGAAATTTGAAGAGAAAACTAATATAGACGCCACTAAAACAGCGAGAACAAAAAACAGATAAACTCTGTACTTCATACAGAACTGATCAGCCGTGATAACTGAATCTTTAATCTTTTTTTCAACCTTACTCAACCGGCTTAAATTCTTCTTTTCTTTCTTCATATTTCACCTATTCGCCTCAAAAAGCATAATAACAAGAATATGTACAGACTTGTATTTTATATCAAAGTTGAGTGACATTCAATTCACTAGCGTTCTTCAATTACACCAAATGAATGCTGAATTTGACCGCTAGAATTGGAGCTTTTCTAGTAAATTGGTCATTCACAAAACAAAAAAAAGAACCTTACAAATGTAAGGTTCCTCTGTGGTTGCGGAGGCGGGACTCGAACCTCGCGACCTTCGGGTTATGAGCCCGACAAGCTACCAACTGCTCCACTCCGCGATATATACTAGATGGTGCTCGTGACCGGACTTGAACCGGTACGGGTTTTACCCCGACGGATTTTAAGTCCGTTGCGTCTGCCTATTCCGCCACACGAGCGTGTCACATCCAAGTGCTAATAGAGAATACCATTGATTGCACTGTCTGTCAAATGCATTTTTCAAGAATATATCACAGGTATATAAAGTCACGAATCTGTTGGAGTTTTCCTTCACCTATTCCCGGAACCTCCAATAATTGTTCAATTGAAGTAAACCGTCCGACGCTCTCACGATAATCAAATATTTTTTCAGCGGTTTTGATTCCAATTCCAGGAAGAGAACTTAATTCATTTATTCCCGCATTATTAATATTCACATATAAATCTGTAGCATTCGATTCTTCCTTGTCACCGATTTCTTCATTCACCTTCTGCAAAATAGGAGAATCAGACCGATCTTCATCGTTCACAGAAGGTACATATATACTCTCCGCATCATCCACGACATATACCATATTGATTTCCACCTCATCTGCTTCTTGTGTCAATCCCCCTGCCATTTCAATCAATTCATAAAGATATACAGTGTGATCGATTTGATAGATACCTGGACATTTCACTTCACCACAAATGTATACAGGGAAAACTTGGTCGTGTTCTGTTTCAAACGTGGATTCTTCAGAGATACTCATCATCGAAGAATAGTCACTGATCTCACTTTCGTGACTTTCCTCTGTGATATGGATATTCTGAATCGAAGGGCGAAATGTGCGGAAGAAATATACACCAATTCCAATGATAATCAGTATGCACGTTACCCATCTTTTTCGAACATTATCTCCCATATATCTCACTCCTTCACCAAATAATAATCAAATGAAGCGTTACATAACTCGACAAATATTGCCATTTGAGTCGAAATTGTCGAAATTTACAGGAATTCAATCCATATAGACTGACATTCACCAACATGAGATTTCGATATTTATAGTACTTTATTCACATCATGCGGTTGCAGATTCAAAACATTTGAAATATCATAATATTGTAGTATATTAGACATATTGGAGGGTTTCGCCATGCTTCGTGACGATCATGAAAATGAAAGCAATGAATTCGGCCGTCTATTACACGCGCCAGAAGAGGAATTCGACAACTCCCAAGGGCCATCTGTATTTGGTACATTTTATCAGAACAATTCACAAAACATGACCGAGAATAGTGATTATTTGCATCAGTCATCTACACCTGATGAAATCAATGATAATGACGATTCAGTCAAACGCCCATTATTTCTATCATTCAAAGCGAATGATCCTGTCGAGAATGTTTCGGATGCACTTCGCGAACAGAATAGTGAAGATCCTTTTGCAACAACGAGCGCACCTGAAGTTGAGCAGGAATCCCCTGCTTCAGATACTGTTGAACCAGAGAAACAGTCATCTATGTTAGATACCATGTACGCGAAAGAGGATTATTGGAAGAACAAACCAAGTTATGAAGCAGATACTTCTTTGGAAGATGAAATCAACGCAAGTCTTGGAGACAGTTCCTTCTCACCTTTCTCACCTTTCTCGCCATTTAGTCCTGCTAAGAAGTCTGAACCGGAAGCAGCACCAGTTACCCCATCTGAACCAGAGGCTTCGAAGGCCGAAGAGGAACCTGTCGAAGAGAATCCTATAACTCCAGATGAGCCGAGTTCTAAGGTTACAACGTCTGAACCAGAGCGTCCTGTATACAATTCCACATTTAGCCCGAAGGCAAGTTTTGCTTCCGCAGTGTTCGCACCGCAACCAACTGTTCCAACTCCTTCCGTTCAAGAGTCGGAGCCATCAGTTGAACCGGCACATACTGAAAATACAATTGAAGAAGAATTAAAGTCGATCTACACTGAACCAACCATTTCAGAAGTTTCTGATTCGGTTGTTGTAGATGCAGTGGCATCTGTAATTCCTTCCAACAATGATGATGTGGATACAGTAGACACAGGCGATGATGATGTCGATCTATTTGCCAAAGAGAATGAAGATTTCTCAACAGATGATTATACTGAGAGCAATATTCCGAAAGC
>JAGHVD010000011.1 GCA_018064475.1 Candidatus Scatonaster coprocaballi
AGACGAAACGGAGAAGTCACCCTTGATTTATGGAATCTCTTTTCTTTCCATGCCTTTGTTAATTGTCTTCTATCCCAAGGAAAACGTGAAGAACCAAAAAAAGGCTCCTCTTGCCATGAAGCAATGAAGGAGTCTTTCGTGATTTGGCGCTCCGAGCAGGAATCGAACCCGCATTGGCAGTACCGGAAACTGCAGTCCTATCCGTTGAACGATCGAAGCATCTACTTATTGGGTCCTGCGCTTGATGATCGCAGAACCAAACAAGCAACATTATATCTACCGAAGCGGATTTTTTCAACCGAAACCCATGACAAGAGAAGAACCTCATCCGTATTCACGAATGAGGTTCTTGATGGATCTATTCTGTCGATCGGTGAACTTCCAAGAAGATGAATTACTTCTTCTCTTCAACGAGTTCATTCTCAGACTTGGATTCTGTGTTTACACCCTTGTACTCCTTCTCTTCGAGAGGCAGGATTGCGTTCAGGATGATACCTACCAGTGCACCGACTGCAAGGCCGGAGAGGGAGATATCAACTCTGCCGATGGAGAAGGCAATTGCACCATTCATATTACCGGTTGGATCGAAATATTTGATACCGGTGGACAGACCCAGGATCAATGCTGCAATGATGATGTTGCGGCTACGGCTGAAGTCAACCTGATTCTCGACAACATTACGAACACCAACTGCAGAGATCATACCGTAGAGTACGATGGAGACACCACCAATGGTTGCTGTCGGCATGGAAGAAATCAGTGCAGCGAATTTTGGTGAGAAAGAAAGGATAATGGCAAATACTGCTGCCAGACGAATTACGAGCGGATCGTATACTTTCGTCAGAGAAAGTACGCCTGTGTTCTCGCCGTATGTAGTGTTCGCCGGCGCACCGAAGAGAGATGCGAGCATCGTTGCAAGACCATCACCCAGCAATGTTCTGTGAAGTCCTGGATCTTCGATGAAGTTTCTCTCTGTAGTGGAAGAGATCGCAGAAATATCACCGATATGTTCAACCATTGTTGCCAAAGCGATTGGCATGATGGTGATGATCGAGGTAGCGATCAGGGATCCATCCGGATGCTTGAATACTTCGAATACAGTATCCTTCATCTTGAACGGAAGACCGATCCATGCAGCTTCCTTGACCGCGGTAAAATCAACGAGTTCCGCAACCCCTGCGCAGTCCAGGATCAGTGCGGCACCGTATGAAACGATGACACCCAGAATGATTGGCACGATCTTGACCATACCCTTACCATAGATGTTGCAAACGACAACGACGAGGATCGCAACGACTGCTACGACCCAGTTGCTCGTACAACTCTGAATCGCCGTACCGGACAATGAAAGACCGATTGCAATAATAATCGGACCGGTAACGATTGGTGGGAAGAAGCGAAGGACACGCTTCTGTCCGAAAGCCTTGATGAGCGCAGCCAATACCAGATAGAGCGCACCGGCAGCAAATACACCG
This sequence comes from Candidatus Scatonaster coprocaballi, assembly GCA_018064475.1. Classification (GTDB taxonomy): domain Bacteria; phylum Bacillota; class Clostridia; order Saccharofermentanales; family Saccharofermentanaceae; genus Scatonaster; species Scatonaster coprocaballi. Next base: position 1,476 of record JAGHVD010000011.1, read on the forward strand.
ATGCACGCATAAGGAAGCAGTTCACGTTCGCCGTTCGGTGCAATCGCCCAATAGCCTGCCAGGAATGCGAAGGAAGAACCTAAGAAAGCTGGTACCTTACCCTTAGTGAGAAAATGGAATAATAAAGTACCCAGACCTGCAAAAAGAAGTGTTGCAGACACAGAAAGTCCGGTCAGTGCCGGAACGAGAACCGTCGCGCCGAACATCGCAAACATATGCTGAAGTCCAAGCACAACCATCTTTGGATATCCGAGCTTCTTCGCATCGTATATCGCTTCTTTGTTGTTACCCATAAAATACCCTCCTTAATAATTGAGTTCCACTTATTCAAGCATAACATAACCACTTCATTTCTGACGAGGAAAAAGTGTCAGATTTTATTGTGGAAAATCACTTGCTTAAGAGAGTATGTTTCGGGGACGATCGTTCCGGTGGTGAGAAAGAAATCAGAATCCTCGGATGCGAAGCTTGCTGACCAACTGAACGTAGAACTCGCGCACGTCGTAACCATCAATATTTTCACGGTTCAAGTCGATCACATCGCCATGAGAGACGCCACGTTTTCCTTTGACGGTAATGAACTGATATTCCTGTCCCCAGGCAAAAGATTTCTCACCGACAAGTCCGTCATTCGGTCCGTCAAAATGACCCACCAGAAGTGTGGAGAAGTTCAGTGGAAATTGTCCGGACGTTGCACCGTTCAGTTTCGATCCGAAGCTCTGGCAGAAGATTCCATCCGGATATGGCATCTCTTCATTGAGACGCTCACAGGCACTGGAAGTCAGATCGTTGACGGCATCCAGGAAACTCGGATTCGGATCGCCCATCTTGCGCAGTGTCGACTCGTAGATCGACGCTACTTTTTCCTGATAATTCTCGCCGATCTTACTTAATAGATAGTCTGCAAATTCACAACCGCGATGCGGTGTATTGATGGTCGTCAGGCTGGCCACATATGGTCCTGCGCCATATTTGGCAATGGCCATGCGGCAGTCCAGTCCACCTTTGGAATGAGCGATGATATTGACCTTCTCACAGTGATATTTCTCACACAGGCTCTTGATACGTTCTGCCAGTTCCTGGCCGCAAGAATCGACCGATGCGGCAGACTGCTGGTTACCGTAGTGGACCTGTGCGCCATTCTTCTCCAATTCCTCCGGAACACGTCCCCAGTAATTAAAGTAGTTCGAGTCTCTGAAGAAAACGCCGTGTACCAGTAGAATCGGATACTTACACGCGCAGATCTTCTGATCGGCGCGCTTCTCGTTGAGGATGATCTTGTCATTCTCAAACTTGACCTCTTTGTCTGCAATTCGAATCAGCATGCCAAGCAGGACCAGATTCACGATTGGGATCAGTCCACACACCGCACAAGTCACGCGGAAAAGAAGACTCATCTGCTTGCCGGTGACATAGACTCGGATGATTCCGTTCCAGAACACGATACTCTCGATTCCAATGATCAGGATGATGGCAAACGTCCACCACAGTGGCTCATCGGTGATGGGCGGAATGTCCATCGAATCTTCCAATTTGCCCATCATGGCAGGAATGTTGAAGGCAATCGCGATGCTCGTAGACAGAAGAAAGATCTTGAGCAGCATAGAGCCAGCAGCTGTATTTCTTAACTTGAACGTGCGGATCTTTCGTGCCGCAATCGGGAAGAGTGGCATGAACTGGACCGCGAGGAAAAGCGGAATAAGCAACAAGAGCCAGATGGCCGAGATTGGAAGCATCACCATATTGGCAAGCACACTGATTACCGCCGTGCAAAGGATAAAATAAAGGATCTCTATCAGTATCATTGTTCGTTTCTCTCCTTGGAAGTAACCGGTCCTTCTGGCACTTCTTCATTCATCAGGTCCAACAGTTCTGCTACATCGCTGACGAGACGGCTGCGGTCTTTCGGCGAAGGCGTGTACTGCAAGTACGGATGTGCTACAGAATAGACCATTACATGTCCTTGATATCGAAGGTCTGCACCGGCACGAAGTAGGGCTTGCGCTGCACCGGAAACATTCGGACGGTAGAAGAGTCTTGCTTTCTCTTTGTCGATCTCCGCACGTTCGAATCCCAATTTTCCGGCCAAGTGTCGGATAATGGAGACATTCGCAAGGATCGTAACTTCCTCCGGAATATCTCCGAAACGATCCAGAAGCTCATCTTCCAGATCCTCTCGTTCTTTCTTCGTGCAGATATTCTGAATGCGACGATACACATCCATACGTTGTCCATCATCCGCGATGTAGGATGGGGAGATATACGCATCCTCCTGCATATGCACCACTGCATCCTCAGCCTGTGGTACCCATGTGCCGGAGAGTTTCTTGATCTCTTCATCCAGCATACGGCAATATAATTCATAACCAATGACATCCATCTGACCGTGCTGTTCAGCACCGAGAAGATTACCCGCACCACGGACTTCCAGATCCTTCATGGCGATCTTGATGCCCGAACCCAATTCTGTAAAATCTCGAATGGCGGCGAGTCTTTTCTCCGCATCTTCTTTCAACACTTTGTCTGCCTGATACGTAATGTACGCATAGGCCTGGCGGTCCGAACGGCCCACGCGGCCCTTGAGCTGATAGAGCTGGGCAAGACCGAAGCGGTCACTATTCTCCACGATGATCGTGTTGACGTTTGGCATGTCGACACCGGACTCAATGATGGTCGTACATACCAGAAGATCTGCTTCTTTGCGAATGAAGGACTCAATGATGTGTTCCAGTTCGCGCTCACTCATTTGGCCATGGGCGTACACGATGCGCGCGCCCGGCAGTAATGCAGACAGCTGCTCCGCCTTCTCTGCAATGTGATGGGTGTTGTTGTAGAGATAGAACACCTGACCATGTCGCTCGATCTCACGCAAGCACGCCTCTGCGATGATCTGCTCGTCGTACTCGACCACATAGGTCTGCACCGGTCGACGGTCCTGCGGTGGTTCTTCCAAGACAGAGATGTCACGGATGCCGGCCATCGACATATGGAGCGTACGCGGGATCGGTGTCGCGGTCAGGGTCAGTACGTCTACGGTATTCCGAAGATTCTTCAGTTTCTCTTTATGGTTTACGCCGAATCTCTGCTCCTCGTCGATGACCAGAAGCCCGAGGTTCTTCGGTTCGATATCTTTGCTCAGTACACGGTGCGTGCCGACAACTACATCGATGGTGCCGTCATTGATGCCATTCACCGTACGTTTCACTTCTTTAGGCGTGGCAAAACGACTCAAGACCGCGACACGGAACGGGTATCCGCGTAAGCGTTCTTTGAGGTTGTCGTAATGCTGTTGGACCAGTACCGTAGTGGGGGCCAGCATGATGGCCTGCTTTCCTTCTGCAATACACTTGAAGATTGCGCGGAAGGCCACCTCGGTCTTACCGAAGCCTACATCACCACAGAGCAGTCTGTCCATGGACTTATTGGATTCCATATCCTTCTTAATATCGTTGATGGCACGAAGCTGATCGTCAGTCTCCTGGAATGGGAAATCGTCTTCGAACTGGGCCTGCCAGACCGTATCGGGCTGGAAAGCATGTCCGCCCAATGCCTGTCGCTTGGCATACAATTCCACAAGATCGAAGGCCAGTTGTTTGATTGAATTCTGCGCACGGGCGACCGACTTGCTCCACTCGCTGCTACCGAGTCTTGCAAGCTTCGGTGTGCGTCCGTCAGAAGCAACATATTTCTGAATATGGTCGAGACGGTCCATCGGGATATAGAGGTGATCGTCGTTGGCATACGTGATCTGTAAGTAGTCACGCTTCGTGCCCTCGATCTCCAGATTGACCAGTCCATCGTAACGGCCTACACCATTCTCATCGTCTACGACCAGTTCACCCGGAACAAGATCCGAGAACAGATCGATGGTCATGCCACCCTTCTTCTTCTTCTTGATGCCATGGTCCACGCCGAAAACATCCTGCGTACCAATTACAAAGAGAGAGATGGCGGGATAGATGAATCCATCCGGAAGTGGTCTGGGGATCAGGACCGGCATACTATTTCGCTCGAACAGGAATGTACGGAGTTTGTCCGCACGCTGTCCGCTTCCACACATGATATATGTAATCTGCCCTTCTGCATTTCGCTGGGAAATCAGGTCGGCCAGGGACTCTTCATGTCCGCGGTAACTGTTACAAGCAGTACCCGGAATACTGATCTTAACGCCACCCGGAAGTCCGTTGTTGGAACTCGGCAACACGGCCATAGCAATGACCTGCTTCTGGTCCAGTTCACGGAAAATGTCGGGTGTTTTTGCCAACGCTTCTTCACAGATGGAGGGCACCAGACCCTTCTCGAAAGCCGTCTTAAAGCGTGTCATGAAGTCCGCCGCTACACCGTCCATGCGGGACTTGACCTGCGCGATTTCGTCCACATAGATGGTATCCCCCATGCTCCGCACGAAGCTCAGGATCGACTCCGTTTCCGGACACAGCACGGAGATCCACTTCTCCCATCCGGCAAAAGTACCGCCGCTTCGGAGTGCGTCGCTCTCTTTGCCGATCATGCGGGTCATCGCATCGATACTGTTGCGCTCCGCACCAATGGCCGCCGCCTTGGTCGCGGCTTTCTCACCAATCGTGACCAATCGGTCCGCCAGACTATCCCATTTCTTCCCCGGCACGAGAAGTTCCGTCGCCGGGAAGATCGTATATTCTTTCACCTGCTCTTCCGAGCGTTGGGAAGAGAGGTTGAACATCTTGATCTGATCGATCTCATCGTCGAAGAAGGAGATACGAACACCCATATCTGAGCCACTTGGGAAGACATCGAAGATATCTCCTCTTCTGGCAAATTCACCCACACCTTCCACTTCACGGGTGCGGATATAACCCATAGAAACCAGTGTCTGTGCCAAGTCTTCCGGTGAGATCCGTCGTCCAATACGCAGAGTGACCTTCGTCTCGATAAATGCCTTCATCGGGAGCATCTTCGTCAGCAGTGCGCCGGCCGTCACGATCAGCGCGCCGCACTCTCTGGTCGCGTATTTGATCAGCGTACGCACACGACCTTGCTCGATCTCACGGCTCGATGCCGATACCGCGGACAGACTGGTCTCACGGCCACGAAGGACGACGCACTCTTTCTCGAAGAATGCATCAAGATAGGATTTGAATCGTCTTGCTGAAAGTTCATCGGAAACCAGGATCATCGGAACAGGCGTCTCCTGGGTCTGCGATTTCTCAAGCGTCATCGCCGCAATCAGGTACGCTTTCTGCGTCTCGGTCATGCCACAGAGATTAATGTGACCCCGCTGATTGGATGTCGCATCCAGAAGTTCCGAGAAAGCAGGATCGGCTTTCGCCTCGCGAAGGAGTTTCTCAATTGTAGGAAGGAAAATCATGCGCGACCTCCGCCACGGTTGCGTCCGTTGGGAATCGCCTTGCCCGCAATGATGTTCTCGATCGCTTCTGCTCCTTCCTCAAACGCCTTCTTCATGGTATCGTGCGCTTCCTTCGGGATGGTAGACAATACAAAATCTGCCAGATCCCAGTGTTCCGGGACAGGGCCACAACCAATGCGCACGCGAGGAAAATCCTGCGCGCCGAGGCAATAGATCACGGACTTCATGCCGTTATGTGTGCCGGCAGATCCGGACGCACGTACACGGATCGTACCGCGTGCAATATCGATATCGTCGTATACAACGATTAGGTGGTCATGTGGAATCTTATAGAACTGCATCACTTCGATCACACTCTGACCAGAGAGGTTCATGAAGGTACGCGGACGCAGAAGGATGCAATCCTCCCCACCAATCGTGCCCTTGCCATATTCACCTTTCCACTTCAGCTTGTCGATCTCAATATGGTGCTTCTGCGCCAGAATCCCTAGCGTGATGAAACCACAGTTATGAAATGTCTCTTCGTATTCTCTGCCAGGATTGCCCAGGCCAACAATTAACCACATACGTCTTCTCTCATCGTTCTTCTGTTACGAACATTCTCGCGTAGAATTCGTTCGGATCACAGACCACTGTTACGCTTACGATCCGGCTGGATTACCGTCGAAGCACGGGAACGGTTCTGCTTGGCAACCCAGTTCTCCTTCACGACCTGCTGGGATCTTGCAATCGCAAGACCAAGTTCCGGTACGTCTTCCGTAATGGTAGAACCAGCCGCGATGTAGGAGTTCTCCTCCAAGGTAACCGGAGAGATCAGGTTCGAGTTACCACCGATAAATACGTTATCACCGATGACACACCAGGTCTTATCCATACCATCGTAGTTACAGGTAACTGTACCGCAACCGAAGTTGACGTTCTTACCGACCTTCGCATCACCTACATATGTCAGGTGGCGGGCACGGGAGTAATCACCGATCGTCGCGTTCTTTACTTCAACATATGCACCAATGGTGACGTTGTCTTTCAGGATCGTATCCGGACGCAAGTGAGAGAATGGTCCGATACGGCAGTTCTTACCCACGGTACAATCGGAAGCAACGGAATTGTCGATCGTGGATCCATCACCCACGATTACATTCTCCAGACGAGAATTCTCGCCGATCTCACATTCATCACCGATCACGGTATTTCCCAGAAGCACGGTACCCGGCAGGATCTGTGTGTCCATACCGATTTTTACCGTATCCGCGATCCAAGTCGTATCCGGATCAACGATCATGACGCCCTCGCGCATGAGTTTCTCACAGACACGGCGATTCAGCATCTTACCGACAGCCTGTAGCTGTACACGGTCGTTGACACCACGTGTCTCGTCGAAAGGTGCCACATACGCACCGACCTTGTGACCATCACGGATCAGGATCTCGATCGTATCGGTCAGATAGTACTCTTTCTGTGCATTCTTGGCATCGATGCGTCCCAGTGCGGAGAGCAGAAGCGGTGTCTTGAAGCAGTAGATCGAAGAGTTGATCTCACATACTTTGCGCTCTTCATCGTTGCAGTCACGGTCTTCGACGATCTTCGTTACATTGCCATCTTCATTACGGATGATTCGTCCATATCCCTTCGGATCCGGCGCCATACCGGTAATGATGACCGCACCATAGTCGCCTTCTTCGAACAATTTCAGAGCTGCAGAGATCGTCTCAGAAGTGATCAACGGAGCATCACCCGGAAGAACGATGGTGCATCCATTTCTTCCTTCGAGGAAAGGTGCCGCCTGCATAACAGCATGTCCGGTTCCGAGCTGATGCTCCTGGAACACGAATGCTACATCTTCACCCAATACTTCACGGACTTCTTCCTGACGGTGTCCGACAATATATACCTGCTCATTGGCCCCTACACCTGTGAGCGCCTCTTCCACCCAGCGGATCAACGGTTTGCCCGCTGCCAACTGAACCACTTTCGAATGATTCGAATGCATACGCTTACCTTCACCGGCTGCCATGACTACTGCACAAAGTTCCATATTTGATGTCTCCCTTATGTTTTCCCTTGCACGCAAAAACCCCTTCGATCAGCGTCTTGATGTTGTGTGTAGATTCACCACGGACAGAAGAACACGATCTCAAGGATGCTCATACTTTTTCACATTTTTCTATTATACTCACTTTTTTCTCTTCCTGCCACTTATTTCAGAAATCTGTGTCATAAAAAGGAAATGAAGAGTCAATGGATTTTTACTTTGTGATTTGGTAAAATAGATAAAAATCAATATTTCTGCAATCTTGAAAACGAATTTGAAGGGGGATTTTCAGTTGCGGAGAATGTTTGTGATGTGCAGAAAGGAATAACTTATGATCGCCTTAATTCTTGCAGCCGGATACGCAACACGCTTATACCCGCTGACGATTGACACACCAAAACCACTTCTTCCTGTTGGACCGAAGCCCATGATTGACTATATTACCGACGAGATCGAGACCTTGCCGGATATCACTAAGATCGTTGTAGTCACGAACCATCGTTTTGCAGAACAATTCGACAAATGGGCAGCTGTGAAGATGGAAGACCGTCGTCGAATTATCCCGATTCAGGTCATTGATGATGGCACAACTGATGATTCCAATAAGCTCGGTGCAATTGGTGATATCCAGTTCGTCATCGAGAAACTTCAGATCAAAGAAGACCTCATGATTATCGCAGGCGATAATCTCTTTACTTATAAGCTCCGTGACGTCTATGACTTCTTCATGGACAAGCGCAAGGATACACTCGTTGCTATTCGTGTCGAAGACATTGACCAACTGAAGAAGTTGGCCGTCGCCACACTTGATGAGGATAGCAAGATCCTCTACCTTGCTGAGAAGCCGGAAATCCCGCGTTCTACCGTGGCCATCTACGCTACCTACTTCTACCTCAAGGAGACACTGCCACTCTTCAGCATCTATCTTGATGAAGGCAACTCTCCGGATGCTCCCGGTCACTTCCCATCCTGGCTCTACCAGAAGAAGGATGTATATGCACTCCGCGTGGACGGCACTTGCATCGATATCGGTACCCCAGAGAACTACAAAGAAGTCTGCGACAACTACAAAGAGATCCTCGGCATCGAGTGATCCCGAAATTTCAGCAAACAAAACCGCTAGATCACTCTTTGCAGAATTCTTGTAGCAGGTCACCGACTTCCTTGATCGTGTTGGCGTTCATGATACGGTTCTTGAATTCTGCCGCGCCGAATTCTCCCTTGAGATAACAGGCGATCTGCGCGCGCATCTCTTTGACACCGGTCTTCTCGCCAAGCTGGTCACATAGTCCCTGAAGATGGCGACGCATCACGTTCACCTTCGTTACACGATCTACCCGAGAAGGTAACATCTCGCCCAGAAGTGCGCTTCGAATTTCGGAGAAGATCCACGGATTTCCTTGGGCTGCGCGTCCGACCATCACACCGTCCGCGCCGGTCATTTCCAACATGGCCACTGCCGACGCACCGTCCTTTACATCACCATTTCCCCAGATCGGAATACCTGTATCGGCAATCGCCGCCTTGGTTCGAGCAATGACTTCCCAGTCGGCCTGACCACTATACATCATGGACTGCGTGCGGGCATGAATCGCAAGACCTGCCGCGCCGGCTTCTACACACATCTTCGCAAAATCCGGTGCGTTGATGCACGAAGGATCCCATCCGGATCGGAACTTTACCGTGACCGGTTTACCATATGCCGCGGCCGCATGGACCGAAGCCCGAATGATCTTCTCGGCAATGGCCGGTTCCTTCATGAGGGCCGCACCACAACCCGTCTTCACAACTTTAGAGACCGGGCATCCCATGTTCAGGTCGATCAGATCCACATCCGCCAGACGTGGGTCTTCTAATATCTTGTGAATGGCAAAGTCAAAGTCCTCCGGATCAAAGCCGAAGAGCTGGATGCCCGTGGCATCTTCTCTTGCCGGATCGATCGCCAGATAGCGCATACTGATCTCCAGAGAATCTTTGAAGCGGATACCACGTGCAGAGACCAGTTCGGTCACGCCAAGTCCTGCCCCACACTCATGCGCGATGGTGCGGAAGACACACGTACTCGTTCCGGCCATAGGCGCGAGCGCCGTGTTCTCCGGAATCGTGGTTTTACCGATAGAAATAGGATGCAGGTAATTCTTCATATGGGCATCATACCATGAATTTACGATAAATTTACGCGTCCTCAAGAAAATTTCATGGCCTTTCGCACTCAAGCAATGTACATTATAATTACAAAAGTCGATAAGAATAGTAGCACTTCGGAAGAATTGCTCGTATAAATATACAGAAACACAAAAAAAGGAGCGACGCACATGCCATCTTCAATATCTAAACGCGAATTGAAAGTCCTTGATTGGATCTATCACAACCTTCGCAGAGATTCCATCGATAAAGTGATGCATTTCCTGTCTATGAGCGGAAATTTCGGCATCGTCTGGTTTGTCGCCGCCGGTACTTTCTTCTTTGCAAATATCAATCGCCAGGCTGCACTCGGCATCCTGATCGCACTGGGTGTATCCCTGATTCTGGTAAATCTGCTTCTGAAGAACATCGCCAAGCGACCACGTCCATACGAAGTACGTGGTGAGGATCGAGACATCATCATCCGTGAGCCGAAGGACTATTCCTTCCCTTCCGGACATACCTTCTCCTCATTCGCAGTCGCGAGCACGCTGGTTTATTTCTCACCGGCCATCGGTTTTGCCGCCATGGTCTACGCTTCCGGTATCGCTTTCTCGCGACTTTACCTGTACGTACACTACATCACCGATGTACTGACCAGCGCCATCCTCGGCGTTACCGTCGGCATCCTGATCAGCTACTTATACTTTCTTTGATAGCTGTTCCCGACACTGCTTACAGTATCCATACACCTCCACCGTGTGGCCCACGATCATGAAATCCTGGTCCACCGCGTGGAGTGTTTTTTCCTCGGCAAAAGGACACCCCTCGAGTTCAGTCTTCTTCTTGCAGTTCATGCAGATCGCATAGTGGTGATGTCCGTTCCCAGCCAGACTATAGAGCGCCTCCTGACTGTCAGATAGCACGGTCCTGCTCACCGCATGGGCATTGGCAAAAGCATCGAGTGCGCGGTAAATGCTGGAGAGCCATAGTGCCCCCTCCGTTGCACCCTCACCCTGCTGATCTTTCGTATCCTGTGCCGCCCGTATGGCAATCTCTTTGGCCGTCAGCGGCGTATTCGCATGGTTCAGGATCTCCCACACACGCATGCGGGACTGGGTCTTTCGGATGTTACTTGGAAACTCCATCGCTCATGCCCCCTTGCTTTCTTCACTTGCACGTTTCGCTCCGTCCGCGCTACGGTTTCCCGAAGTCAGACGTCCGCGGAGCCACTTCAGAAGATACAGGATCAGGAACCACGCGACAGCAATCAGCACGATCGTACCACCGGGTTTCAGACCACAGTAGAATGAGAGTACCAGTCCGCCGATCGTAGAGGTAATGGAGATCACCGCCGCCCAGAGGATCGTGGTCTTATAGCTTCTGGCAATCGTCATGGCCGCCGCTACCGGCACCACCATCAACGAAGAGACGATCAGCGCACCCACTGTTCGGGCCGCAATGGAGATCGTCACCGCAGTCAGGATCGTGAAGATCGCATTCACCACACCTACCGGCACACCGGAGATGGCTGCAGCCTGTTCGTCGAAAGAGATATAGAACAACTCCTTATAAAGCAGGAAGAACGCGAGTAATACCACCAGCGCCAGGACGATGACCATGTAGGTCTCCATCTCACTAATGGCCACGATCGAACCGAAGAGGAAACTATTGAAATCCGCGGCACTCTTCACAAAGCCGGACATCACACCGGCAAGTCCGATGCCCGTCGACATCACGATTGCCACCGCAAGTTCCGAGTGATTGCCGAGTTTCTTGCGGATCCCCTCAATGCAGAAGGCCGCCACCACACAGGCCGCGATGGCACCGATGATCGGGTTGAATCCAAGGAGCAAGCCCAAGGCCACACCTGCCAAAGACGAGTGTGAAAGCGCGTCACCAATCAGTGACAGACGCTTATGCACCATGACCGTACCCAAGCAAGCCACAAGCAGTGCAAGAAGGAATCCTACCAGCAGCGCACGCTGCATATATGCATACTGAAGAATGGTCGGCATATTACTTTCCCTCCTTCTCGTGGTCATGAGCATGATCGTGCTCGTGATGATTGCACTCAGGGCAATGTTCGCTATCGTGGTGGTGGTCCACCTCGTGTTTACAGTTCGCACTATGAATGTGCGCACCTTCACCCTTCGCATGCTTATGTGCATGCGCGTGAATGATCTCCGCCTGCGGCAACGCCTCTTCGTTACATGCGCCCTCCGACAGGCACAATACCTTGTTGGCAAAAGGACCCGCTTTGTCGACATCGTGGGTGACCATGAGGATGGTGACATTTTTCTCGATGTTCAGATGGTGCAAGATATGAAGCAGACGGTCGACCGACTCCGCATCCACGCCTACTGTCGGCTCATCAAGGATCAACACCTCCGGGCTACCGGCCAGCACACGCGCCAACATAACACGCTGTTGCTGTCCGCCGGAAAGTTCGCCGATCAGGGCCTTCCGCTTGGCTTCCATCCCAACTGTCTTCAGGGCCTCCAGCGCGATGGCCTTATGTTTCTTTCCCGGCATCCGACCGAAGCCGATCTCGCGATAGAGACTACTTAAGACGATCTCTTCGCACGTCGCAGGGAAGGCCGCGGCACGTGAACCGCCGTTCTGAGGAAGATACCCGATGTGGCTGTCCTTCAGTGAACGGATCTTCTTCCCGCCCACCAGGATCTCACCGGATGTCGGCGTATTCACGCCAAGCAGAAGCTTGACCATTGTGCTCTTTCCTACACCATTATCGCCGATGATCAGGGCGAAGTCCCCTTTCTCCACGTAGAAATCAACGTGTTCCAGGACCTTCTCCCTGGTATAGCCGAAGGACATGTCCTTCACTTCAATCACTTTCTCCATCGTCTACTCCTTCAACATTCTGCATGCGAACGTCTTACGCAAAAGCCTTCTGCAAAGCCAGAAGATTATCCCGCATCACCGTGAAATAATCTCGTCCGTTATCGATATCTGCCTGCGTCAGACCATCAAGTGGCGACAGCGCCGCCGTCTGGCATCCCGTCTCCCCCGCAATGGTCTCAGCCACCTTCGGATCCACCAGTTCTTCGAAGAAGATACAGTGGATATCGTACTCACCCACCATATCGATGATCTCACGCATACGCGCCGCATCCGGCTCCTGATCGGCCGAGACACCCTCAATACCGATCTGATTCAGATTGAATTCGTGGCAGAGATAACCATATGCTTCATGCGCCACGACAATGTATTTTCCTTCATAGGGTGCAAGCGCCATGCGGTATTCATCCATCAGTTTGTCGCACTCCGCCGCGGCAGTCTGATAGTTCTGTTCATAGGTCTCAGTATGATCCGGGTCAATCGCAATCAGCGCATCTGCAATCGCACGCATCTCCAGTTTCGCATTACTTGGAGACAGCCAGACATGCGGATCGAACTCGCCATGGTCGTGGTCTTCGTGACCCGCATCGTGGTCGTCCGCTTCATGATCCACACGCAGAAGCGGCACATCCTTCGATGCCTCAAGTTTCACCAGATCCTTGTTCTGGACGGTACCTAGAATGTCCGCCATCCAAGTCTCCATCCCTGCACCGTTATATACCACCAGATCCGCCTCTTCCAGGTCCATCATGTCACGGGTCGAAGGCTCCCACGCATGCGGCTCCGTCCCAGCCGGCACCATCATGTTCACTGCCACCAGATCCCCGCCGATCCGCTTCACAAAATCATACATCGGGTAGATCGACGCCACGACTTTGACCTTACCTTCTGCATCCTTGCCGAAACCACTTTTCCGACAGCCACTAAGAAGACCCATGGTGCCCAGAAGCATCGAGGCTACTAATATCCATGTCAAGAAGCGTGCTTGGCCCACACCGCTTCGATTATCCATATTCTTAGAATTCATATTTACTCCACTTATCGTCACTGGGTCACCGCGATGTGCAGTCTCGCCAGCTTGTTGTTTCTGCGAATGATTCGCAATTGCAACAAGCAGTATACCCACTATGTCTCGTTTTCGCAAGTCTTTCTTCGCCCTTCTTAACCAAAGTGAAATAGTAATTCACCCATCCATGCGCTATACTGTATTTGGTAAAATCACTCGTACTTACGGGGACTTGGCGTTTCTGTCCTTCTTAGTTGCCCCGAGCGAGTCTTGATGAAAGGAGTATCTGATGAAGCGTTCGGTCCGCGTATTTGCGCTCATTACCGCTATTTCTTGCATGAGCATACTGGGTACAGCATGCAACAAATCGAAGGAGGCAGACGATCGCGCCGATTCCGTGGTCGCATCGTCATCCGAAGTCATCGCGACAACACCTGCCGCGACCTCCACACCGACCCCTTCTCCGGAGCCGACTTTCACTCCTACTCCAAGTAATACACCGACACCTTCTCCATCCCCGACGCCGATTCCGGAATATGTCGAACCGATTCTGGAAGGTGGTCCGATCTGGTACGATGGGTATGTCGACCCGCGTTCCGTTCGTGCAGAGATCGTGGCAGATCCATCCGACCTCACCGTACTCGTCAACAAGTACTACGCCAGCCCAAGCTGGTACGTGCCGGAACTCGTCTATGCGAAGTATTCAGACAGTCAGCAACTTCGTCCGGAAGCTGCAGAAGCCTGGGAGAAGATGCATGACGCCTGCATGGCCGACATCGGCGGTGACCTGTATCTGATTTCCGGTTACCGTTCCTGGGAGACACAGACCTATAGCTTTAACAATGCCATCACAAGAAGAGGCCTGGATAAGGCTTGCTGCAAGAATGCTTATCCGGGACGTTCCGAGCATCCACTCGGTCTTGGATTGGACATTAACGTCCGAAGTGATCCGGAGATCCGAGACAACTTCGTCTACACAGACGTCGGTAAATGGGTCCTCGAGCATGGTCATGAATACGGTTTCATCTGGAGATATCCAGCAGAATGTGGATCGATCACCGGCTATGGTGTAGAGGGTTGGCATTTCCGCTTCGTCGGTGTCGAAGTGGCAACCTATATGTACGACAACGGCATCCGAACATTGGAAGAATACTACGGCAAGCCGCAGCTTATGCCGAACGAATACAACGAGTAAGGAATATCTCAACATGTTAGTCTATCGAGACGAGAACTATCAGTTCTTCAATATTGGAACCAAACTCTATAACTGCTACTGCATCGCCCATAAGGACAAGATCGTCATGATCGACTGCGGGCCACTGGCTGAACGAGATGAGATCGAGAAAAACTTGCAGAAAGATTTCATCTTCGATGTAGACGCAATCATCCTGACACATGCCCATGGTGACACAGCCGGCAATGCCGAGTATTTCTCCATGTTGTTTAACTGCCCCGTCTACGTACCCAAGACCGTCATCGACCACGTCAAACAAGGTACGTGCAAGCGTCCAGGTAAAGATCATCCATATGTGAAGAAGGCTGGCGCCGCCGGTAACGTCGTGGCGAAGCTTCCGGCTTTCATTCCCTATGAAGCCTGCCAGAATGTCGAACCAATCACGGTCACTTTGGTCAGAGAACTCCTCGGCGACGGCGTGACGCTTCTGATGACCCCAGGTCACACAGAAGATTCCATCTCCCTTCACATTGGAGAAGTCGCACTCATCGGCGATGCCGCACAATTTCTCAAGCGCGTCCTGGCCCCCGTCTTCGTAGATAACGAGGCACAACTTGGCCGCACCTGGCAGACCTTGCTTTCCCTAAAGTGCAAATACTATCTTTGTGCCCACGGGCGTGCTTTCTCCGCGGACGAATGGGTCAAACCACAGGAATAATGTCACGTCTACCTAATCCCAGATGGCTCTCTAAATCAATGGCTCTTCCCGTGAAGAACCAGATCAATAGTACTCTTTACGGAGACCCTCGATAATGTCATCCTTCATGAAACTGGACAGACAGATTCCCGTCGTGACCACGACCACGAGCAGGTGCATCAGCACAACGATCACTGCGAACAGCACACGGATATATCGATAGATAGACGGATCGATCAGGAGCATGGAGAGCAGAAGTGCGCCACCGAACAGCAGGATCAGAAGCTGTACACCCTCCGAGAAGTAGATCAGACTCTCCGCGATGACCATACGGAAGAGCGTCTTGCGCGACATGCCGACCGACATCAGCAGAATATATTCCTTCCTTCTGAACATGATGTTCGAGATGACCGTCATCACCACATTCAAGAAGCACATCAAGCTCAACATGGCCACATAGCCGTACAAGATGATCTCCATCAGCTTATTGACGGCACGTGCAGCACGCGTTTCTCGACCCAGATCCACCAGTGGATCCGTCATGTATAGGCGTTCCTCGAGAATTTCCTTCATGGCTTCTACCGCCGTTCGCGGATCCTTGGCCGTAAACTGGAAAGTTTCCACACCGATATTTCCCTCCAGCTCATAGTATTCCATGCGGCTCATCGGCACATAGATCTGGATACAAGACAGATCCGACGCCAGTTCCTCCACCCAGTCGACCTCCGCCACCGGCTCAAGATGCATCCTCTCCAGCAGTTCCGTCCTCGAATAACCGTATTCCGTAATCAGATACGGGAAGTCCATCCGCTCCGGAAGTTGTTCGAATACTGGGAGGACCTGGATCTGTTGCGTCGCCTCGTCGAAATACGTGCATTGGTTGTTGATCAGGCATTTTCTGGAACCATATGTGAGGAATTCCTCCGAATCGATCCCATACTTCTCGCACAACTCGCGCCAGGTACCGTCCTCTACGAATACCATCTGCACCTGGCTTCCCACCGTCTCTTCTTCCACCATATCTGGGAAAAGCACCTGATACGATTCTGTGGTCTCTTCTTGGGGTAGGCTGATGTACATCTCCATGGTGAAGGACATGCGGCTACTACGGACACCTTCTACAGCGGCCATCTCATAGAACAACGACCGATCTTCCTTGCCGAATCCACCCACGTCCGTAGTCTGAATATAATGGATGACATCGGCCTGGCCGCTCTGTTCCGTATCGAAGAGCATGTTCGACACATTTCGCACCAGCATATTCGCGAAGATGATCATGAGCACGCTGGCCACGATTGAGATGACCGTCGCACGATATCTCTTGCGATAGCGGAGATAGTTCTTCATGGACAGACCGCCGGCAAATCCGAAGATTCGCTCCGTGATCTTGGCATTGAAGTGGCCAAACACATTGGATCTGCTCTTCTCATCGAAGATCTCGCTATCACGCACCGCTTTGACCGGCGTCACGCGGGAGACCTTCATCATCGGGACGAATACTGCGATCAGGATCGTAAAGATGGCCAGTAGCACCGGTGCAATCAGATTCTGATATCCCAAGCGGTACTCCAGATCAATATTCTTCGCGATGATGAAATTCGCAGCATCACTACTCATGTCCTGCAACGCATGGATCAGGCAGGCACTGAGGAACTGTCCGAGTGCGACACCGATGGGAATAGCGATGATCGAATAGTAGAAGGCTTCTTTCAAGATCAACTGTCGGACCTGCTTGCGCGTCGCGCCGACAGACTTCAGTAGGCAGATGGCCCGGAGTCGTTCCGACGAAGAGGTGGAGAAAGAATTGTAGATCAGCATGACAGCCAGAAGTACGATGATCGCCACGGTAAATGCCATAATGACCGCAAATGTCATCTTCGTGTGACTGTCATCCGCCGAATCCTCCAGTCGAATAAAATCCTTGTTATAGAGGCAGCTGTCCTCGTCTTCGAAATATGACTTCGTAAAACTACGATAGAGTGAAGCATCCTTAAGCTGATAATAGGCATTGACTGTATTACCGGTAATGATCGAATCTGAAGTCGTAAGGATCGTATTGTCGGCGATGTTTTTCCATGAGGCATATTCCGGCACGACGAAATAACCCACGATCGTAAAAGTACTGCTTCCGGTCAGGAATACCTCTTCATCGATCAAGCCGCTACGGTCGCAGACCAGACTCTCAAGGTTCACTACTTTATGTCCTTCTGAATATCGCGTATACATATCCAGAGAGATCTGCGCGCCGATGCTCAATTCATTACGGTCATCGGCAAACATCTCCAGCGAGATGATTGCCTCGTTCTCATTCTCCGGCAACCGTCCCTGCACAAGATGGTAATTACAGAGTTCCTGGAATTTCGGATTCATGGCACCGACGAAATACTTATATTTCTTCGTATGCGACACCAGCTCCATTCCACCCGGCCCCGGGTTACAACCAAGTTCCTGTACGTAGGCCACTTCTTCCACGCGAGAATCCTTCGCCATCTTCTGATAGTCGATCGAACTGATGGAATACGCCTGGACATGCCATTGACCATAGTCATCGTCCGCAAAACTCTTCAAGATATCCATTGCGCTCACATACGCCGAGCTGACAAGCGTGAACATCGTGGTCGCCACAATAATACCGATCAACGTCAGGATCGCTCTCCCTCGGTTGTTGAACACGGTACGCTTGGCATACTTGCTGATGATGTTCGCGCGTCCGCTCATTTACGAATCACCTCATCGTGACGGATCTTACCGTCCTGGATCGTAATGATGCGCTTCGCCTGCAGCGCCACATTCTCATCGTGCGTAATGAGAACTGTCGTCTGGTTGTATTTTGCATTGGAATATTTCAAGAGTTCGACGACTTCCTGGCTGTTCTTGGAGTCGAGATTACCTGTCGGCTCATCCGCCAGAAGGATCGTCGGCGCATTAATCAGCGCACGACCGATGGCCACACGCTGCTGCTGTCCACCGGACAACTGTCCCGGATAGAAATTCTTTCGTTCTTTGAGTTTCAGAATATCGAGAAGCTCATCCATTCGCTCCGGATTGACCTTACGATGGTCCAGCAGTACCGGCATCGCAATATTCTCCACCACTGTCAGTACCGGAATCAGGTTGAAGAACTGGTACACCAATCCGATCTCTCTTCTTCGGAAGATGGCCAGTTGCTCATCGTTCTGCTTGAAGATGTCTTTCCCGTCCACATACACCGTGCCGGAAGTCGGTCGGTCTACGCCACCCAGCATATGAAGCAGGGTCGACTTACCCGAACCGGACGCACCGATGATCGCGACGAAATCACCTTTGTCGATGCTCAAGGATACATCGTCCAGCGCAGCGACCACGTTCTCGTCTTTACCATATGTCTTGACCAGATGTTCTGCTCGCAATAATTCCATCTTTTCACCTCGAAGATTTATATAGACGAATCGTGAATCTCGCGCCGTGTTCCGGCTCTTCACGATTCGACGCACGGGTCGTACCGTTCTGACGATCAATGATCATCTTCCCCAACGCAAGACCGATACCGATGCTGGAGTTGACGGCTACTTTTCCACGGTAAAAGCGCTCGAACACATGGGGGATATCTTCTGGGTCGATGCCAGAACCGGTATCCTGGATCATAATCTCGCAGTAGATTGGGGTATCCTTCACGATCACGTCAATCCTTCCGCCGGAAGGGGTATGCTCCATACAGTTCTTGATGATGTTGCTCACCGTCTCGCAAGTCCACATCATGTCTCCGCGTACCTTCGCATCCTCCGGCACGTCGATCTTCAGCGCAATGTTATTGACATCCAGCGGCACAGCCAGCGAATCTGCTGCGCGCTTCACCATATCCTTGACCAGATATTCCTTGCTCTCGAAGTACACAGTATCCGCATCAAGCTTACTCATCTTAAGAAGCGTGTTGATGAGCCACTCGATACGGTTGAGGCTCTGCATCATCTCACTGAGCAGATCGTATCGCTTCTCGTCAGGAAGGTCTTCCACTGCAAAGAGATCGGTAATGATGTTCATGGAAGTCAGCGGAGTACGAAGCTGATGGGCAATGTCTGCAATGGAATCAGAGAGGAAACGCTTATCGGCCAGAAGTTGTGCGGCCTGTTCGCGAAGACGGATGACCATCTTATGGATCTCACTGCTTAAGATGGCCACTTCCCCTTCCTGGTACTCTTCGAAGTTCACCTTCTCGGCACCATGCAGGACCCTGTCGATGGCATCGGACAACTCTGCCATTCGGCGATACCGACGAGAATCTGCAATCACACGTACCATCATCAGGATTGCGAAGGTCACCACGACCGCGATGCCCGCGTAGAAGGAGAAGAAGAAAGCCGCAACGGACAGCACCACGGTCAGCGCAAAGCTGACTAGGTATTCTTTTCGAACTTCTGCATTATAACGGAACATGCTTACTCTCCGGCCTTATATCCGAATCCACGGATGGTACGAATCAGTGTCGGCTCAGCCGGATCGTCCTCGATCTTCTCACGAAGTCGCTTGATATATACGGTCAGCGTATTATCGTTGACATATTCGCCGCCGACATCCCACAGATCCTGAAGGAGCTTGGAACGTGTCAGCACGACACCCTGATTATTTGCAAAAAGCAACAGCAGACGATACTCCAGTGCGGAGAGAATGATCTCTTCACCATTGCGGCTGACATTTGCACGGGTCGTATCGATCTTGACCGGACCCAATTCGACGATATCGGAAGACTTGTGTGTTCTTCTCATAACGCTCTTGATTCGGGACAACATCTCTCTCGGACGGAACGGCTTACTGATGTAGTCATCTGCGCCCATATCCAATCCGGTCACGACACTATATTCATCTCCGGAAGCGGTCACAAAGATGACCGGAATATCCGGCTTCTGGGACTTGATGGCTGCACAGACTGCGTATCCATTCCCGTCTTTCAACGAGATGTCGATCAGTGCCAATTCGAAAGCTTCGTTCTCGATCTTCGTCATCGCGGTAGTCTGGCCAGGCGCCCAAATGACATCGAACCCCTCCGTTTTCAGGAATGCCGTCAGTGTTGTAACGATACTCGTATCGTCTTCTACAAGAAGAATCTTTATCATAGGTCTACCTCATTGTCCCTCAATCATGGACGGATACGCCACAACATATGCCGATGTGTGCGAGCGCGACGCATACGTTCTCTATTATTTTACCTTTTTTCAGGATAAATGAAGAGAGCTTTTTACACAAGTTCTTCCTATTGCTATGAAGAATGACTCAGATGGCTTCCGCCTGCACCGTCTCGGTCTTGGGTTGACGTTTATGTGTCAGAAGGAGTACGGCAAAAGCAACGACAATGACGATGGTGACGCAAAGTCCGCCTTCTGGTCCGAAACCACCGCCGGTCATGATGTCCCGAGCCGAAGCGTTCGTAGTAGAACGAAGTACGGAAGCATTGCCCGCATTACCACTGACTTCCAGTCCGAAGACATTGCCCTGGCAGAAGTTCCAGACGGTGTGCATCGCGCAGACCATGTAGATGTTGCCATTACGAAGTGCGATACAGGCGAACAGGGCCGCAATGAGTGCCAGGTTGATGAGTGCCAGCCAGGAGTACCCCGCATTTCCGGCATGCATCAGACTGAAGCACATGGACGAGAAGAACACGGCAAAAGGTACGCCCAAGCGGGAGGCGACACGTGGAATCATGTAACCACGCATCATGATCTCTTCCGTCGCACCCTGCGGGAGCCACATCAGGATGTAGAGCAGGAACATCGGAAGATGCTCGGTACGAAGGGCGAAGCCTTCACATGTCACCTGACCTGTCGCAAGCAGCAGACCATACACGGAACCAATCAGCAGAAGGCCCAGTCCAAGACCGCTGACATAAGATCTCCACGGAGTCATTTTCCCGTCTTTCTTCAAGGACTTCGCAGAAGGAAAACCCAGTGTCGACAGCGGGTTCTTCTCACGAAGGCGAACCAGCAGAACGTATAGACCGATGATGACCCAGTAGCCGAGTCCCATGAAGAAGATGAACCATTTATTCTGCATGAACTGTGCGAAAAGATCTGCCGATCTGTTCATCACTTCTGACACACCTTCCACGCCGGAAATGTCGCGGAACATTCGGATGAAGGACATCGATTCCGGGCTCTTCATGAACGAGACAATTGCCGGGATCATGGCGATCGGCTGGAACAGGGATAGAAGCGCAAGTGGCAGCACCGCATGTCCGACGAGGAACTTGATGAGTGAACGTCTCTTCTTCGCATGGTAGCCGAATACATTCGCACGAGAGATGGAAACATAGTCTTTCTCCTGCTTCTTCGCAATCTTCGCCGCGCGGCGGAGTTCTCGCTCCGACTTCGTCTCAACTGCTACGGTGAATGCTTCTGTCTCAAGAAGTCTTCTCGATACGAGGATACATACTCCAGCAAGAAGGAATGTCACCATGCTCGTAATGATCACCGGAAGCACGCGGGCCGTACCCATCATGCAGTCTCCGATCCCGTAGAAGTGTCCGTAGATTGGAATATAGTTATTCACAGGATTCGGTGTAGTGGACTGCATACAGGTTACACACGCCACCAACACGATCAGGAAGATCGGCAGGAATGTCGTCTGCGCCGAAGAGATCGATTGATTCAGGCAGGAGATCAGGATCGTGATCGCCGCCATGAAAGCAGCCAGAGACAATATCAGTAGAAGGAGACCTGGAAGTCCGTACCACTTCGACAGGAAGATCGTCGGTACCAGAAGTACGGCGCAGGGAATCAGTGCATGGAGCAGCACACCGATATAATTGCCCAGTACGATCGTCATTCGAGAGATCGGTGTCATGAGTATCGCGGCAAAAGTCCCTCGTTCCTTCTCACCTGCAATCGCGTTCATGCCGGAAAGCATGCACACATACATGATGCATACGAAGAACAGCAGTGGCATCACCATTCGACTCACGCGATCACGGACAACATTATGTTCCGATTGGGTATACATACCGGAGATCATCTGTTCAGGCACTTCCTCCCGCTTGACTGGTATCTCAAGACTAGACTGGATATATGGGAGATATCCATCTGTAAGCATTTCATCGATTAATTCTTCTTGCGCTTCGACATATTCCAGATAGTCAGGCGAGCAATAAGTCAAGATCTCCGGTATTTCTTCCGGCACCTGTTCCAATACCAGTTCGTCAAAATCCTCTGGAAAAACCATCACCATGAATGCGTCTTCTTCTTCCATCCAAGATGTGAAGGTGAAGATATCGTAGTAGGCCTCCCATTCCTTCTTCTTGATCTGTGAATTCAAGTAGAAGTTCTGGGACGTCAGATATTCATCCATAGAATCCGGCATATTTACAATGATAAGATGGTCCGCATAATCCGGCATCGGCTCGCTACCGGAATGATAGACTAGAAGACTCGTCATGAAGCAGATCACCACCATGACAAAACCAACGCAGGTCATAAGCGTCGAGACCGAAGCCTGTGCGCGCATGCTGTGGTTCTTACCGAATGTTTTGCGAACGAGTGCAATAATCGCGCGACGCATGGTGTCAGCCTCCTACGTGATACTCAGTATAAAGCTTGAAGAAAGCTTCTTCGAAATTCTTACTTTGTGTCTTCTCGGTCAATGCTACTGCAGAGCCCTGATCCACGATTCGACCGTCTACCAGAATGGCGATTTCGTCGCAGAGTTGCTCGGCCACTGAGAAAATATGTGTCGACAATAGAACACTCTTCCCCTGTTCTTTCAGTTCGAGCAAGTAATCCATGACTTGTCTCGAGGTCAGAATATCCAGACCGTTGGTCGGCTCATCGAAGATAATGACATCTGGATTATGGATGAGCGATATCACGATCGATATCTTCTGCTTCATACCGGTAGAGAGTTCCACGATTTTCTTATCTGCGAAGGGGTGAATGCCGAAGCGCTGGAACTGTGCCATCTTGCGTGCTTCGACTTCCTCCTTCGGAATGTCGTAGAGTTCGCTGAAGAAATGATAGAGTTGATTCGGTGTAGAAAGCGGATCCAGCTTGATCTCTGTTGTCAGGAATCCGATTTTTCTTCTGATCTCTTGTGCCGAGCCCTGGCTGTCCAGGCCACAGATCGTGACCAGGCCGGAAGTCGGCTTGAGCAAGGTTGCGATCATCTGCATGAGAGTGGTTTTGCCGGCGCCGTTCGGGCCAAGGAGACCGAAGATCTGTCCTTTGTCCACTGAGAAACTGACACCTTTCACCACCAAATCACTCTTGTTATAACGTTTTGTAACATTGTTTACAGTAATCATTCTCGTTCTCCTTCTATCGCATCATTGCGTCTCTTCATTCTCCGTTTCCGGAAGGTCATCAGCTCTCTGCTCCCTTGGAAATATGGGTCATTCCTTCTTTGTTCTCTGCGCACCGCCAGAACAGCAGGATTGCCAATAGTATGTCAATCGCCGTCGCTACGAGGAAAGTGCTCATGCTGAATGAACCACGGAAAACATCTCGGATCACCATCGCAGAGTTATGTAATGGAATCATATACTCGGCAAGTAATCCGGCCGACGGGCGGAAGATCATCCCGAAGAAATCGAAGATCAATAACGCCAACGGCACTTGAAGATTCATCATCACATCTTCCATGCGGCGCAGGCTGAACACCACGCTGAAGCACAAGGCGGCCATGAAGACAGCACCCACAAGAAGCGAGATGAAGCAGACCAGTAGTTGTCCTCCTGTTAGGAACAATCCGAACGGTAACATGGAGAAAGCACTATTACTGTGGTTCAACCATGATGAGAAGAATAGTAGCAAGAATGTTGCGGTTGCACTGACCATGCCCACTGTAACAACAGCAAGTGCTTTTCCCGTAAGAAGCGCCTGGCTCGAAATCGGAGTAAGATAGACTTTCGTGAGGAATCCGCTTTCTCGTGCGCTGGCCATCGTCTCTGCGGTCAAGGAGTAAATGCAATAATACATCAACAGGATCAGCATACATGGGATCGTACGGGCTGCACCTGCATTCGCATCCGCTCTGTGCTTCATGACAAACTGGAACGGGTTGAACCCATCGATTTCCCAACGGTCGCCGCCACCCATCTCGATGTATTCATGTCCGAGCGTATCCAGCAAATATCCTGCATACCCGTCCCCAATATCCAGTTGGAACTGTTCCGCTTGCATATTGCTCATAGCAGAGCTTGAATCACAGTAGATCACAATCTTATTCATGGTCGAGGGAATGCGTTTACCCTGTGCCAACTCGGAGAAATATGTCTTCACCGACTGGTCAAAATCCGCCTGATACCATTCTTGACCTACGCGTTCTTCCGCACGGAAGAATAAGAAGATCTCGCCGGACTGCAATTCTTTGCGAAGTGCATCGTTGCCTCGCAGATAGAAATCATATTCCGCCTTCTTACCAATTTCAAAATGTGATTTCTCATCTTTGGCACGAGTGTATAACTTCTCGAATTTCTTCTCAGACAACCAAGTGATGTCGTACTGATCTGCGAGCTTATTCCCCTCAAGATAGTCGATAAAACTTTCCGGAGCGCCCACAACGGTCAGCGGACGGCTCTGCAGATGTCCGGTCGATAGGTAATTCATCAAGAGTGGAAATACATTGATTGCAGCAAGGAGAAGAATGGCCGGCAACAATAGTACAGCCAGCGTTCTTTGCCAGTTGCCCAGAAGTTTGTTCATCTCCCACTTGAATATTGTGAATGTGTGTCTCATAGGAAACCCTCTTGATGCTTGATGCTTTTATTATACCGATGCGCATAATCAAGTGTGGTAAAGCAACCTTTCACTTTTCATGAATAAAGTGTGAATTACTAAGAAAAGGTTAAGATACTGTCAAGCTACGTATGTATTACTTGATTTGCTTTAGGTGTTCAGCATCGCATGCGAATTCCAGCACCGGCATGATGCGGCTTCCAGGTTCATTGTTCATGCGAATGGAAGTGATGGCCGTGTGGCGCATGCGGATAATGGCGCAGAGATATGGGAACGGCAAATTCAGGATGCGGGCTAACATGGCTGTGCCGGATCCACCGTGGCAGAACAGTGCGACGGTATGTTCTTGGTCATCTTCGCGGATGTTGCGGTAGTAGCGACCTTCGCGTCGGTAACCCAGTTCCAGCATCCATTCATCTGTTGCTTCGGCAATTCTGTCCACTTCTGAAGTCGCCACGTTGTCTCGGAAGAATGGTTCATCGTGCCAATTCAGATCAAGAAGTTCTCTGTCTTCTGTAGCCATCTTATCAGCTTCGTCCCAAGGATTACCAGTAGTATAGAGGGCTTCTCCCTGCCCATAGCGGATCTCGCGCATGAAGTCCAGTTGTCGGATGGCTTCGATCTCCTTCGCGCTATCCTTGCCTGCTTGGGCGGCTGCCTCTCGTACGTAGGCCAGCGCAGTCTCATACGCGCGTCCCATCGAGGAAGAGTAGACCGTCTCGATGTCCTCACTCATCAGTCGTACTGCCGCCGCCTCAGCCTGTCTTTGGCCCAACTCGGTAAGACAATCGTGTGCATAGTCCGGATCACCGTGACGAATAATTAGTATTCTCATTTCTCTATCTCCCTCATAGATTACATATTATTCCTATCATCAGTAAATCAGATTCATTATGCACACGCAAGTGAAGTAGTCAAAAACAAACCGAACCGTAACACAAGTGCTACGGTTCGGTTGTTTTACAATAATAATTAACTATTCAGTCGGGGCAACCCGAGCGATTCGATATGGCTCGATCAGGTCGTATCAAGATCCGACTGGTATGTTGGTCATTATTTAACCAGTTCTTCGGTCTCCTGTGCGATTGCCAGCTCCTCGTTGGTCGGGATGATGGCAACAGTTACACGTGAATCATCTGCGGAGATAACTGCCTCGGAACGAACGCCGTCGTTCTTGCTTGGGTCGATCTTTACGCCCATGAACTCGAGGCCTTCGCAAGCTGCTGCACGGATGTAGTCTGTGTTCTCACCGATACCAGCTGTAAATGCGATGACATCAACGCCGCCCATTGCTGCTGCGTAGGAACCGATGATCTTTCTTGCCTGGTACTCGAACATATCCAGAGCCAGTGTTGCACGCTCGTTGCCTTCGCGGGAAGCCTTCTCGAGGTCACGGAAGTCAGAGGATACGCCGGAGAGACCTTCTACACCGGACTTCTTGTTCATGAGAACGTCGATGTCATCCGGAGTCATGTTCTCGTTTGTCATCAGGAACGGTACGATGGCCGGGTCGATATCGCCGCAACGTGTACCCATGCAGATACCTGCCAGAGGTGTCAGACCCATGGAAGTATCGACGCACTTACCGTGGTCAACTGCAGCAAAGGAAGAACCGTTGCCGAGGTGGCAAGTGATGATCTTGATGTCGTTGTAGTCCTTGCCGAGGAATTCTGCAGCACGGCGGGAAACGTAGCGGTGGGAAGTACCGTGGAAACCGTAACGACGGATGGAGTACTTCTCTGTCAGCTCGTAAGGCAGTGCATAGGTGTAAGCCTTCGGCGGCATGGTCATGTGGAAAGCGGTATCAAATACTGCAACTTGTGGTGTGCCGGCAGGAAGAACAGCTTCGCAAGCCTCGATACCTGTGAGGTTAGCCGGGTTATGCAGAGGTCCCAGAGGGAAGCATTCGCGAATGACGCGCTTTACATCGTCGTTGACGATAACAGACTTGCTGTAGTACTTACCACCATGGAGTACACGGTGACCAACAGCCTTGATCTCGCCGATGTCGGAGAGTACGCCGTGATCTTTGTCAACGAGTGCGTCGAGGATCATCTGTACTGCAACCTTGTGGTCCGGCATCGGATCGGTGCAGATGAAATCTTCGTTGCCAGGTGTCTTGTAGGTGAGCTTACCGTCGATACCGATACGCTCTGCGTTACCCTTAGCGAGTACGTCGCCGGTGGATGTTTCGAAAAGCTGGAACTTGCAGGAAGAACTTCCGCAGTTGATAACTAAAATCTTCATTCAATTTCTCCTTTAGTACGATGTATGAGGTTTAGTACAATGTATGAGGTTCGAGTGCTTTTACCAGATAGGCGGAAGCACAAACCAGATATTCAAATAAGGTGGGACAGTCGCCCGTCCCACCCGATTCAACTTAGTTATTCTGAGCCTGTACAGCTGTGATTGCGATTACGCCAACGATATCCTTGGCAGAGCAGCCACGGGACAGGTCGTTAACCGGCTTTGCAATACCCTGGCACATTGGGCCGTAAGCTTCTGCCTTGCCGAGTCTCTGAACCAGCTTGTAACCAATGTTACCAGCGTCGAGGTCAGGGAAGATCAGGACATTTGCCTTACCAGCAACCTTGCTGTCCGGTGCCTTGCTAGCGCCGATGGAAGGAACCATTGCAGCGTCAGCCTGGAGCTCACCGTCGATTGCGAATTCAGGATACTGTTCCTTAGCGATCTTGGTAGCTTCTACAACCTTGGTTACGTCGTCGTGTTTTGCGGAACCCATGGAAGAGTGAGAAAGCAGTGCAACGATTGGCTCTTTGCCAACGAGCTGCTTGAAGGATGCAGCAGAAGAACCAGCGATTGCAGCGAGTTCTTCCGGATTCGGGTTCTGAACGAGACCGCAGTCACCGAATACGAATACACCGTCTTCACCGTACTCGCAATCCGGAACTACCATTACGAAGAAAGCAGATACGAGCTTGGTGCCCGGAGCTGTCTTGATGATCTGGAGGGACGGACGAAGTGTGTTCGCTGTAGAGTGGCAAGCACCGGAAACGATACCGTCACCGTCACCCATCTTTACCATCATGCAAGCGTAGTACATATAGTCAGAAAGAAGTGTCTTCGTAGCTTCTTCCTTTGTCATGCCCTTAGCCTTACGCAGTTCAACGAAGCCATCGATATAAGCCTCTGTCTTCTCGTAAGTATTCGGGTTAATGATAGTAGCCTTGGAAATATCCAGACCTTCGCTGTTTGCCTTGACCTCTTCATCTGTACCGATGATGATCAGGTTTGCGATATCCTCAGCGAGGATCTCTGCAGCCGCCTCAAATGTTCTTCTGTCCATAGACTCAGGAAGAATGACGGTCTTCTTGTTGCTCTTTGCTTTTGCTTTAATCTCATCAATAAATGCCATAAAACTATCGCCTGCCTTAATTTATATTTTTCACCCGTTTTTCGCGCCCTCACAGGCAGGAATCACGGAACTGAAATCACATCTTTGTATTATAAACCTTATTAGAGGGGATTTTCAATTACAAATCACATTCCCAACAGGAATGTAAGGCCAAAATTCGCATTCCCTCCATTCTAGCCGTACTTCACGATGATCTTGTACGGCCAGAAACCGCATTCCGTCCATCCTAGCCGTACTTCACGATGACCCTGTACGGCCAAAAACCGCATTCCACCTATTCTAGCCGTACTTCACACTACACCCCGAATAATTCCCGCATCATCTGCCGAATCTCCCGCATATTGAGTTCACTTCCCTTGCCCTCAAACGTAGCAATCAAATTCACGCCTAGATACACACCGTTCCGACGATACAAATCGAGTTTTCGGAAACAAGCCTCCCTATACTCTGGATCATCCATCAGGCCAAAATGTTCATGGAAAACGTAGCGACGGTGTCTCACGTCCAGCAATGTAAAATCCGGATACCTCACCGTTCCATCACGAAGTGTCAGTTTACTCTCATATCGGTATGGAATATCGAGTTCATAGTATAGGTTCGCAAACATGAGTTCACTCTTCGACCTCACTTTCTCGCCCCGTTTCGTCTCATACAATTTCTGATCACTAAAAGCCGGATTCATATCGTAGGTTTGCTTCATCCATCGCTCTACATACAATTTCGGACTAAGAAGAATCGGTGAGACTAGTTTCTGACGTTGCTTACTCAACATTTCGTATACATTATTGGGGTTCTTATGTTCGAGCGTCTGTATGTATGTTGCAATTAATCGAAGTTCCTTGTCTATCCGCCGAATGAGCCGATCAGCATAGTCCTTGCAAACCAGTTTCTCCGCCAAAGGCCGCTCTTCCTTCTTCATGTATCGGTCATATACCTGAATAGAATCCTGGTAAAGATAGTACTGGTCTTTTCCTCGGCGCGTCGAAACCCTTACCTTTCCTTCCGGCGCACCTTCCAGCATCTTCTCCGCCTTCGCCCGCGCCGCAAGCAACATCTCCCGCCGCGCACACAATTCTTCCATCAAAGCATCCATAACCTGCCTCCTTCTACAAAGGACGCAAAGCCACATGCAACATATCATTTCACTGGGAGAAACACTCGCCCCCCATCGCAATTTGGGGAAGCCGTGTACCTACAAACATCACTACCACGCACGCCACGATTGCAACTTCGCAATCTCAAGCCCTACGTCGAATGTACACCTATTGTACTCGCAAAGATTCACCTTCACAATCGCTTATATGCACAGTTAGCAAGGATCCCCTTCCTCGCGGATTAACTTGGTTCCTCACCGAACAGCTTATTCTTCGCACTACGGATAACAATGTTCTCCACCTTCTGCCGCGAATAATCGTCGCCGAGGTTGAAGTCCGACCAGTCATTGTGGTGGATCGAGAACTGCACGATCAGCTTGTCGCCGGCGCTCAACTTCCCCGACCCAAAACCACTCATCGTGCAGACCGTGTCCGCGCCGTTTTTCTTCTCGGCCTTGGCAAAAGCACCCGCCACACTTTCAATCGCGCTATATTGTCCGTTCTTTGCGCTCACGGCACTGTGATAACAGTCGAACGTGAGTGCGCCATCCTTCTCGTTGGTGAAATAATAATCGATCGTCAATTCGCCCAGATTGATGGCTTCCTGACCTACATTCTCAATTGTCATGTTTCCTGCAATCGCATTGCCGCTTCCACTCATCGTGTACTCGATTGAGACCGCCACCTTGCCATTGGCACCACTGTTTCCAGCACCGCCCTGGTTTCCACCCTGGCTCGGCGCGTTTCCACCTTGACTGCCGCCTTGACTGCCACCTTGGCTACCGCCCTGTGAAGCCCCCGGCGTCGGCGTGGTGATCACTTCGGCCCCAGGACCGCCCGGCACCTGACCAAATACCAGCACACCATTCTCGAAGAGGCATGCGGATCCCGTCGCCGCCGCATCCGAAGGCAGACCAGTGATCCGGAACTGCACTTCCTTCTTGTATTGACTCTGACCACCCGGATAGCACGAATACTCCGCAAGAAGAACCTGCACACAGGCCGTATCGCCGCTCGCATCGAGGATCGTCAACGAAGCCACGTCCTGACCATAGGAAGAGGACACCGAAAGATCCGACGCCTTCTTTCCCGATGGAACCGTGAAATAATAGCGCAGTTCCAAGTTCTTCGGCGCACGAGCCGGCCAACCGGTCATGTTATATGTCAGCGCCTTGATCTCGAGGAAGTCCGCACCCGACGCATTGACCGAAGTCTCCACGCGATACTCTTCGCCCACCGCTTCGCAGGCACCAAATCCCGTCAAAGTCTGACCGTGATAACGCGTATAGAGCTTCGCCATGAGTCCCGTAAAACCAGCGTTATAGTCACAAGCCACTTCGTTGGCACAATAGTCACTGACCACATCCGTATATCCATCCGAAGCATCCGGTCCACCCACCAGCGCACCGACGAGAATATGTCGGGACGCTCCCGGCTCGTTCATGTTGTCGCAATAAGAACCCTGCGCCGTACGATGATGCGGATTCACAGGATAGGAATCCCCAAATCCAATCTGATACGAGAACCCCGTATCGCCCAGCGCATAGTTCGCCTGCGACACGGCAAAATCCCAGTACACATCTTTCTTCGAAGCCGTACAGACTTCACTCTCACTATAGACCGCCGCCACGAATGACGTCGTCGTAGCATAACGCAGCGAACCCCAACTATCCAGCCAAGCAAGGCCCTTGGGGGTATAGGTGATCCGCTCTCCGGAAGCCGTACCGCAGCTCCAGAAGTCTAGGTGCTTCTCCACCGCAGAAGTATAGGTCTGCTCGCCCGTCTCCTGCGCAAGCAACACGGCCGCACCAATGTGCACATCGTCCCAGCAGAACGCCCAGTTGAAGTCCTGATTTGCTTTCGGATAGTACTCCTTCGCCTTCGAAAGATAGTTCGCATCGCCCGTTGCACGATAGAGCCAGACCGCCGCCCAAGAAAGCTCGTCGTAGTACCCGCTCCAGGAATCGTAGAAACCATTGGCAGCCGTGTATCCCGCATCGCTCTTATATTTATCGGCAAAAGCATAGAGTGCCATAGCATGTTGTAAGCATTCTTCGCTGAAGGCCGGATCCTCCGTCTTGAAGAGCATGCTACAGATCGCCAATGACGCCGCGGTCTCGCCGGTGACGGCTGAGCCCGGATGCTGCGCATCTACGAAGTATGAAGGGCGATCCATCCGATACTCCACACACTCCGCAGCGCCCCACCAACCATGGTCGGCCGAGCCATTGCCCACCTGATAGAAATACTTCTCCGGAGAAGGATGACACTTGATGAAATACTCGTTGGCCCAGCGGATATTAGCGAGCGCATAAGAGAGTTGACCGCTCTGCTCATAGGCATCCCGATCCTCATAGATGGACCATCCCAGGACTGATGCAGAATACGCCATCGGCAGGTTGAACTTCACATTGTCACCCGCGTCGAACCATCCGCCGGTCAGATCCACACCCGCGTCGGAACCGTCCTTCAGACAGGAGTCCCCACGCCAGTTGCACCTTGTATCCTCCGGCAGATCACCGGAACGCTGAAGCTCATAGAAAAGCACCGACTTCTGCAAGGCCTCGCCGTAGTTATACTTGCCGGTGCCCTCTACACCTTCCACACCATCGCCCTGCATAGTGCCATGACTCCCTTTGTTCACCGGAATCTCGCCTGAACTTGGGACAGTTGTTTCCGTGGGAATCGAAGACTCCGCCGTTGAAGAAGGGTCTTCACTTTCTGAAGACGCAGAAGTAGTCGGCACGGCGTCTGTCGTCGCTTCGGATGAAGTCGACGAATGAGAAAGATTCGCACCGTCCTCTGTTTCTGGAATCACCGCTTCGGAAACCGAAGGATCGGCAGGATCCTCCGCGCTCTTCTGATGCTTCTCGATGGTGTTCTTGACCGCAAAGACCGACACACCGATCAGTGTCACAGACACCAGAATAATTCCTATAACAACCAGAAGACGTGCTTTGTTCTTCATATCAAACCTCATTCTCCGCCGCGTCTAGTTTGAGTTCTTCCGTGGCCACCTTGGCATAGCGCAGGATCTCGTCCATGCGGATGCTCTGACCGTAGGTCACGAAGGTGAACGCCTGGCCATCGCGGCCGGCACGACCGGTACGACCGATACGATGCAGATAATACTCATTCTCATTCGGCACTTCGTAATTGAAGACCGTATCGATATCGGACACGTCGATGCCACGCGCCACCACATCAGAAGCAACCAGAATATCGAACTTGCCCCGACGGAATTCCTCCATGATACGGTTTCTGGCACCCTGCCCGATATCACCGTGGAGGCAGTCCACCTGATATCCGAGACGACGGATGCTCTCCGTCACCACACGCACACGCGTCTTCGTGTTACAGAACACGATGACGCGATGGCAGTTGTATCTCTCCATTAATTGGGTAAAAGCAGGCATCTTCTCCCGCTCTTCCAGATGCAGGATATACTGTTTGATCTTCGGCATATCCTCTTCCTTCGGCGCCACTTCGATCTCGTCCGCACCTTCCATATACTCCCACGAAATGTCCATCACTTCGCGCGACATGGTGGCAGAGAACATCGCAATCTGCTTGTCCCGTGGCGTCAGCTTCATGATCCTTCTTATGTCCTTGATGAAGCCCATGTCCAGCATCTTATCGGCCTCATCCAGCACCAGCGTGTAGATCTGGGAGACGTCGATGGTCCGACGCTCCACGTGGTCTAAAAGTCGTCCCGGCGTCGCCACCACGATCTGCGGATTCTTCCGAAGCATCTGGATCTGCTTGTCCATCTTCTGGCCACCGATAATGCCGCATACCTGTAATCCTTTGATGTAAGCACCCAGCCCGCGAAGTTCTGTGCAGATCTGGAGTGCCAATTCACGTGTCGGGCACAGGATCAGCGCCTGCACGAACTTCGCATCCATGTTGAGGTATTCCAGAATCGGAATACCGAAGGCGAAAGTCTTGCCGGTTCCGGTCGGAGCCTTAGCAATGACGCAACGGTTGTCCATGAGAAGCGGAATCGCCTGCTTCTGTACGGATGTCGGGGTGGTCATGTGCATCTTATTCAGCGCGCGCATAACCTCCGGAGATAAGTCCATCTGATCGAATGATGAATATTCCAATTTAATTTTCCTCTTCTTCCTTCTTGGGAATATATTTGATCTCATCGAACAATTCGCTTCTTCGCTTACTACTCTCGAAAACATTGTTGTATGTGAGAATGTTGTACTGGTTGAGAATACCGGTATCGTCCGGCACCTCAGAGAGTGAATTATATCGATTGCCCTGCGCGTCATATACGCCCATGGTCGTGAGATACGGATACTGTTTATACGCCTCTGCAATCAGCAGATTGTACTCAGGAAGATCCAGACCGGACATCTGAAGTACCAGCGTAGAGAGGTAATTGAGACTGATGCGCGGCACATCGTATTCCGGAATGTCGTAGTTCGCCCAGATGAAGAAATCCGTCTGGTAGAGTTGCTGCATCTCTTCACCGGTCAGGTCCATGGTATCTTTCCCCAACATCGCCTGATAGAAACCATTCTCCATACTCGGGAGATGGTCA
The DNA here is from genome assembly GCA_018064475.1 of Candidatus Scatonaster coprocaballi. Classification (GTDB taxonomy): domain Bacteria; phylum Bacillota; class Clostridia; order Saccharofermentanales; family Saccharofermentanaceae; genus Scatonaster; species Scatonaster coprocaballi. Next base: position 35,438 of record JAGHVD010000011.1, read on the forward strand.
CCGAAGAAGCAGATGAGGACCGGTTCATCGACCGAACTGAAGTAATCGATCAGCACTTCCACCGCCGCATCAGACTGACGGGCCAGAGACAGATACTGCTCCGTCTCGGTGAATTTCTCCGGATACTCCACCAGCTCCACATCCTGATTGAAATTCGGATTGGTACTGGAATAAGAACCGTGATTCTGCATCGTCACGTTGAACAAGAACAACGGATGGCCGGGTTCTTTTGCCTCATAAAGCTCAATCAACTTGGCATAAGAACTGCGGTCGGAAATATAGGAGCGGATCAGCTCCGCGTCAGCATCGAAATCGTCGAGCGAGAGGAAATCGTCGAAGTCCATGCGCTCGTACACGTCTGGGCGGTTCCAGCCACTGGCCAGATACGGATGCACCGCGATGGTCTCATAGCCCTGTGTCTTTAGGAAACGCGGCAGCGCGCCGGTCGAGGAAGTCACATACTGCTGATACGGGATACTTCCGATGGGGAAGAACGCCATGGAATTGCCGGTCAGGAACTCGAACTCCGAGTTCGCCGTACCACCACCGAAAGTCGAGACACCCAGGTCACCGTGAATCACGTTTTCCCCGGTAAAAAGCTGGTCCATGTAAGGGTGAAGCGGAAGATTGGTCTCGAAATCCGCCACGGTCGACATATCGGTATAGGACTCGTTCATGATGCAGATGATGGTCGGTTTCTCACCATCTTTCAAGACACGCTGACCCGCCTCAGCATGTGCGGACTTGTTCTGCGCGTAGTCCGCCAGCACCTCGTCAGGAAGCATGTGGTTCACGGAAGACTGCTCGATATGGTCCTGGATCTCCGTCACCGCATCGGCCCCATAGCCTTCCGGTACTTTGACCGTCACATCCTGCGCACTCATGGTCAGCGCGATCACAAGACCGTTCTTCTGGAAGTTACTGGGCTGGTTCCAAGAATAGTTCTCCACACTCACACTATCTACGAAATTGAAAGGCATGATGCGATACATATTCAGATGGAACAGAACCGGTATCAGGAACGCGGCAAGCACGGCGCCCACGCTCCCCAGCGCGACACGCATCCGGCGAAGCAGGAAGCCGTAATTACACTTAGAAATGATCAGAATCGAGAGTACGAATAGAAGTGCCGCAATCAGTAGGATTGGGGACAGATTGATGTGGTAGTTGCCCGACACGTTCATGGCCGTCTGTAAGGTCACCACGTCCCACACCTGCACCGGCTCACCGCGCCACAGGAATTTGAAATAGTTGAAGATGGCGATTGCGAAGATCACCGAGTTGGCAATGATCGTCGTCAGTCGGAATTTGTTGAACGCCACGAACAGGACGATGTAGAGGAGCAGGTAGAACACATAGTTCACAATATAGGCCGCAGGTGTTTTCTTCAGAACAGAGTTGTTGTTGAGCATCTCCGTCACGGTAAACATCAGGATCGGCATGAGAAAAAGCACCACCATCGTCAATCGTTCCTCGCCCTTATCGGACAGGTCGACGTGCAGGAGCGCCAGCAATGCACAGACCAGGAGCAGGATCACCGTGGTCACCACCGCGGCATAGTTCACTTCGGAGTAGCGGATCTGCACATTACTCTGTACATTATCGTCCTCCGCCAGCCCTGGGAAAACCACTCGCTCCAGTTCGTCGTTCACGTTGGAGGAGACCCACGCCGTCGGCAATTCCTCGCCGATGGTGCCTTCGGTCTGAAGTGTGAACGCATACTGTTTCTTCGGTTCCAGTTCAAGATTCACATGGTATCTCTGATATGCGTTATCTTTCAGGCGAAGCAGTGCAGTCGTCTCTTCGTAGAGGACATTGCCCTGCTGATCCAGTACACGGAAGATCAGGTTACCCTGTGGTTGAGATACGTTGCCCTCCTCCACATTCGTCGCCAATCGGATCTCGATAAAGTCGACATCCTCCTTGGTTGGGGTGAAATACTGCACCAGTGGCTGTTCGCCACTGATGACGCCGATCGGTTGCGAGTCCCGGCCGAAGCAGGATACCGTCTCACGAGACTTGAAGATCGACGCATCGAAGCACACGATCAGAATCAAAACAAGTGTAACCAGAAGCACCAGGCCCCAACGCATGCGGTTCCTGGTAAAACTGATTCTCTTTCGCTCAAACTTAATCAAAGTCTATCTCCCTATACGGCAATCCCCACGCCGCATAATCATCGTCTATATGAGACGATTTTCTTCGTCCATATGAGACAGTCGTTCATTCTCTTACACTGACCCCTATTATATATAGAATTCTCTATCTTTCAATCTCTCAAGGTTTAGCGGTTTTGCACAGAAAACACATTTGAATTGTATTTCGTGATTCAAAGTACAAATGCCTTGGGTAGCAGATCCGCAAGGGTACAGACCTTGACCTCATCGCCGTCTCGCACAATCACCTCAAACTTGTCCATCTCCACGTGCTCGCTGAGCACCTGTCGACAGACACCGCATGGGTAGCAAGCCTCGGTAGGCGCTTGATCTGCTGGCGCACCGACAATCGCGATGGCGGCAAATCCGTGAATCCCTTCGCTGATCGCCTTACTCAAGGCCACCCGCTCCGCGCAGATACTGGGCGAGAACACCGAAGACTCTATGTTGCATCCGGTCGAAACACTTCCATCCAGTGCAAGCAACGCCGCGCCCACGGTAAAACCGGAGTACGGAGCATACGCATGTTCTCGAGCCTGTTCCGCAATTTCCAATAATGCAACATGATCCATCTCAACATCCCCGCCTTTCTTCACTTGATCAGTCGACTAGTACCCAGTCGATCGGCTCCGGCTTCGATCAGCGCCGCAGCGTCGGCAAAATCCTTGATGCCGCCGGCTGCTTTAACCTTCACTTCCGGTGCACTGTTTGTGCGCATCAGACGCACATCCTCCACAGTCGCACCACCGGTAGAGAAGCCGGTAGATGTCTTGATGAAGTCGCACTTCGCTTGGCTGACCAGTTCGCAGAGCTTGATCTTCTCTTCTTCTGTCAGCTGGCAGGTCTCGATGATGACCTTAAGCACCACGTCCTTACAAGCATCTCGCATCGCCAGTAATTCCAGATAGACTCGGTCGAAATTCCCGTTCTTCACGTCACAGAGGTTAATGACCATATCGATCTCTTTCGCACCGAGGCGGATCGCTTCTTTGGCCTCGAACACTTTCGTGGCCGGTGTGGCATATCCATTCGGAAAACCAATTACGGTGCAGACCGGCAATTTCCCCTTCAGAAACTGCACGGCATCACTGACATAGCACGGTGGAATGCAGACGCTTGCCGCACCGGCTTCCAGAGCCGCTTCACAGAGGCTCCGGATCTCGTCCAGAGTGGACGTTGTACGAAGCAAAGTATGGTCTACTTTACTGATGATTTTCTTCTCTTCTTCGCTGTAATTCATCATAGCTGTCACTCCTTTGTTGCTTAGATTTAAGATTGTCTCATTTCTTTCCAGAAAGACTCACCGGAAAGCGCATTCGTGTTGATGCCGAAATAGTCACCAATGGTCTTCGCAATATCGGCGAAGCTACTTCTCACACCCAGATCCGTTCCCGGACGAACACGGTCACCGTATGCGAGGAAGGGCACATTCTCTCGTGAATGATCCGTGGACGGTGTGGACGGGTCGCATCCGTGATCCGCAGTGATCATGAGGATATCGTCCTTCTGAAGTCGGCATAAGATCTCCGGCAGACGGTCATCGAAATAGGTCAGTGCCTCCGCATATCCAGAGACGTTGTTACGATGACCATACAGCATGTCGAAGTCCACAAGATTGACGAAGATCAGTCCTTCCGGGGTCATGTCCATCGCGCCCAGGGTCTGCTCGATACCATCGATATTTCCCGATGTACGCACCGATTTCCCGACGCCCCGACCTGCGAAAATATCGTAGATCTTGCCAACGCCATAAACCGGAATATGCGCTTCGGTCAGCAGGTCCAGTAAGGTCGGCTTCGGCGGGACCAGTGAGAAATCGTGGCGATTCGAAGTCCGCTCGAAGTTCGGGTATTCGCCGGCAAAAGGTCTCGCAATGACGCGTCCGACGCCGTGTTCGCCGACGAGGATCTTCCTTGCGATCTCGCAGTAGCGGTACAGTTCTTCCACCAGCACCACATCCTCATGGGCCGCAATCTGGAAGACACTGTCTGCCGAGGTGTAGACGATGAGGTCGCCGGTCTTCATGTGTTCCTGGCCGTACGCCTGGATCACTTCCGTGCCAGAGTATGGCAGGTTGCAGAGTACTTTGCGACCGGTCTCCTTCTCGAAAGCCTCGATGACCTCCGGTGGAAAACCATTCGGATATGTCGGAAGCGGTTGTTCTGAAACCAGTCCCATGATCTCCCAGTGACCGATGGTGGTATCCTTGCCCTTCGATGCTTCCTCCAAGCGGGCCCATGCGCCCAAGCCGTTCGAAGCGCGCTGATCGTAAGGCAGTGCCCCCTCGATACAGTCCATGCCGATACGCTTCATGTTAGATATGGAGAAAGCACTGTCCTTCGAGCAGGCGGCAAGTGTATGGGAGCCTTCGTCTCCGAAGTCCGCAGCATCTTTGGCGCCACCGATTCCCACGCTGTCCAGTACGATCAATATTACTCGTTTACCCATTATTCTTTCCTCGAATTTCTCCACCTCGTTCTCTGCCATTTGGCTCGACTCCTGTCGAAGAAATCTGGTGGTCTTCTGGTTTACTATTCTGTTTTTTTATTATATCGTATATGTGTGAATTTTCTTATAACGCGTGGAGGATTTTCCTATGGCTGATTGTCCGAGCGGACGCCCGATCATCATGATTTCTCTTGACGCTGTCTCCAATGACGACGTGAACTACTTACTCACGCTTCCGAATTTTAAGAAGCTTGCCTCATACGGATATCTTCATCGCGAAGTGGATTCGATCTTTGTCACCCAGACATACTCTGTACACACCAGTGTCTCGACCGGTGAACTCCCCAGCGTGCATGGTCTTTTCGACAACGTCATTGACAATGTCGATGCGAAGATCGAACGTTGGCGTGCGCATAAGAAATACATCCAAGCGAAGACTCTCCCCACCCGTGCGACAGAGCGCGGCATGGTCATCTGTTCCCTGATGTACCCTGCAACACCTGGTGAGAAGATCCGCTACCACATTGCCGAGATTCCAGGTTCCGAGAGCATCATTAAGCGTGGCGCTGCTTTCCTACGATATACTTCTTTCGGCTGGATGCTTCGTAAGTACATCCGCTATGGTAAATATCTCCGTCCCTTCGATTACTACGGCATGGACAATTTCATCGGCCGCGTTGCGCCACCACTGATTGCGAAGGACAAGGCCGATCTCTACATGATTCATCTTCTGAATGTCGACGCGAAGAAACACCGCACCGGTATTGATTCGCCGGAGACGAAAGCCGCGTTGGATCATTGCGACAGTATGCTAGGCATGATCCTTGACGGAATCTGCGAACATGAGCGAAATGCCGGCGGTAATCCAGACGAAGCGCTCACACATTGTAATGTTCTGATCTTCAGTGATCACGCATGTAAGAACGTCGACCACAAGGTAGACATTCACAGCTTGCTGCTCAAGCACAATATCACCCGTGACATCGCCTATTTCCACAGCACCAGCGGTGCATGCTTCCTTCACGTGGAGAAGGACATCACCCCGGAAGCCCGTAAGAACCTCGACGAGGCCATCGATGAACTTCGCAACATGCCCTGCATTGCACGCGCGCTGACCGAAGAAGAGATGACTGATAGCGGTGCCCGTAAGACTGGGTACGAATGTGGTTTTGCCGCCAAAGAAGGATATGGATTCGGACTTACCTACCGCGGTCAGCACGGCTATACACTGGATACCCCGAACTACAAGATCTTCTACCTGGAGATCGGTCCGGATCTCACTTCCCCGGATCACATCGGCCAGCAGACCCACAGTGGTTCTGTCTTGGAAGTCGGTAAGAAAGCGATCCAGCTTGTCGAACATCACCCCGGAAGGAAATAATCTTTGTAAATCATCACGGCTGGTTTTACTGTGCCTATTTTAAGGAGTTCATTATGCACGCCATCACCTCAAAACGTATTCGACTGTCTGACCATTTTACGTATGGAAGACTTTTCCGCTTCGTCATTCCGACGATCCTCATGATGCTCTTCACCTCCATGTATGGTGTCGTCGATGGTCTGTACCTCGCACGTTACACGGGTAAAGAAGCCTTCGCTTCCGTAACGCTGATCACACCATTACCGCTTCTTGTTGGTGCATGGGCCTATCTCATCGGTGCCGGCGGTTCCGCTGTCGTAGCAAAGTCCGTCGCTTCCGGCAAGCAGGAGGAAGCCAATCAGCAGTTCTCCTTCCTGACACTGGTCAGCATGATCGGTGCAATCGTTCTTGCAGTCATCGCACTGTTCCTCGTTCGACCGGTCTCCCTTTTTCTCGGTGCCAACGATGTGATGATGCCCTACTGCCTACGCTATGCTCGGATCCTTCTTGCTGCCACACCGCTCTTCGTTCTGCAGAATGTATTCCAGAGTTTCTTCATCGTGGCAGAGCGTCCGAAGGTCGGTCTTCTCATCAACCTCATCTCCGCTTTCCTGAATATTTTCCTGGATTTCGTATTCATCCAACTCATCGACGATGCTGTATTGGCTGTCGCGCTGGCTACCGTTCTCAGCCAGTTCGTCGGTGGTATCGTCCCTTTCATTTACTTCTACCGAAGCCGCACCATCACGCTCCATTTTGGACGCCCACACCTGGCAGGTGCCACCCTCGGCGCAATCTTCGCCAATGGTGCATCTGAGTTCGTCAGTGAGATCTTCCATCCGCTGGCCAGCGTGATGTACAACTACCGTCTCATGCATCTTGAGGGACTGAACGGTGTGGCCGCCTATGGTGTACTCATGAACGTCGGCTTCCTCTTCGGTGCCGTATTCCTCGGTTTTGCCGTAGGATCTGCACCACTCTTCAGTTATCACTACGAGGTCAAGAACCACGAAGAACTGCACGGACTCTTCCGTCGAAGCACCATCTCCGTAGTTGTGATGGGCTTCCTGCTCTACGGTATCGCCACCTGCATTGAAGGTCCTTTTGCCAAAGTATTCTTCCCGGAAGACGAGGCGTTATTAACACTGACAGAAGAAGGATTCGCGCTCCATAGTCTCTCCTATATGGTCATGGGACTTTCGGTCTTCACTTCCGCATTCTTCACTGCGCTTCACAACAGCCGCGTATCCGCAATCATCTCTTTCCTGAGAACCTTGCTCTTCGAAGTGCTGGCTATCCTGATCCTGCCATATTTCTTCGACCTGAATGGCATCTGGGCCGCAAGTCTTACAGCAGAGATCCTCGCACTGTTCGTGACCATCTATTTCCTGGTAACGAAGAAGAAAGAATATCAGTACTGACGCGAGAGCGACTTTATCTTCTGGACATGAGTCGGATGGCATAGGTCTGCCAGATTTCCTCGCTGACCAGCACATATTCTTCCACATACTTGTGATACAGTGTCTCGGCATCGGCCACGTAGAAGGTCTTTCGGGCGAAAGTCCCGTTGATATCAATGAAGGCCAAGGTGATGCGGATATATCCATTTCGGAAGAAATACTTGTGTCCGGATTCTTCCGCCTCGCCGAATTCATGGATCTCATCTGGGAAGATCCACTTCTCAATCGGTACGGAAGGCAGTCGGACCGGGATGCTCTTGGTCGCGTCCGGATGATTCACTGAAACGATATTTGTCTTCAGGATCTGGCGCCCCTCGTTGGAGAGCTGACGACGGTGGCAGACACGTTGCTGCTTCTTCAATTCCGCAAGTTCGGTATACTTCTCCATTCGTGTGTGCTCATCCGCATTGATTTCTTCAGCCAGCGCAGCGATCTTATCGGAGTATGCATTGTACTCTTCTGCATAGGCTTTCTTATCCGCCACAAGAAGTTCCGCCGGAATCAGCTTCGTCTGCTTCGTGACGGATTGGATACTGCCCATGATTAAGTTATCGAAATCTTCTTTGCTACACCAGGTAGAATCCTGAATATCCTTCCCAAGTTGGATGGCCGCAACTTCTTTCCAGTTCGTATCAACTTCTTTACCGGCACGCTTACCGTCCGGCAGATAGATCTTGTCCACATGGGGCAGGATGAAACGACCGACCCAGCTTCTCGGAGCATGAAGAATCTGACAGATATCCTGCACGGACAAAGTATGTGTCGTTCCCAGAAGTTTCACTGCTTCCGGCCAAGTCCTTATCTTCTCCCAAGTCTGTCGGGCAGGCTTCAGTACCGCAGCAGATGCTACATCTTCAGCCAGTTCGGATTGATAACGTTCCGGGAACCACTCACGAGGATACACACCAAGGAAGTCCGCGATCTTCTGTGCCTCCTTACGGACAGGCACGCGCGAACCCTTGAGATAACGCGAGATAGAGGATTCTGCAATCCCCAGCGTCTCCGCCATCTGTTTCTGTGTCATCTTCCGATCACGAAGAATTTCCTTAATATTCTCGCCCAGTTCCAACATGTCATTTACCTATCGCTATGTCAAAATGACAACAGCAGAGTAGAATTCATTCATAATTTAGGTCTATTATATCAAATATTCCTATTCCCGTTGTAATCGATATATTTCTTGCTGTATTATAGGTGCATGATTTTTGTATATTAAGGAGTACTTCATATGGAAAACAAACGTCCTGATGACATGCAAAGAATTACTACCCGTGAACAGGCAGATGCTTTCATCGCTGAACAGATTGCTGCAGTTAAAGAGCAGGTTGGCGATAAGAAAGTCCTTCTGGCGCTCTCCGGTGGTGTTGACTCTTCTGTCGTAGCCGCTCTTCTCATTAAGGCTATCGGCAAGAACCTCGTAAGTGTTCACGTAAACCACGGTTTACTTCGTAAAGGTGAAGCGGAGCAGGTTATCGATGTTTTCCGTAATCAACTGGATGCCAACCTGATCTACGTTGATGCAACCGATCGTTTCCTCGATAAGCTCGCAGGTGTAGACGATCCGGAGACCAAGCGTAAGATCATCGGTGGTGAGTTCATCGAAGTATTCGCAGAGGAAGCTCGTAAGCTCGACGACATCGAGTTCCTGGCACAGGGTACGATCTATCCTGATATTCTCGAGAGCAAGGGCGTCAAGGCTCACCACAACGTAGGTGGTCTCCCTGAAGATCTCAAGTTCGGTCTCGTTGAGCCGGTGAAGTTCCTCTATAAGGATGAGGTTCGTGTTGTAGGTAAGGCCCTCGGTCTGCCGGACAACATGGTTTACCGTCAGCCATTCCCGGGTCCGGGACTGGGTGTTCGTTGCACCGGTGCAATCACACGTGACCGTCTCGAAGCACTCCGTGAGGCAGATGCCATCGTTCGTGAAGAGATCGACAAGCTCCCTGAGACACCATGGCAGTATTTCTGCGTGATCCCGGATATGCAGTCTACCGGCATCAAGTATGTAGACGGCAAGGGCGAGCGTTACATGGGCTGGGCAGTCATCATCCGTGCAGTCAACACAACTGACGCAGTGAAGGTAACTGTTCCGGAGATTCCGTTCGACGTGCTCTGCAAGATGAGAGACGAGATCGTCAAGATCCCTGGCGTCAACCGCGTACTCTGGGATATCTCCGAGAAGCCGCTGGCTACCATTGAGTGGGAATAATCGTAAAGTTATTCCTCGGCTCAAGTCCTCGGTGCTTCGCGCCTGCGGAAAGAGCCTCGGAATGAACTTTACTTTCCTTATCGTGTAATTCAACAAGAGCTATCTGATTCGATGGATCAGGTAGCTCTTGTCTTTGTTTATAGAAGCCTCATGCGAAATTTGCGAGTCTATATGGCGGTTGGAGGAATGCCACAGGCTGTTGAAGCGACCATTTTACCTGTTTCCATTCTTGATATAATGCGAATTCACATCTCAAATGTTATCTAACGATGATATGCGGACTACTATTAGTTCTCCTTTCGATCATCAATAATCGCGTTCACTCTGTCGATCATCTGGCTCTGTGTATCGTATATTGGAAGAAACGAATATCAGGTGCCTCTATTTTACCATCTATTTTCCCTCTATTTTACCCGTTAAAATGCCTCTATTTTACCTTATATGGTCACTTCTCATGGATCTACTTCTTCAATAACGAGTGTGCAGACGGCACCTTGACGCTCTGGCAGTTCCTGTCTGAACACTGAATCAAGCAGATTTCATCATCTTAGCGATGGTTGGTTCAGATTAGAATGAACTGGTATATACGCTATTTTCGTGTCCAATGCCGGAGATTGCTATGCCGTAGATACTTTTCAGTTTCTCAATCCCGTCTGCGTTGGTAATGGCACCAAATGAACCATTATGTTCACGGTTGAAAGTAAGATATACAACCTGACCATCACAGTTATAGTAACCGTCCTGATAACGAAGCATGCCAAAGTATCCGTTATTTGCAGACTCGATACTATAGAAGTTTCCCGTGTTGTCCTGTACAAGTCCTGAAACGATCATACTTCCATTTGAATTTAAGAGATAATAGCTATTTTCTCCGGATTGGGAAATATTCGCACGACCAGGCAGGACCATCATCGCTTCTGAAGATACAGTGGCGCTTTGCGGCTGAATCGTGGTTCCGCTGCTGGTTCCTGTTTCATGACTATTTACTGTTTCACTACCAGTGGTTTCGTGACTGGTCGGTGTGCTATTCGTACCCTCACTACTTGGATGACTTTCCTCTTCTTCGGTATGAATCGCTTGGGAAGTTTCCGCTGGTTCTTCAACATGAATAGACGTGTTGCTCGTCTCCGCCTCACTCATCTTCGGCGCGCTTGTCTCCTGTGTGCCTGTCTCCTGTGTGCCTGTCTCCTGTGCGCTTGCCTCTGGTTCACTAGGGATATCTTCGTAGAATACAGGTACATCATCATCAGGTCTGACCTGGGCCTGAGAAGGCTTCTCCGTAGATGTGGGCACCTGCTCAGCAGGTTCTTCAACCGTAGTTTCTGCGACCTGTGCTGTAGTTGCTTCGGCTTCTGATTCAACAGGAGCGGTCGCTTGCACTTTATGCTCAACCTGTTTCTCTTTCGGTTCAGTTATCACGATTTCTTCAATGGTTGCCACAGTCTTCTTTTCTTTCGGTTCAGTTACCACAGGCGCCTCGTCAGTCACGTCATTGCGTGTTTTCGTCGTTTGGGATGTTTCTGTTGTTTCAGATATTTCTTCTGTTTCTGCTGTTGTTTCAACAGTTCCCAGTGTCTCTTTGGGCGCTTCGACCTGTGTTGCTTGGGATGTAGTCACTTCTGTTTCTTCAGGATTCGACTCGGTCTGTTCGGTTTCGGAATCATTCGCTGTGCTTTCCTCCATAGTCGCCAGACGTTCTTTTCCCGTCTGTGAATGAGCAGGCTGTTGATTACACCCGCACAGAGCCAGAACCATTGTCATCGTAATCAATATTCCAATCGTCTTTTTCATTTCGAAACTTACCTCCCAAGTTTACCAAGTATTCAACATGTCTTTCACTACTTAGTTGCATGATTGGGAAGAATTACTCACCTTTTTTCAAAAATCGACTAAACTTTTACTGCTGCTTTCTTTTCCTCTCGATTAAGCAACAGACATATTCCATATGTAATGGCGCCGGCTGCAAGGATCACCAGGATGTCGACCGGGGCCAGAAGCCTGGCTACCATTGAGTGGGAATAATTCCAAATCTTTTTCTAATCTCCTTTGGGGAAATTTTTGCCTTCCAGTTTGTTTACATCTGTTTATACGAACGATGGAAAGAAGTACTACCAAAAAAGTCTAACATATAATAAAATATTACTGATATTATTTACTAACTTACGGAGGCCCTCCCATGCGTTCCAAGAAATTCCTGCGCGCTATCCTAGCTATTACGCTCATCTTGAGTATGTTGTCTATGGTCGCTTGTTCCAAATCGAAAGACAACAAGGTGGAGACTTCTTCCATTGAGAAGTCTGTTGCATCAGATGCTAGTAGCGAAACTTCTGTCACTCCAAGTAATGAATCAAATGCTGAAGTGACTCCTTCTGATGCGACATGCACCACAAAATCTGGTATTTCCATCAAGTTACCGGATGACTATATCGGTAACCTTATGTAGAGTCAGATGGACGAGAATGCGACAGGCTATACGAACATGGGATTCCCGAATGTGGAGACAGCACTCTCGGAGATGGATGCCATCCGATGTGAACTCAGTACTTATCAGGACGGCTTCGATCGGAACACCGGTTACAACATTCATATTGACAGTATCGACGCACCCGAAGATCTATCGAACGACAGTCTTTTCACTACTTATAGTGATGCACTGGCCAAGAATATGGCAGGTGAAGTAGACCTCACATCTGCAACGGTTCTGGGCTATGGTACCGT
>JAGHVD010000031.1 GCA_018064475.1 Candidatus Scatonaster coprocaballi
TCTACAATCTGCGCGGAGAGTTCTTCTCCCGCTTTCTCACGAATCGCATGAATCTGGTCAGCCAGAACAAGAAGTTCCTGCTCCACCTTCACTCGTTCCGCATGAAGCTGTTTCAATCGAGTATCACCTTCACTTAGGATCTCCAAGCGCTCATTTGCCTCTTTCAGGAAAGTCTCCATTCCTTCAAAGGAACCACCATATTTTGCCATGCAACCACGGAGTTTCTCTAGACGCTCTTCTACTTCATCATACGACTCAAACACGCCCACTTCTTCTTTACGAAGCTCACCATACATCGCATCGAGTTCCATACAGATCGATTGGAGCTGTTCGGCCTGTTCAGAGAATGAATCATCCATGGCTTTCAGTTCCTGAAGATGTGAAGCAGCATTCTGAAGTGAACTGATCGGCGACTCAGAATCTTCTGCCGACAATGCATCCAGAACATATGATAGATGGAGGTTTCTCTTCTCCGCCTGCTTCAGGACACGTAGTTTCTCCACCAACTCATCTTCTTCTCCCGCGTGAAAATGACCCGCTTCGATTTCAGCGATCTGATAGCGAAGCAGCTCCTGCATCTGCTGACTCTTCTGCGGATCCGTCTCATACTTCTTCCGCTCGACCAGTATCGTGCGGTATTGTTCCAGTTTTTCTTGGAAAGCTTGAAGCGCTGGTTTAATCTCATCACCAAGATAAGCATCCAACATACCAAGGTGCATCGTCGGATCAAAGATCGTTTGCTGATCATGTTGTCCATGAATATCAACCAAATAGGTGCCGATCGACTTGAGAACAGATACCGGCATCACGCGTCCGTTGATGCGAACGAGCGAACGTCCGTCTTTGGAGATCTCACGAAGTAGAATCAACGTATCTTCTTCCGCTTCGATTCCAAATTCTTCAAGTACTTGAGAGGGTATTACCGAAGAGATCTCATCAAAGACCGCCTCAATCACCGCTTTATCGCAATCTTTTCTCACATACTCTCTTCCAATCCTGTGACCAAGAAGCGCACCGATTGCATCAATTATCAGAGATTTACCCGCACCTGTCTCACCGGTCAGGATATTCAAACCCTTACCCGGAGCAAAACTTGCACGTTCAACTATGGCAAAATCTTGAATAGAGAGAGAAACTAGCACGTGAGCCTTCCTTATATATCAGTATTATTGCGATTGATCATATCACGAATCGTGGAATGAATCGCGAGTGCATCTTCTGCGCTTGGCGTTGCGATAAATACCGTATCATCTCCGGCAATTGAGCCAACTACTCCGGAAAGATGAATCGAATCAAGGGCCGAAGCTGCCGCATTGGCCATACCCGGCAATGTCTTTACCACCACCAGATTCATCGCTACTTCACTGCTTAACACAGAGTGCGCAAATACCGAGAGCAATCTTCCCGGCGCCACGTCACCAGTACGATCCAGAACGCTATACTTCGTTCCTCCGGTAGGAAGTGTCACCTTGATTATGCCAAGGTCCTTGATATCACGTGAAACCGTAGCCTGTGTGACCTGCCAGCCTTCATTCTCCAATTCGCGGGCAAGATCTTCCTGCGTACTGATCTCTCGTGCACGCACGAGTCTTAACATACATTCTTGTCGCTCATTTTTCGCCATCTTCATAGAAACTACCTCTTGCATGGATCTTCTGACGAATCGTCTGATAGAAATTCTCATAGCCCAATTTAGCTACCACTACAGGCTGTTCTGACTTCTTCAGCAGAATACGGTCATGATAACGAAGTTCAATATTTGGACGTCCGTCCAAGGAAAGGATAGGTGGATCAGAGAAACGCCCGATGATAAGTTCCATCGTACTGTCACCTGAAACAACATAACTACGGTTATGGAGTGTATGTGGACAGATCGGCGTCACCATAAACAGATCCAGTTCAGGTTTCACGATTGGTCCACCTGCAGCCAGACAATACGCCGTCGAACCCATCGCTGTAGAAATAATGACGCCATCTCCGGAAAGACATTCCACATAATCGTGATCGATCAGAAGATCCAGTGTCACCACATGCAGGTTGGCGCCACGAGCTACCACCGCATCATTCAGACACACATCGTGCTCACGAACCGTACCATCCTCCGACATCAACGTAACATCTAGTTGAGAACGCTTCTCAAGCGTATACTGTCCTGCCATCAATCGATCGACAGCATCTTCAAAGTCATCCTTATGGATCTCCGTTAAGAAACCGATACTTCCAAGATTCACACCAATCATAGGAATACGATGACTCATATGTGCATAAGCAGTCTGAAGGAATGTACCGTCTCCTCCTAAAGAGAACAGCATATCGCAATCAGAATAAGAACCTATGGTAACGCCCGTAAGACCGTCAAGTTCTGTTCCCAGATAAGACTCATCAAGGATCACACTTCCACCTTTTGCATGAATAATGGACACAGCATGTCTGGTAAATGCAAAACCCTGGTCCTTCTCTTCATTAATGACAAATCCGAACTTCATCACAAGTTCTCCTTTCCACATGTCATTTAATTATACAGAATTCTGCAGAATTATGCATTATGATATAAACACAATTAAATGAAATATGTGAAAAAAACCTGCGCAAATGCTTGCGCAGGTCCAAGAATTACTCTTTCCATGACAGAATGGTTTCGACAATCGAATGCTCATCCATGTGTTCTTTCTCTAATAGGATCTGACGACTTCCGGCGATTAATGGCTGATCGGAAACACCCAGAATCTCAAAATGCTTGATGCCTTTCAATTCGCCTGCCGCTTTCAACTGAGAAAGCAGGAAAGTGCCGAAACCTGCATGCGCAATTCCATCTTCAATCGTCACAACTTCAGAAATATCTGTCAACAAAGATTTCCACGTTGAAACCTGACAAGGTTTCACAGAACGCACATCGATCACACGCGCGTGAATGCCATGTTCTTCCAGTTGATCCGCAGCAAGGAGCGCCTGCTCGCACATGATGCCCAAAGCGCAGATTGCAACGTTCTTACCCTCACGGATCACGCGAGGCTCAATTCCTTCCGAAGACGGAATCTGAGCCAGCACTTCACTTTGCGCGCCACGAGGATAACGGACCGCAACAAGTCCTGTCGCTGAGGATACCGCATATTCCAGCATTCGATCCAGTTCAGCATAATTGCAAGGAGACAGAAGCGTCACATTCGGCATCGATAGCATCATGGAGATATCGTAAATACCTTGATGTGTCATTCCATCTGCGCCAACGATTCCCGCACGATCCAGTGCCAGAACCATATGAAGATTCTGAAGGCAAACATCGTGTAAGAGCTGGTCATATGCACGCTGAGCGAATGTTGAATAAAGTGTCACCACTGGGACAAATCCATTCACAGCCATTCCTGCAGCCATCGTCACAGCATGTTCTTCCGCTATGCCGACATCAAAGAAACGAAGTTTCATGTGCTGGCGGAACTGATCCAGACCGGTGCTGGTCATCATTGCCGCACAGATTGCAACAACTTTCTCGTACTGTTCACCCACTCGAACCAGAGAATCTGAGAAAGCATTCGTAAATGTCTTCGTATGAGAAGGCTGTACACCCTTCGTGCGGTCAAACGGCGACACACCATGATATGAAGAAGGATCCTCTTCGGCAAATGGATATCCTTTACCCTTCTTCGTCACAATATGAATCAGTACCGGGCCATCGATATCTTTCGCAATCTGCAATTTCTTGCGAAGGAGAGGAATATTGTGACCGTCAAAAGGACCGAAATAATGGAATCCCAGATCTTCGAAGATAACCGGTGCATTTCTTCTGATCAGAAGACGGATCCAAGTCTTGATCATTCGGATGAATCTTGCAATCGGTCGGCCGATCAATGGGATTTTCAGAAGAAACCGTTCCACGCGGTTCTTCGTCTTAATATAACCCGATGAAGAACGAAGATTGGCCAATGCACGAGACAGTCCGCCAACATTCTTATCGATCGACATCTGATTATCGTTGAGAATCACTGTCAGATTCTCGCTGAAATGTCCGGTATCGTTCAATCCCTCAAAGGCCATACCACCGGTCATGGCACCGTCACCAATCACAGCGATCACGTGACCGTCATCGCCTTTTAGTTTCTTCGCGCGAAGCAGACCAAGCGCCGCCGATACAGATGTACTACTGTGACCGACACCGAAAGCATCGTATTTACTCTCACTGATTTTCGGAAATCCGGTAATACCACCATACTGACGAAGTGTGTGGAATTGGTCCTTGCGGCCGGTGAGTAACTTATAAGCATAAGCCTGATGTCCCACATCCCAGACGATCTGGTCATGAGGAGGTGTAAATTCAGCGAGCAAGGCAAGCGTCAAGTCCACGACACCGAGGCTCGAAGCAAGGTGCCCACCGTTCTGACTCACACGGTCGATTATGACTTCACGAAGTTCATCAGATAGTGAACGGATCTCCTCATAAGACAAATTCTGCACCTGTTCCGGCGTATTGATCCTATCTAATATTGGCGTAGGTTCCATGTCTTACTGCACCCGATTCTGCAGCATATCACTGAACTGACGAAGATTTGCTACATCGTATCCCTTCTTCTGAAGCTCATCCAATGCGGAATACACATCCACGTACGTATCATCCAACATCTTCTGGGCGCTTTTCTCACCGAAAACCGTAACAAATGTCGATTTCTGATCTCGCGCATCTTTGCCCGTAGACTTACCAAGTACGCTAGCATCCGCCTGAACATCAAGCAGGTCATCCTTGATCTGGAAAGCAAGTCCCGTTCCTGCTGAGAAACGACGGATCAGGCTATAGATTTCTTGATTCTCACCATGCGTAGAAGCATAGATATAGTAAGGGATAAGGCATGAAGCATTGATCAGTGCGCCGGTCTTTTTCTCATGTAATTCACATAGTCTACCGGTATCGATCTTGACACCCTCTGATGCAAGATCGATGCTCTGACCGCCGATCATACCAAGGATTCCTGTATTTTCGCCGAAGCAGACCGCAGCGCGACATGTCTCCGGATGTTTGGAAATTGCGGTCAACACACGCTCAAATGCACGATTCAAGAGTGCATCACCACCAAGCAGCGCGAAGTTCTCCCCATTCGCTATATGGCAGGTCGGCTTACCTCGACGTAGGCAATCATCATCCATGCAAGGCAGATCGTCATGGATCAAAGAAT
>JAGHVD010000035.1 GCA_018064475.1 Candidatus Scatonaster coprocaballi
AAATCAAGGTAAAGATACTGGTGTGTTGGCGATTTTACGTGAGCTGGATTTGGCGATTTTAGCTGGTCCCGCAGTGGCTATTTTAGCTGGTCGCTAACACCTTGCAGGCTTCTTCTAATCTTTGGTCGGAATAAGTGGAAGCCAATTTGAGGATAGAATGGACCGTTCGGTAATGTTGTTGTTCTACATTGGAGCTGGCAAATATCCTGTAGATTACTTCATATACGTTCGGTCCTTTGTTCTTTGCCCAATTGAGATATCTAGTGCTGTTCCACTCTCCGTATGCATTGCTGTGAGGCGGCATATCAGTCGGTATCGTAGAATAGGCGCCAATCTTGTTCCAGAGAAGTTCATGGTCACTCAATACATTTTTGTTGTAAAGAATTGTTAGGTGATGTGAAGTAATCTTCAACGTTACTTCCTTACCCAGATACTGATATGGAACGGAGTAGTAGTTCTTCTGGTATGCAACATGGGAATTCGATTGAACAATTGCCGTTCTATAGGTTGCTAGTTCGTACCGTCTTACAGGTAATGGTCTTAACGTTGATTTCTCAAGCTCGTTGAATACGGAACGCCTTGTTCCTTCTTTCTTCTGAAAAGGTTTGTTATTAAATCGTTCAACCTCAAGAAGTAACTGATCGTTATATTCATCGATAGAGAAGAATTGACAATTGCGCAGTCTGCCGATTACGTCTTTCTCAAACTGATATACGAGGTTCTCTACTTGATTCTTATCTCTCGGTGATCTGACTCTTGCAGGAACAACAACTGTTCCATAGTATTCGGCCATATCCTGATAAGTGCTGTTAACAACAAGTTCGTCGCGTGTATGCTTAGTTATTCCGGTCTTAAGGTTATCGGGTGTAAGAATGGTTGTAACACCACCAAAGAACTCATACATCTTAATATGGCATTGAATCCAACTTGGCAGTTTCATGTCAGCTGTAACGTAAGCAAAACCCAATCCACTGAACGGCAGAACTGCTGCAAACAACCAGCCATACACTTTTTCTCCCGAATCGGGATCCTGCCAATATGGGCGTACACCTGCCCAGTCTACCTCTATTTGCTCGCCGGCTTTATGTTGGATAATGTCTTTGAATCCGGTTGTCTTCAGGTAATCGTTGAAGTGTTTCTTGAACTGGGTTAGCTGATACGGTTTCAATCCTGACAATCTGCAACTGTCTGAATACTCTTCCCATAAGAGCTGAAGTGTTACTCCGGGCTTTGCCAGTTCTTTCTTAAGTTGCTCAAAGTCAGGCATGTAGTATTCGTCTTCGACTTTGCGCCCTGAAGTCGGCGGGAATACTTCATTTACTTGAGCATCCGTGAGTATTTGAAGATCCTCAAAACCTAGTCCTGAATCTTCAATTCGTGCAACAGCAGCATTTACAGTATTCCGAGATAGACCCAGAAAATCAGCAATTGCCCTGTTTGATTGCCCGGCTACTTTCAGCCGTGCGATTTCTTTGTAGTTTGGCATATGTGCCACCTCCATTTGTTATTCGTTCTACTAGAACGTACAGACATTATATCTGCCAGAGGTGTGGCACTGTGTTAGCGACGGATGTGGCGCAGTAATTACCGATTTTTGTGGCGCAAGAATTAGCGACGACTTGGCGCTAAAGAGCCGCCATATTCAATCAGATAAATGCTGATAATGTGAGTGCATTCCGAAAATTTATTCAAGTGTGTGCACTGTATAGTGGGCAGATGGTAAATTATGATAGTATATCCAGAGATATTGGGGTTTCTGCTGTAACAATAAAAAATTGGTGTTCAATTCTCGAGGCATCTTATATTATACATTTCCTTGAACCGGACAGTAATAATCTTGGAAGAACTGTTGTAAAAACTCCTAAATTGTATTTTGTTGATTCCGGATTGATGTGCTATTTGCTACGACTAGGACCTTGCACATCTTTATCACGGGATATTCCTTGCGGTACTTCTTGATCGCTTCGTACTTCATTCGCGGGGTTGCATAAAGATGTGCAGGGACTTATTTAATATTTCTATATCCTCTTGGGCTTCTGCCAGCTTCTTTCTCTGGGTTTCCAGCTCTGCTTCCTTTTCTTTCTCTTTTGCTGTCTTTGTTGCTGATTTTTCGGATTCCAAGATATATGCTGCGATCTGTTCTCTCATTTCCGGAGTGTACTTTTCGTTTCTTCTAGCCATTTACAATTCCTTTCCAGATGCTGATGGAATTATATCCGACTATACATTTTTCGCCGCAGTCCACTCTTGACTAATTAAAATATGCATACTACAATGTATCAAAACGATATATCAAATTGATACATAAAGGAGATGTAATGAAGAGAGCGATTATATATTATTCATTAAGTGGCAATACAAAAGAAGCAGCAGAGTATATGTCTCAAAAGCTAAATTTGGACTTATATAGAATTGAACCGACCAAACCAATGCCTCATAAAATGGGGAAACAAATGTTGATAGGTGGAATGCAGTCAACTTTTGGTATGACACCCAAAATTAAAGGGGTACCAGAAAATATTGATGTATATGACGAAATAATCATAGGAACGCCTATCTGGGCCGGAAAGGCTGCTTCACCAATCAATTCTCTTTTGAAATATGCTGATATAGCAGATAAAGTTGTTGCAGTATTTACTTTTAGTGGCGGTGGAGATAATGAGAAGTGTATTTCCAACCTGGCGAAAAAACTTAAAAATATGAGAAGGAGTGTCGCGCTTGCAGATAAATCAAACGAGGCGTTTAGCAAAAATCATGAAAAGCTGGATGAATTCATGGAGGGCATCTAAGTGGCAAAGGATAGAAAAATAGATATGGTTATCTTAGGCCTGTTATCTCATAATCCATTAACAGGATATGATATCAAAAAACAGATTGACGGAGGAATTCGCTTTTTCTGGAAAGGGAGTTTTGGAAGCATATATCCGGCTTTAGCTTCCTTAGAAGAATCTGGCTTGATACAAAAGGCAGAGAATGTTAAGAACGAATCAGGCAGAGAGAGGATTTATTATGAAATTACGGATGCAGGCAGAGAAAAGCTTAGGATATGGCTGTCAGATTCTAAATCCGTAAACGATCTGAAATATGAAATGCTTCTTAAAGTTTTTTTCGGGGGAGCAACTGACAATGAGATGTCTATTGCAACAATAGAAGAGTTTGAAAAGGAGATTTCAAGAGATCTTGCAGTGTTACAGGTATATAAGAATAATCTTTCACATGTATTAGACCAAAGAGATCACCTCTTTTTCTATCTGACGGTGTCATTTGGTGTTGAAACCTATGAAGGATATCTGCGTTGGTGTCAGGATGCAAAAAAACTTCTTGTAGAAAGGACGGATTGATATAATGAAAAGACAGAAAATCCGCAGAGCACTGCTGTTAATCTCATTTTTGTTATTCCCAGTTACAATATGGTATTTTTCACCATATCTGATTATTCAGGCTGCATCAGAACATATCATGAACGGTAGTTTTATTGTGTTTTGTACGATGTTTCTTGCATCCATATTTCTGGGCAGAGCATGGTGCGGTTATCTGTGTCCGGCAGGCGGATTGCAGGAATGTGCAGCTATGGCGAATGACAGACCGGCAAAACAGGGTTGGCGCAATAATATTAAGTATGTGATCTGGGTAATCTGGATAGCAGCAATAGTAATCACTTTTGTTCTCGGAAAAAATGATGTAACCATTGATTTCTTATATATGACAGACCATGGAATTTCTGTAACAGAGATATACAATTATATTATTTATTACGGAGTGATTCTTCTGCTTGTTGCCCCAGCGTTAATTCATGGAAAAAGAGCGGCGTGTCATTATATTTGCTGGATGGCACCATTTATGGTAATTGGTTCCAAGATTGGCCAGATTTTGCATCTTCCGCAGCTCCATATGCAGGCTGATAGGTCAAAATGTATTTCCTGTAAGAAATGCAGCAAAGCCTGTCCAATGGGACTGGCTGTAGATGAGATGGTTACAAAGAATATGAATGGTAAGTGTTCTGAATGTATTCAGTGTGGTGCGTGTGCTGATGTGTGTCCAAAAGGAGTGATTAGGTATTCCTTTAAAAATATGACAGCCGATAAGAAATAATCTCTTATGCTAATTTAGTTGTTACAACCCGACTACCCTAAGGTTTTAGCATAAACCTTTCTGACATGTTCCCTCAGGTCACTTTCGTGACTTGAGGGTTCTCTTTTTGTGCAGGATATGACTAAAGTCATGTTCAAAATATGTCAAAAGGCAGATTTGTAATTGAATTCCAAGTTATAGAATCGTAAATGTAAAACACGTTAAGGAGATTCAGTTATGAATACAGTAGTTAAGTTAGAAGGACTTATTAAGAAATATGATAATAAACCAGTAGTTGATGGCCTGACACTTGAAATTAAGGAGGGTGAAATCTTTGGGCTTCTTGGTCCTAACGGAGCTGGTAAGTCAACAACAATGAATATGATCTGTTCACTTCTTAAACCAACTGCAGGAAATATCGAACTTTTTGGAATGGATGTTAAGAAGGACTCGAAAAAGCTTAAGCCGCTCATAGGTTACATCCCACAGGATCTGGCAATTTACGGTAACCTTAAGGCTTGGGAGAACGTTGAACTTTTCACATCACTTTACGATGTAAAGGGTAAAGACTTAAAGGTAGCAGTGGATAGCGCATTAGAGTTTGTTGAACTTACAGACAGACGTAATTCATACGCTAAGACATTCTCAGGTGGTATGAAAAGAAGACTTAATATCGCATGTGCTCTTGGTCACAAGCCTAAGCTTCTTATCTTTGATGAACCTACAGTAGGTATCGACCCACAGTCCAGAAACTTCATACTCGAGAGAATTAAGAAAGCTAATAGTGATGGTACGACAGTTATCTATACCAGCCACTATATGGAAGAAGTCGAAGCAATCTGTACAAGAATTGCAATCATGGATAACGGCAAGATTATTGCGATTGGCACTAAGGAAGAACTTAAGAATCTGGTTCGTAAGTCACCAGATGATGACATCTCACTTGAGCAGGTATTCCTCACACTTACTGGAAAGACACTTAGAGATTATGTTTGAGGGTTAAGTAAATGAATAAGTTATTTGTAATAATCAAGAATTATCTGAAACTTATCTTTCGTAATAAGGTCATGATAATCGTTGTACCAGTTGCGACAGTATTAGTAGTTGCAGCTTTGGCAAATGCCTTTCATACACTTCTTGATTCCGCTGAAGAAGTCACAGACTTTAAGATGGGATACGAGATGTCAGACAGCAGTAGATATGCAATTCTCGAGAATATTCTGGTGGATAGTTTCAATAAGGAAGGTGTGACTGCCCAATCTTACAAGGATAGTAATCCTGAAGAACTCATCCAGAATGGTGAAGTCGATGTTTTCGTTAACTTTGATAAAGATTCTTATCACATCTATGGCGATGACAAGAAAGAGATGCAGACAAGAATCGTTCAGTATGTTCTTTTTAATGTTGATAAGAATATGGAAATCGGACTGATGAGTTCAAAAGTAGATGTGAAGACATCAACTATTGAGTCAATCAAGTTCTCAGAAGCTGAAAACTACTACGGAATTATTGAGATTGTTTATTTCTTAAGTCTATGTGTTGTTTTCTTGAGTTTTATCTTCCAGACAGAACGTCAGAGCCATATAGGAATCAGATTCCGCGTGGGAAATGCTGGAAGCTTTATTAGATACATGTCAAAGTATATTTCATGTCTTATTATCGCAATTCTTGTTCAGGTTATTCTTGTAAGTGTAATTGTTATGAATTTCTTTGAAGTATCGATGGGAAATGCACTCGTGTTCTACGGAATCCTTGCACTAACAGCTATCGCATTTACTGCATATGGTTTGGTATTCTTCCTCCTCTTTAAGAACATGGCTGTTTCAATTGGACTTTTGTTCATGACACTTTGGTTTGCAGGTTTTGTAGGTGGAACTTTTGAGACATATATGTATTCAGTTGTGCCTGAAACAATAAAGAGATTATCTCCTTTGTACTATGTTAACAGAACATTAGTTGAAACTTCTGTAAATGGCAGCAGCAGTATGCTTGGCTCATGTATTGGTGTTCTGCTTGGTATGACAGCAGTTTGTATTCCTTTGGGAATTCTCATTACATCTTGTAAGAAAGAGGTATAAGTTATGTTAAATAATGCTCTTAGAATGGCAAAATCTACAGCAAAACTCCTCCTTAGAAATAAAGCTTTCCTGGTTGTTGGTATCTTAATTCCACTCATTGCTACAGTCTGCATGAATCTGTGGAATAACATGGATAAGCAAGAGAAGAAAGATGAAGTCTATGAACTTGAGTCAATGAATACACAGATTGCTTATCAGGTGGATTTCTATCGTTACCCAGTTAAAGTTTACGACAAGATATATAACGAAGAATCAAAGAACTTTTGTGATAATCTTGACGCTGCTGGTGTTTTTCAGATTTTTAGAGTGGATGTAAGTAATGTTTCAGAAGATGAAATCATGGACAGTGTTAAATTCACTCCAAAGAATGACAAGGTTGGTGCAATTATTGTTCTTGAAGATAATTTTAGCGATAGCACTATCTATGAGATTGGAGAAGATGACAGATTTGATCTTCTTGTTAATTCCTTTGAGTTAGCTGTGATAAATCATAATGCAGTAAGTGGCGATTCGGTAGTTACATATGTATCAGTAAAATCAGATGATGACATTGATTACTATGAGACAAGAACAGTTGGTTATTGCATCGCAATTGCGACTATTGCATTCGTGTTCGGAGGAGTACTGGTTCTTGGTACAATCCTTCAGGAAAACCAGGATCATGTATATTCAAGAATCCTTCTTACAAAGGCGAATAAGGCTAGCTATCTTTTGTCAAAGATTTTCCTTGTTATTGGAACCTCACTTTTCCAGGCGATTGTTATGCTTCTTGCATTCGTACTTTTCGTAAGGGCAGATATTGGAATTACAGTTTTCCAGTTCTTCATCGTAGTATTCCTGGAGGGTCTCATCTTTAATCTCTTAAGCGTATGTACAGGATTGTTCTGTAAGTCAATGGCAGGAAGTGCTTTCCTATCTTTTGTAATATGGAGTCTCTCAGCTTTGCTTTCTGGTTCATATTTTGATATCAGTGGAGCTAGTGAGACATATAGAAAAGTAGCTCTTCTTATGCCAGAACGATGGGCACTCTTCTCAGTATCAAGATTCCAGAATGGAAATAGCAGCGGATATTCATTAATGCTTTGTGCTACTCTTGCTTATTTGGTTATAATATTCGTAATTGGAATACTTGGTCTTAAGCTCAACGATGAAGAGTAAGAGGTTAATTAGTGGAAAGTCATCTTCGTAGTTTCTACTTCGTATTAGTAAAGTTTGTAGGAATCCTTAGTCTTGTTTGCTGGGGAATAATGCAGACACTCGATTCTACTGGATTGACTGGTGGTCAGTTTCTTCTTGGAGCATTATTTCTTCTTTGCTCTGTGATGACTGACATTGATATAAAACATCGTAATTTATGGATTGTTGGAGAGGGAATACCGGCAGTGATTGCCGTATTCCTATTTCCTGTTATAGGAGTATATTTCGCAGGTATCGTTTTTCTTGATGCTGTCTCCAATCTTTCTGTTCTTTACTATCTTGGCTCATATCTGGTTCTGTTTTTGGCGTATTACAAGAATCTCAATACTGGATTATGTTTTCTGATTACTTCATTTCTCTTCCTTTTGTATCTTCAGAACTATAAGATTATCGACTGGTATAAGAAGATAGTAGGTGAGAATATTGAGACAGAATCCCAGCTTAAATCTGATATGGAACACAGTAATGTTGCTCACAAGAATGAGATGCGCGAATCAAGGCTCCGTCACGATAATGAGTTGCTTGAAGAGAAGGCGCGTATCTCGCAGGCTCTGCACGATAAGTTAGGTCATAGCATTAATGGTTCTTTGTATAAGCTGGAAGCTGTTAAAGTTCTTATGGATAAAAAGCCAGATGAGAGCCAGAAAATCTTACAGGAAGTAATCGATAATCTTCGTGGCAGTATGGATGAGATTCGTGTCATTATTCGTAATGAACGACCAGATAAGAAGAGAATGGCTCTTAAGTCTTTGCAGGCACTCTGCAGTGAGTGTGAGGAGCAGTATAACATCAAAGCAACTTTGGATGTTCAGGCAGATGACAAGGAGATTTCAGAAAATATCTGGGATATTATTCTTGATAATGCCTTCGAAGCAGTGACAAATGCGTTAAAGTACTCTAAATGTACAGAGATAAGTATCAGCATTACAACACTTGGAGAAGTTGTACGATGTTTAATTAAGGATAATGGTAAAGGCTCTGAGAATGTTATAGACGGAATGGGTATTCAGGGCATGAAACAGAGAGTAAGAAATGTAAAAGGATATCTTGATATTGAATCCATGGGTGGATTTACTATTAATATGATTCTTCCAATTAAGAAAACAGAGGGTGAAAACAATGGATCCAATTAAAGTAATTATTGTTGACGATAGTGATTTTGTAAGAGATGGCATGCGAATTATCTTAGAAATCGATGATGATTTTGAAGTTGTTGGCTGTGCCTCTAATGGTAAGGAAGCTGTTGAATTAGCCCGCTTAAACAAATGTGATGTTGTGCTTATGGATATCCAGATGCCAGTGATGGATGGAATTGAAGCAACCAAAGTTTTCGTCGAGGAAGATTTAGGTAAGGTTATGATCCTTACAACTTTCGACGATGATGTGCTCGTAGATAAGGCGATTAAGAATGGTGCTAAAGGATACCTCATTAAGAATCACAAACCTGAAGAACTAAAGCAGATGATCCACTCAATTCATCAGGGCGTTCATATCATGGATGAGAAAGTTTTCGATAAGTTCGTAGATGTAGGAATTAAGCCTAACAGTAACTTCAATAAGGAGAATTACACATCGCGTGAACTTGAGATTATCGAAGCAGTTGCTTTTGGTCTTTCGAATAAGGAGATTGCTGAAAAACTCTTTATTTCAGAAGGTACTGTCAAAAATTACATCAGTTCGATTCTTCTTAAAGAGGGTCTCTCTCACAGAACGCAGCTCGCGGTTTATTATTTGACAGGCCGAAAAGGAGTTTAATCACTTTGCTGATAATCTTTTCTTTTTTGATTGACGGCTAATTTGAATTAGCTTACAATATGGCTAATTCAAGTTAGCCAAAACAAGAGAGGTATTAGTGGATGAATACAAAACATAGAATTTTAGATGAGGCTTTAACATTGTTTGCACAAAAAGGTTATGCAAATGTTTATGTGGGAGAAATAGCAGAAAAGGTTGGAATTAAAGCTCCTTCTCTTTATAAGCATTATAAGAACAAGCAGGCGATTTTTGATGCAATCATTGATGAAATGAATAAAAGATATGAGAAGCAGGCAGGTGCTTTAAATATTAGTGGTATGAATCCCTCAGCGGATGCATCAGTATATAGCAGTATTTCAGAGGATAAATTGGTAGAAATCGGAACAGGGTTATTTTTGTATTTTTTACATGATGACTATACAAGCAGGTTTAGAAAGATACTGACGATAGAGCAATTTCATAATAAAGAATTTGCGAATATTTATACTTCGCAATACGTAGATGGTCCAATTTCTTATCAAAAGATGTTGTTTCAATTTATGGTAGCAAGTGGGGCATTTAATCATGCGGATGTGGACTTGATGACTCTCCAGTTTTATGCGCCGATTTATATGCTATTAACTTTATGTGACAGAGAACCGGATAGAGAAGCGGAAGCATTAGAAATGCTTGAAAAACATTTTAGACAATTTAGCAAAATTTACGGAGATACACAGTAATGAAGATAGTTATGCTTAATGGACAGAATCATAAAGGAAGTACATATCATATCGGGCGAATGATTGCAGATAAAATAGAAGGCGAAAATGAGATTACTGAGTTTTTCTTTCCGAAGGACTTAAATCATTTTTGTGCAGGCTGTTATCAGTGTATAGAAGATGTTTCTACATGTCCTTATTACGAAGAAAAAAAGAAGATAATTGATACAATAGATGCGGCAGATATATTAATTGTTACAACACCGACTTATTGTATGCATATGTCAGCACCATTAAAATCATTTTTTGATCTCACATTTGATCTATGGATGGCTCATAGACCGATGGAATCTATGTTTAGGAAGAAGGCTGTTATTGTATCTACAGCTGCAGGGACAGGAATAAAATCAGCTATGAAGGATGTGGAAGACTGTCTGTTCTACTTGGGTGTTCCTGAGATTTACAAATATGGTATGGCAGTTCAGGCAATGAGCTTCGATGGTGTAGCTGCGGATAAAAAGAAAAAGATAGAGAAGAAAACAGCTATACTGGCACGAAGGTTAAGTGAAAATACAGCACCTTCTATTGGTATAAAGACAAGATTTATGTTTTGGATGATGGGAATGATGCAAAAGAAAGGCTGGAACTCGTCACCAATTGAAACGCAGTATTGGAAAGAGAAAGGTTGGTTTGATGGGAAGAAACCTTGGAAGTGATGCGTAAATATGTGATAGCCATTGATTTACTGCAACTTTGCTTTGCTCAAGCATACTTTTGGCAAAGACATTTCTTCCTTAAAACCCAGATGAGATTATGAGCTGAAACATCTCCCGCCTTCTCAAAGTTATAATCCTTGTAAAGTTCAACCAATTCAAAACCGCAAAGCTCGATAAGCCACATCATTTCCTGACGGTACGTCTGTCTCATCGTAACAGGTCTTATTCTTACGTCGATTACGTTTCCGTCATCGTCCAGCGTCTCGAATTTCCAGTTCCCGGACATTATCTGCGATACCGGGTCGTAACTTATGGCGTTATATATTTTTCCTTTTTTGCCGTCGCTGTTTACGTATTCCAATCTGAACGAATAATCGTCAGGCCCCGTTTTCATCTGAACTGCCTGATGAGGCGGGAACGGATCAAAAGTATTAAGCGTTAATATTCCGCCGTCAACCAATTGCTCCCTGATATTAAGAAGAGCCGCTTTCTGAAGGATCGGTGTCGGCAGGTGCATAAAGCCGCTTCTGGCAATAATAGCAAGCGAATATTTCCTTCCGGAATCAAACTTCGTCATATCGGCAGGGTAAATATTTAGATTTAAGCCCATTTGCGAAGCCTTGTCGGAAGCCATGCGACACATCTCCTCGGACAAATCCGTGCCGTCTGCAATAATGCCCTTCTCCGCAAGATACAAAAGCACCGCACCAGTTCCGCAGGCGATATCGACTACTCCGCCTTCCCCGTACTTCTTGGCAAGCTCGTAGTAAAATTCCTGAAAATGCTCGTGACTTTTCTCGTTCTCAGTCATCACATCAAGGTATCTGTCGTAGTTTTCCGCTACATCTTTAAAATCGTGTAAATCCATGTTTTTTCCTCCGAAAATTCTTGTTTTTAAATGTCTCAGTATCTGTGTCAGTGTCCGAATCGGTCATACAACCACCTTCTTTCATATCTCTCATCGAAAACAAAAAACCGCCCGTCCTTAAAGGAATGAGCGGTCTACTTAAGCTTCAAATTATCGTGCGAGGTTTACTTATAATCCGAAAAACTTTGTGCGCCGCCCGTTCCACATGTCGTCTGTGTACATGTGGTCTCGGTAGTGTATGTAGTTTCGGTAAATAACTTAAGCATTAAAATCTCCTCGTAATATATTATTGATGTTACGCTTCCGGTTCGTCAGTGTCAACCCCAAATGTCAGGTAGTTCAAGAATGCTGTCTACCGTGTAATTGTATGCGAGACAATCTTCGTGATTGTGAAGACGTTTTAGTTATAAGATTTCTTCTTCTCCTCGACCGCATTCTGAGCCGCGTTGACCTTTTTGAGTGCGTCGATTGCGCGGCGGCTGGTGCTTTTGTCAATATTCATGCGAAGTTGGCAATGCGGACATACGAGACAGCTAGCGACAGAAATCTGTTGAATCGTGGTCGGGATAAACTCGCCACACTGAGGACACTTCATTCCAGGTACGCCCGTTCCATCCTGGCCTTGACCGCCGATTGCTAATTCAAGCGTGTTTTCTTTCAGTTCGAATTCTTTCATCTCATTGTTTTCCATGATCTTTACCTCCGTATAGCTGCTTACTAACAGCCTTGACTGACTTGTTTCTCTATCTGTTAGTTTATACGAGACAGATGCGAAAAGTGCTACGAAAAACTTGTCCAAAAATGAAGGCTCTCACAACTTTGTGCTACACCCGCACAAAATCGTGAAACGACAAAACATTTCTATATGTCCGCCATGCTGATATAATATAGGTGCGCGGTGGACGGTTTCCGTTGCCGTTCCGGGAGCGGCTGGAAGAATCTGAAGTCGGCCGGCGCAGGAGAAGAAACATTATGAAAATTGAATATAACTCAGATGAGAATATGGTCAATACGGTAAAAGAAGGACTCAAGCGGACCGGTGGTTATTGCCCGTGCCGCTTGGAGCGAACAGAGGATACCCGCTGCATGTGCAAGGAATTCCGAGAGCAGATTGAAGATCCAACATTTGAAGGGTACTGTCACTGCTTACTGTATTACAAATCACTGAAAGATGACTAAGGAGAAATATTATGTCAGAAATTACAATCACGAAAGAGAATTTTGAGAAGGAAGTCATGCAGTCGGACATACCGGTATTGCTGGACTTCTGGGCGACATGGTGCGGTCCGTGTCAACGCTTGGCACCGATCGTAGCAGAGATTGCTGAAGAGTATGAAGGTAAATTGAAAGTCGGCAAGATCGACGTAGACGAGCAACGCGACCTCGCAATCGATTTTCGCGTGTCGAGCATTCCATATGTCGTGGTCATGAAAGATGGCAAAGTGGTCAATACGGCGATGGGCTATGCTCCGAAGGAAAGTGTTGTGGCTTTGCTGAAAGACCTCATCTTGTGACTTGTATCCAATTAAACCATCGCTATATTTAACGCAAAGTATACTTGTTATAACATAAGAAGTAAGAATAGCTGCGATGGGGTGTGCACATGGAACTCAAGAGCCTATGTCAATACACGTGAAGACTGGGAGAAACTCACGAAGTAATATCCCGATGTGCGTTGGAGGAGATACGATGAAAGAAAACAATCACTTGGTGTGGCCAGATTACGAGAACTGTTTAGCCAATCTTCCGAATTCCATTCTGAAGAAGTGGAATCTGCCGACCCGAGGAAGTACACTTCCGCTTGCGGATCGGTATCTGCAGAAAGACTATAAGAATGTGGTGATCCTCCTTCTGGACGGAATGGGTAAAGCCATCATCGAGAGCCATCTGGATAAGAACGGTCCGTTCCGAAGTCACTTGGCCGGTGTCTATCAATCTGTATTCCTTTCCAGCACAGTGCCTGCAACGACCTCTGCGTTATCTGGACTTCAGCCCTGCGAGCATGCCTGGCTTGGATGGGATAATTACTACCCCCAGTTGGACAAGAATGTAACGGTCTTCCTCAATGTGATTCAGAGTACCGAAGCGCCTGCAGCGAACTACCACGTAGCAAGTACGATTGCCCCATACGAGAATGTCATTTCCAGGATCAATCGCGCCGGTGGCCATGCATATGCCTGCACGCCGTTTTTCGAGCCATTCCCGGATAGTTTCGAGAAAATCTGTGCGCGCATCAAGGACCTGTGCAAGAAACCGGAAAAGAAATATATCTATGCCTATTGGCCGGAACCGGACGGTGCTTTGCACGAATCCGGATGTCACGCTGAAGCTGCCATTCGTATGACACGAGAACTGGAAGAGAAGGTGGCGGAACTTGTGGGAGAACTGGAAGATACGCTTCTCATTGTCACAGCCGATCACGGGCACAAAGATTGCCAAGCGGTGGTCCTGACGGATTATCCGAAGATCTGTGACTGCTTGATACGTACGCCTTCGCTAGAACCATGCGTGTTGAACTTCTTTGTAAAAGAGGATAAAAAAGAGATCTTTGAAGACGAATTCCGACGCGAATTCGGCGAGAAATTCCTGCTCATGCCTATGCAAGAGGTGTTAGACAAGCAACTCTTCGGTACCGCGGAACCTCATCCGAGTTTCCGTGACATGCTGGGTAACTATCTGGCGATCGCGATGGATGATCTTGCGATTTTTCTGCGACCGGAAGATGTCCTGAAATCCATGCATGGCGGCGTCTCTGAAGATGAGGTAATGATCCCGCTCATCGTTTTTGATTGAGGAAGGATCAGCCCCCCTCCACTTGGCCCGTTGGTTGCGTAGCGAGTGCTTTTACACTATAATTCCTATGTGCGAGAATGTACGTGAAGTACGCATGGGCGTCGAAGTGTGCGACGTGCATGTTCACGCCTAATATTTTCCTCCAGGAGGTTAAGATGGATCGCTTAAAGATAGAACTCCAAGGCAGTGAACAGAGAGCCTTGAAGGATTTGTATGCCATGTTCGAACGAAGAGTAGAAGCAAGCCCCAAGGGACTCTGCCCTATCCATGTCGTCCGGAACATGATTGCTTTCAGTCATGGACAGAGCTGTGGAAAGTGTACACCGTGCCGTGTAGGATTGGCCCAGCTTGGGAACCTGATGGATCAGGTACTGGAAGGTGATGCGCAAGAAGACATCATTGACGCCATTGAGCAGACCGCGAAGTCAATCCTCGATTCTGCGGATTGTGCGATCGGTACCGAAGCGGCGAAGATGGCACTTTCCAGTGTGACGAATTTTAGAAAAGATTATCTGCAGCATATCCAGAATGGTTGCTGTAGTTTCACCGTTGACCGTGCAATCTCCTGTGTGGATGCTTGCCCGGCTCATGTAGATATTCCGGGATATATTGCACTCATTCAGGCCGGACGCTATGAAGATGCGGTACGCCTGATGCGAAAGGACAACCCGTTCCCGGCTGTATGCGGATATGTGTGCGAGCACCCCTGTGAACGCGCCTGCAGAAGAATCATGGTGGACGATGCCATCAATATCTGTGGCCTGAAGCGTTTTGCTGTGGATCATGCCAAGGATATTCCGTCACCGGCAGTATCCCCTGCAACCGGCAAGAAGGTTGCCGTGATCGGTGGTGGTCCGGGTGGACTGACAGCGGCGTATTTCCTGACACTGATGGGTCATCAGGTTCATGTATTCGAGCAGAGACCGAAACTTGGTGGTATGCTCCGCTATGGAATTCCGGATTACCGTCTTCCACAGGATGTGCTTGACGGCGATATCCAGTATATTCTGGATTGCGGCGTTACCGCGGAATGCAATGTTTCCGTAGGGAAGGATATTTCCTTCGAGGAGATCCGCAAGCAGTACGATGCCGTCTATCTGGCAATTGGTGCACATAACGATAAGAAACTGGGCATCGAAGGAGAAGACAGCAAGAATGTGGTCAGCGCAGTAGAGATGCTGAGAAAAGCCGGCGAAGGCAATGCGGAATCGCTCTCCGGCAAGCGTGTCGTGGTCATCGGTGGCGGCAATGTGGCGATGGATGCGACCCGTACGGCACTGAGACTGGGCGCGAGCAAAGTTACTTGTGTCTATCGTCGTCGTATCGAAGATATGACCGCACTTCCGGAAGAAGTGCAGGATGCACAGATGGAGGGCGCTAAGATGCTCATCCTTCACGCACCGGATCACATTGAAGCGAATGAGAACGGCGAAGTGGCTGCACTTTGGGCGACACCGCAGATGGTCAGCACCATCGGTGCGGATGGTCGTACATCTGTGAAGAAAGCAGATAAAGAGAACGTCCGTATTCCTTGCGATTACATTGTCGTGGCCATCGGACAGGCTGTCGATGTGAAGCCTTTCGAGGCTTGCGGCATTCCGACCAAGCGTGGCAACCTTCTGGCGACTCCATCAAGTTTCGTAGAAGGAAGCGGAAATGTGTTTGCCGGTGGTGACGCAGAATCGGGTCCGGCAACTGTCATTCGAGCAGTTGCAGCTGGTAAGGTTGCTGCAGATAATATCGATGAGTTCCTGGGATTCCATCACGAGATCTCTGTGGATGTGGATATCCCAGAACCGGATCACGCGACGATCACGCCGTGTGGCCGTGTCAATCTCACCAACCGCGACATTGAGCAGATCGACGGCGATTTCGGTATCGTCAATAACGGTATGTCCGAGCAGGAAGCACGCCAGGAGTGTGGAAGATGCCTACGCTGCGATTACTTCGGTTACGCAAAATTCGAGGGAGGGAGAAAGAATCAATGGTAAATATCGTAATAAATGGTAAGAATTTCGAGGTCCCTTCCGACATTTCGATTCTGGAAGCAGCCCAGATGGCCAAGGTGGAAATCCCCCATCTTTGCTATCTGAAAGATATTAATGAGATTGGTGCATGCCGTCTCTGTTGTGTAGAAGTGGAGGGTGAAGACCGACTGATCCCCGCTTGTGAGAACAAAGTGAAAGAAGGTATGGTCATTACGACCAACAGTGCGAAGGTCAAGAATGCCGTGCGCATGAATCTGGAACTGATCCTCAGTCAGCATCAGGGTCAGTGCACCAGTTGTGCAAGAAGTGGCAATTGCCAGCTTCAGAATCTGGCCGATGAGTATCACCTCGCTTGTGATCGTTACCCGAAGGCGAATGATGTTGTAGAGAAGTGGAATGCGAATTTCCCAATCATCCGTGATGCCAAGAAGTGCATCCAGTGTATGCGCTGCGTAGCGGTCTGCGATAAGGTGCAGGGTCTCCATGTCTGGGATCTGATCAATCAGGGCAGTGCTTCGCACATCGGCGTGTCCGGCAATCGTACCATCGAAGCGGCAGACTGCTCGGCTTGTGGCCAGTGTATCACGCACTGCCCGGTCGGTGCGCTGACAGAACGTAATGATACGGAGAAGGTCAGACGTGCACTTGCTGACCCGGAAACCGTGACAGTTGTGCAGATTGCGCCAGCGATCCGCTCTGCTTATGCTGAACTTCTCGGCATTGATCCGAAAGAAGCGACGGTCGCCAGACTGGCAGGAGTCCTCAAGAAAATGGGCTTTGACTATGTATTTGATACCTGCTTTACTGCAGATCTGACCATTATGGAAGAAGGAAGCGAGCTACTCCGCCGCCTGAAGGCCGGTGATCTCAAGAAGTATCCGATGTTCACCAGTTGCTGCCCAGGATGGATCCGCTTCATCAAGAGCCAGTATCCGGAACTTCTTCCACAGTTATCCACGGCAAAAAGTCCGCAACAGATGTTCGGCGCATTAATTAAGTCGTATTTTGCAGAGAAGATGGGCGTAGATGCGAAGAAGATCTTTAGCGTATCAATCATGCCATGCACGGCCAAGAAAGCAGAAGCTGAACTCCCGGAACTGGCCGATGAGCAGGGCGTGCCGGATGTGGATGTTGTGCTGACAACAAGAGAGATCATGAATCTGTTCCAGGAAGAACGTGTTGATCTTCGTGATGTCGAGGAAGTGCCATTTGATACACTGTTCGGTGATTATACCGGCGCAGGTGTCATCTTCGGAACGACCGGCGGTGTTATGGAAGCAGCGCTTCGTTCTGCATACTTCCTAGTGACCGGCAAGAACCCGGATGCCGATGCATTCTCCAACATTCGTGCGGTTGATTTTACCGATGCAGGTGTATCCTATTCCAACCAAGACGCAAGTCAGGCGAATTGGCGCGAGGCGACATTCGATCTGGCAGGTAGCCCAATCCGTATTGCTGTAACGAGTGGTTTGGTCAACACACGCAAGTTGATCGAGGCGATCCTGGCCGGAGAAGTTGCTTATGATTTCGTCGAGATCATGGCTTGCCCAGGTGGATGCGCAGGCGGCGGTGGACAGCCGATCCATGCGGATGACCTTGAGCGCGGCATGCTTCGTGGTCAGGTACTTCGTGACATTGATGCCGCAAGCGCAGTGCGTTTCTCACATGAGAATAAGGATGTGCAGAAGCTATATCAGGACTGGCTCGGCGAACCCGGCAGCCACTTGGCCGAGAAGTATCTGCATGTTGAACATGTAGTGTCATGAACTGAATCAGATATTTGAAAAGAAGAAATTGCCATCGTTTGCGGTGATCATCACCCAGACGGTGGCAACTTTATTGGACTTATATTATTTCTGCTCAATCCTTGAGGCATGCTCCTATTTTGAATTTTTGTCGTGAATAGAATTAGGCTAGGCTAATCGAAGATGGTTGATTCCCATTGATTAACATGTAAAATCGATATAGGTGCTTAAATGTATCAAGAAAAGAAGAGGAGAAGAAGAAATGGAGAGAAAAACGAATCACCGTAAGTGGGTGAAACTGTCGATGATCATGATGATCGTTACGATGATCCTCAGTTTCACTGGTTGCATTCGCTACAAGACAACGGCTGAAATTCATAAGGATGGAACGGTTGACTTGGAGATTCTGTATGCGACGTTGGAATCGGCACAAGGTGGATCTGCCGATATCTTGGATGTGGAGAAAATCAAATCTATGAGCAACCTGGACTGGTCCGTGGAAGCGTACGAGGATACGACCGATGATGGTTATTGCTATCGCGGCTATACCTTGACCAAGGCAAACATCAAACTGGAAGACCTTCAGAGTGAACTTCGAGAGACGGATCTTGGATTTGATAATTTTACCTTAGTTCAGGAAGATGATTTGTACATCATCAATTGGGATGCTTCTGAACAGAAAGATAGTGCGGAGAAGTCAGGCGGTTCTCTAGATTCCGTAGATGGATATATGAAGTTCGTCCTGAAAGTACCAGGTGCAATTGAAACGAACAATGCAACCTCAAGAAACGGAAAGACTTTGGAGTGGGACCTTCTCGAAACACCATCGCCATTCTGTAAATTCAAGTTAACAGGTGGCGGATTCCCAATCTGGGCAATCATTGTAATCGGCGTCGTGGTGGTAGGCGGAATCGTTGCTTTGATCATCGTGTTGAGAAATAAGAAAAAGAATGCATATATTCCAACTTATCGCACGCAGTCGGAACTGGAGGCTATGAATATCCAGTCGCCATCGAATTTGAATGAGCAGATGCCACCGGAAAAACCAGTTTCGCCGTTTGCATCGCCGATTGTTCCAGATTTCTCGAAACATGAACCGGAACGGACACCTGATTACTTCACAAGTGCACCAGCACGTGAGATTCCAGAGGAGACAACGCATTCTTTCGATAACGACATTCTCAAGCCTGAAGTAAAATTGCCGATATGGGCGAAGCCGCTTTCGGAAGAGCAACGAGAAGCGTTGAATGACGATGAGCCTGAAATCTAGTGATTTTGGTGATTTTCACGAAGCGAAATAGTTGCCTTTTCTCACGGCGTTCGATACAATGTAAATGTTATTTGAAACCTGATAACACATATATTTAGGAGGATTAAAGTATGGCAAGCAAGATTTGGAAGAAATTGTCTGCAATCTCTTTGATTGGCGCAATTGTTCTTTGCTTCAGCGGATGTATTCGTTACAATGCTTCTGCTACGTTCTATAAGGACGGAGACGACAGAAAGGTTGATATCAAGATCCTGTATGCGACAGTAGATATGTCTCAGTATGGCGATGGCGAAGGTGAAGTTACCACCGATGACGACGAGTTGGAAGGCGTCGAGGATCTCGGTTGGGAAGTTGAAGAGTACGACGGCGAGAAGGACGATGACCAGACATACATCGGTTGCACAATTTCCAAAGAAGGTATCGATGTTGAGGATCTGGAAGATGAGTTGAAAGCACTCAATGAGTTTGACCTTGGCTTTGAAAAGTTCACTTTTGAAATTGATGATGACGATCTGTGCATTATCGACTGGGATGTTTCCAGCAATTCAGATGAAGCTACTAACTCGGGTGTAAGTTCTGAAGCTTTGGCACAGTACGGTGGATACATGAAGTTCGTTCTCGAATTGCCGGATGGATGTGAGGATGAGAACTCTACGGACTCCAAAGGAAATACATTTGAGTGGGATTTCTTCCAGATGGAGGAGCCAATTCATGCTGAATTCTATGTAAATGGTAGCGTCAGCAAGGGCGGCTTCCCGACATGGATCATCTTCGTAATCATTGGTGCTGTAGTCGTTATTGCAGCAGTAGTGGTTGTTCTTCTCCTTCTCAAGAAGAAGAAGGGTGGCAACGGTGGCGATCCGGTTGCTGTTCAGCCGAACTACGCTTCTACTTTCAATCAGGTAGTACCGCAGGCTCCAGCTGCTCCAGCTCCGTTTGCACCGCAGGCTCCTGCTCAGGATGCAGGCTTCCCGCAGGCTCCAGTAGCTCCGGTAGCTCCAGCAGCCCCGGTTGCTCCAGTTGCTCCAGTTGCTCCGGAAACTCCGGCTTTCCCGGACCCAACAGCTCCACAGGATCCTAACGCAGGACTCTGATTCTTCGGAACGGATCTGTGACACCTTAGGTGTCATTCAGATAAAGAAGTAAAGAACGGCGACAGAGAGAAATCTCAGTCGCCGTTTTTGTATGGATGAATATGTGTCTACTACGGAATTAGCGTGCTTTATCCAGAGGATGCACATGAATGGTCCGTCCTATTACTAGGAAAGGTTCACTTGTTATTTATAGTGGCTGACAGTAAAATTAATATTAGTATTCCATCAAATACGCGGCTTGGAGGAAATGACATGGAGAAAATGAAACATCTACGAATTTGGAAGAGAATGACTGCCATCGTACTTGTGATTGCAATGGCTGCGGCGCTCTGCGGGTGCGTGCGTTATCGTGCAATCGGCACGGTTCATGAAGATGGAACGATTACATTTTATGTCCTATATGCGACGCTGGGTGGATACATGCTTGACGGATCCGGTGATGCGGAATTGAGCGATGAGAAACGAGCGGAACTGGAGAAAGCGGGCTGGAGTATTCAGCCATACAAGGGTGAACCTTCAGATGAAGAAGAGTACACAGGTTATGTCATCTCCAAGAGCGATATTCCGCTGGAAAAACTTCACGATGAAGTGGGTTCGCTGGAGTTTGGCTCGCAGTCCCTGGAGAACTTGACGTGTACGAAGAAAGGTGACATCTATTCTATCGATTGGGATGTGGCCGAAATACAGGCAGGATTGGATGACCTTGGTCTGAACACGGGCGATATGTTCTCGATGGGTGGTTTTACCGAATTCGTAATTAAGCTACCCAATGAACCCGTGAAAGATAATGCTACCAGCCGACAAGGACTAGAGCTAAAGTGGGATATCAATTCCATCAAAGAACCGATCCATGTAGAATTTGAATTAGAAGAAGTCGAAGAAACGACGACAGTCGCCAAGACGAAGAAAAGGAAGAAATCCGATGATGATTCAAAGGGCGGTGTGCCGATGTGGTTGGCCATCGTGCTGATCAGCGTCGTAGCAGCCGGTGCAATCGCGGCAGTTGTGATTGTGATTGTTGTGAATAAGCGCAAGAAGGCTTCTTCTCCAGATGCGACACTGAATGCTCAAGTGATGCAGAACGGTATGCCGGCACAGACCTATGCGCCGCCGCAAATGCCTAGCCCGTATGCGCAGCAACCGATGCAGTCTCCGTATGCGCAACAGCCGATGCAGTCTCCGTATGCGCCACCGACTTCCACCCCAACATCTGTTCAGCCATCGACTTTCGGACTGCCACAGGTGGGCCAGGCTCCCAATGCTGGATTTGATAACAATCAGAATTCTCAGAACCAGTGACTGAAGTAAATTGAGGTGAATCAATGAGAAATATCGTGAAAAGAAGCGTGGTACTGACCTTGATCTTGGCACTTGCGTGTAGCTTGTGCGGATGTCTCCGCCTGAAGATCGGTGCGGTCGTGAGCGAGGACGGAACAGTTGATGTATCGATTCTCTATGCGAGTGTAGCCGTAGATGATGAGGATACGACGACAACGAATCTTCTGACAGATGAGCAGAAGCAAGAACTCGAGAGCCAAGGCTGGACCTGTGAGGACTATTTCGGGGAAGACGGTGATACGCAAGATTATTTCGGCTATTTGATCACGAAGAATGTTACGTTGGATAATTGGAACGAGGAACTTTCCGGCGATTTGTTGCCGACTTCAGGTCTGAAATGTAGGCGTGAGGATGAGCTTTACATCATCGAGTGGGAGATCGAATCTTCTGAATCGGAAACCGATATGGACGGAGACACCTTAGAGATGTTTGGTGGTTACGCGCTTTTTGAACTTGAATTGCCACATGCGGCCATCGCGGAGAATGCGACCTCGAAAGAGGGAAATAAGTATTCATGGTCACTGTTGAACATGAAGGAATCATTGTATGTGTCATTTACACTTGATGGTTCTGTTCCACAGGGAATCGTCATTGATCCTACCACCCCTTCGTCAATTGATCCGGCCGGAGATACAACGGTTCCTGCCACGGAGTCCACGACTGACGAGACCACAGTGGAGACGACTGAAGTAACCAGGGAAATGACTACCGAGGCAACGGTTGAAACGACCACGCAAACTTCGACGATTACAAGCGAAGAGACGAAACCAGATGAGGTGGAAGAACCTTCTGAAACGACGAAGAAGAACAAAGAAAGTAAATCGAGTACGAAGAGTAAAGAAAAATCCGAGTCACCGAAGACTTTTCCCCTTGGTGCGCTACTGGGTATTCTTGGTGGTATTATTGTAGTGGCAGGAGTAGTGATACTCATTGTGACACTGAAAGGGAAGAAGAATTGACCGATATGGGAGTTGAAGCTCGGAAGAGAATCGAGAATGCTTGTTTTGATCAGGAACGTGCGCTCTACCATGCGCAGCATGCGGATGTGGTGAACTGCGTGTTTGCAGGACCGGCGGATGGCGAATCGGTCTTAAAAGAAGCATCTGACATTCATATTTCGAACTGCCGATTCTCTTTGCGTTATCCCCTGTGGCACATGGATGGCTTTGAGATGACGGCGTCTTCCATGGACGAGGCGACACGTGCGCCGATCTGGTATGCGCGAAATGGTCTGATTTCCGATAGCACGATCCATGGGGTGAAAGCAGTTCGCGAGTGCGACCATATCACGATCCGTAATAGTCGTGTCTCTTCACAGGAATTTGGTTGGAAGTCCAGCGGCATAGCATTAGAGAACGTTCAAATCGAATCAGAGTATATCTTCTTGGATGGACGCGAGATCCAGCTGAAAGATGTAAAGATGAAGGGGAAATACTCCTTCCAGTATATTGATGGACTGGTCATTGAAGATTCCGTGCTGGATACGAAGGATGCTTTCTGGCACAGTAAGAATGTGGTCGTGAAGAACAGCGTCATCAAAGGCGAGTACCTCGCCTGGTTCTCGGAGAATGTGACGTTGATCAACTGTAAGATCTCCGGCACACAGCCGTTCTGCTACTGCAAAGGGTTGCAGTTGATCGACTGCACGATGGAAGGGTGTGACCTGGCTTTCGAGTATTCAGAGGTGAAGGCTACGATTCAGGGAAAGATCGATTCGGTGAAGAACCCGAAATTCGGTACGATCACTTGTGATGAAGTTGGCGAAATCATCATGGAAGACAGCGTGATGCCGTGTGAAGGACGAGTCGTGATTCGCGGGAAGTAGCGGATCCAAGTGCTTCTACCAGATAGACAGGACGACGCCTACAAGGAATGGTAGACTGGAAGTATAAAAGCCTTGCCAAGTAAATCGGTAGGTGATACTATCAAAATAGTGATGGAAATACCATCCAATCATGGAAGAAAGCGCGCCGATGGCGTTTGGGTAGACCAATGAGAAAGTAATGATTGTCGAGAGAATACACAGAGTTTAGATTAAGACCTGACAGATGGGTCTTCTTGTGTGTGCTTGCGACGGATCATTGCATGAGACTTTCCATGATGACAACAGATGAGCGGATCTAGAAGAATCTGGCCGGCATCAGAAATTTGGAAATAAGTTGATCTGCAGGTCTGTGCTCGCCACGCAAGCGCAGACTTTTGTTTTGTCGGGCAGAAAGAGGCAGACGATATGGCACAGATCAAAGTCAATCATTTAACTTTTGCATACGAGACGAGTTTCCACACTATCTTCGAAGATGTGTCTTTCACCATCGACACGGCTTGGAAACTCGGATTTATCGGCCGCAACGGCAAGGGAAAGACCACGTTCCTGAACCTTCTTCTGGGGAAGTATGAGTATAGCGGGAGCATCAATATGGACTGGCCCTGCGATTACTTCCCGTATTTCACGCCGGAGGAGAAGATGGGGCTTACGGCGGATGAACTGATGGAGGAGTGGAAGCCGAACGTGGAGAGCTGGCGCGTAATGTGCGAACTTCCGGAGCTTAACGCGGATCCGGAATTGCTCTATCGCCCGTTCCAGACACTTAGTTACGGTGAACGCACCAAAGTCATGTTGGCAGTGCTTTTCTCAGGGGAGAATGATTTCCTCCTCATCGACGAGCCGACGAATCATCTGGACCGCGAGGCGCGGGAGATTGTGAAGAAGTACTTGGCGTCGAAGAAGGGCTTCATCCTGGTGTCCCATGATCGTGATCTACTGGATGCCTGCGTCGACCACGTGCTGGTACTGAATCGCTCGACCATCGAGGTCCAGAGCGGGAATTTCAGCTCGTGGTGGGAGAATAAGAGCCGGGCGGATGCGTGTGCCCAGGCGGAGAATGAGAAGCATCTCAAGGAGATCGGGCACATGAAAGAGGCGATGCAGCAGAGTCAGCGCTGGGCCTCGAAGAATGAGAATACGAAGATCGGTTTCGATCCGGTAAAAGAACACGAACGCAGCATCTCGGCGCGGTCCTATATTGGTGCGAAGACGAAGAAGATGGAAGCACGTGTGAAGACGTACGAGCAGCGTATGCAGAGAAATATCGAGCAGAAGGAAGGACTTCTGAATGACGTGGAACAGATCCGTGATCTGAAGCTCACACCGCTTACGCACTACAAGGAACGCTTGGTGGAAGCACGTGACGTCGCGTTGAAATATGAAGGGGACGGCACGTCGAAGCTGGTGTTTGCTGGACTCAATATGGAGATTAAGCAGGGGGAACGGGTGTTCCTGCAAGGCACGAATGGATGCGGAAAATCGAGTTTGATTCAGGCCATCCTCAACGCGGCGGGCGCAGGTAATTCTTCTACGGAGGATGCACAGAACGAGAAGCGTGGCACTCACATGGTTATAGAAGGGAAGCTGGAAGTGGCAAGTAACCTCGTGATCTCATACATCAATCAGGATACATCCCGACTTCATGGTGGACTTCGCATGCATGCTTTCGAACATCAGCTGGATTACAGCCTTTTCCTGGCTGTGCTGAAGCAATTGGATCTGGATAGCGTGCAGTTCGATAAACGAATCGAAGAATTCTCCGAAGGGCAGAAGAAGAAGGTCATGATTGCGACCAGTATTCTGACACCGGCGCATCTTTATATCTGGGACGAACCGTTGAACTATGTAGACGTCTTCTCGCGGATGCAGCTGGAGAAGTTGATCTCGGA
The DNA here is from genome assembly GCA_018064475.1 of Candidatus Scatonaster coprocaballi. Lineage (GTDB taxonomy): Bacteria > Bacillota > Clostridia > Saccharofermentanales > Saccharofermentanaceae > Scatonaster > Scatonaster coprocaballi. The sequence goes on from JAGHVD010000035.1 coordinate 25,326, forward strand.
ATATGCGCCCACCATGTTGATCGTCGAGCACGATGTCCGCTTCCGAGAGAAGATGGCAACCAAGGTCATAGATATGCTATAATGTGCTGAAACACCGCACAGAGGAGATTTCAATCATGAAGATCATTGATATCCTGAATCAGAAGAATATGTCACTGTCTTTCGAAGTATTTCCACCGAAGAAAGAAGCTAGTTTCGAGAGCGTCAAGGCAGCAACCGAGCGAATTGCTGAGAGCAAGCCGGCCTTCATGAGCGTTACCTATGGCGCAGGCGGTGGAACGAGCCGTTATACGCTGGACATCGCGAAGACGATTGAGGAGAAGCATGGGGTGCCGACATTGGCGCACTTGACCTGTGTCTCCAGTTCTCGCGAGATGATCCACGATAAGATTGAAGAGATTCATAGCATGGGCATCGAGAACATTATGGCCTTGCGTGGCGATTTGACGCCGGAGATGGAGAATACGGATCGTTCGAAATGGGATTATCGTCATGCAGTGGAGTTGATCCGAGAGATCAAAGAAAGCGGCTACGATTTCTGTATCGGCGGTGCTTGCTATCCGGAGATCCATCCTGAAAGCACGAATCAGCGTGAAGACATTCTTCACTTGAAAGAGAAAGTAGATGCCGGCGCAGATTTCCTTGTTACGCAGATGGTTTTCGATAATAACCTCTTCTATAACTTCATGTATAAGATCCGTGAGGCCGGCATTACGGTGCCGATCATTCCGGGTATCATGCCAATCACAAATGCAATTCAGGTCGAGAAGGCCATCAAGCTCAGTGGTTCCTTCATGCCACAGCGATTTAAGGCGCTGGTCGACTACTTCGGACAAGATTCAGAGTCCATGAAGCAGGCCGGTATTGCGTATGCGACCGATCAAATCATCGATCTCTATGCGAACGGCATTACCAATGTACATGTCTACTCAATGAATAAGCCGGATGTGGCCGAGGCCATCATGAACAACCTCTCCAACATTCTCTGGAAGGACTACGGCGTAAAGTGAGGATGACCGATGGATCCTCGCGACGTGATAGCTGAAGCACTGAAGGAAGATACACGGACGATTCCGCAGTATCTCGAGTTTGAGGCACCTGCTCTCAATGAGAGGGAATGGCTTCGCTATGCTGGGGTTCCGTTCTACGATCAAGATTCAGTCCGAGCCACGCCGGAGATGACGGCATTGATGAACCAGGCACGCCAGCTTCTTGCGGGCCAGTGTGCCTATCGCGTGAGCTTCCTGGTTGCACCGATTACCCGTGATGAAGAAGGCTACCCAATCCTTCCTTTTGCCCAGCATTCGGAGAAACTCCGCGCTAACTTAGAAGGCTGTGACAAAGTCGTACTTTTTGCCGCGACCATTGGCACCGGCATCGATCGATTGATCCAGCGATATGAGAGGGTGAAGCCACAGTTGGCATTGATGCTTCAGGGACTGGGCGCGGAACGCGTGGAATCTCTGTGCGATGCTTTCAACCAAGCGGTGAGTCAAGCAGCTTCCTTGCGAAGTGGTGAGGTTTCCGCACTTGAGGCGCCGTCAATGACCCACCGAAGATTTTCCCCAGGATATGGCGATCTTCCCATCAGCGTGCAGAAGGAATTCCTCGCATGCCTGGATGCTGAACGACGTCTGGGCATCACGCTCAACGATTCATTCTTAATGTCCCCAAGCAAAAGCGTCACCGCAATCATTGGCATTTGCGGGTGATTTTGTGGTACAATCCTCGAAGAGACTGTCGTTAAAGGGGACTTGCTATGCGTATTCTGGATTACATGAAAGATCATTTCCTATTTCTTGATGGTGGAATGGGTACGTTGCTACAGGCAGCGGGACTTCAGCCCGGTGAACTTCCGGAGCGCTGGAATGTCTCTCATCCGGAGGAGATCATCAAGATCCAGCAGTCCTACTTCGACGCGGGCAGCAATCTGGTACTGAGTAACACATTCGGTGCCAACGGCCTAAAATTCAACGACGAGGAACTCGAGGCAGTCATCTTCGCTGCGGTTCGAAATGCCCGTGAAGCGGCTTCGCGAAGCTCGGGTGCCCAGGAGAAATTTGTTGCCTTGGATATCGGTCCGCTGGGCAAACTTCTGAAGCCTTACGGCGATTATGAATTTGAAGATGCGGTCGCGATGTATAGCAAATCGGTCCGTCTCGGTGTTCAAGCCGGTGTGGACGTGATCTTCATCGAGACCATGAACGATAGTTACGATACGAAGGCCGCACTTCTGGCGGCCAAAGAAAATAGTGATCTTCCGGTCTTTGTCTCCAACGCATATGGCAGTGATGGCAAGCTCATGACCGGTGCGTCCCCGGCTGCTATGGTGGCGATGCTGGAAGGTATGCACGCCGATGCCATCGGTGCCAATTGTTCGCTGGGACCGGACCAGCTGACGGGTGTCATGGAAGAGTATCTCCGATATGCCTCAGTGCCGGTCTTGCTGAAGCCGAATGCAGGACTTCCCAGAAGTGAGAATGGAAAGACCGTCTTCGATGTGACGCCGAGTGCTTTTGCCGAATCTGTGGGAAAATTACTCGAACAGGGCATCCGGATCGCGGGTGGTTGTTGTGGTACAACGCCGGATTACATCCGTGCCGTGGTCGAGAAAGCATGTAGCATCCAGCCGGTTCCGACTGAGGCCAAGGAGATTTCCCTCGTGTCCTCTTATACGAATGCGGTGCAGTTCGGCGAGGAACCGATCCTCATCGGCGAACGTATCAATCCGACAGGCAAGAAGCGTTTCCAGCAGGCATTGCGGGAGAACGATATCGATTATATTCTCAACGAAGCCTTGAAACAGCAGGATGCAGGCGTTCATGTGCTGGACGTGAATGTTGGTCTTCCAGAGATTGATGAACCGGCATTCCTGCTCCATGCGGTACGCGAGATTCAGGCTGTGTCCGATCTCCCGCTGCAACTTGATACCACAGATCCGGTGGCGATGGAAGCCGGACTTCGCGCCTATAACGGTAAGGCGATGGTCAATTCCGTCAATGGTAAAGAAGAAGTGATGAATGCGGTGTTCCCGCTGGTGAAGAAGTACGGCGGCCTGGTCGTAGCCCTGACGCTTGACGAGGACGGAATTCCGGAGACTGCCGATGCGCGTGTCGCGATCGCGGAGAAGATCATCCGCCGCGCGGCTGAATTTGGCATCGAGAAGAAAGACCTGATCTTCGACCCGTTGGCGATGACGATTTCCGCAGATACCGGTGCCGCGATGGCCACCATGGAGTCTGTGCGTCGAATTCACAATGAACTGGGCGCCAACACCTCTCTGGGTGTGTCGAATGTATCCTTCGGACTACCGAATCGAAACATTATTACCTCGACATTCTTTGCATTGTGCCTGCAGGAAGGTTTATCAGCTGCCATTATGAATCCATATGCGCAGGAAATGATGAATGTTTATCACGCGTTCCGCGCACTGCATAACATGGATGAGAATTGTATGGGCTATATCGAATATGCCCAGAATCTGCCGACACCCGCAACGCCGAGTACTACTGCTGCGGCGCCCACACCTGTGGCTTCAACGAGCGAAGCAGGTCATGCACCGGCCTCTGAATTACAGACTGCTATTGTTCGCGGCCTCAAGGAGAAGACCGGCATTTTGACCCATGCGATGCTTGCGGAGAAGAAACCACTGGAGATCATTCAGTCCGAAGTGATTCCGGCGCTCAATATTGTAGGCGCAGACTTCGAGAAGAAGAAAGTATATCTTCCTCAGCTTCTCATGGCAGCGGAAGCGGCCAAGAGTGCTTTTGAAGAAGTGAAGTTGGCCATGGCTGCTTCTTCGGATGAAGAGACCGCGAATACTACGCGATGTGCGTTCGTTCTGGCTACGGTTCATGGAGACATCCACGATATCGGTAAGAATATCGTGAAGTTGATCTTGGAGAACTACGGATTTGCGGTCAGTGACTTGGGTAAAGACGTGCCGGCCCAGAAGATCGTAGAAGAGACGATCCGCCTTCACGCGCCAATCGTAGGTCTCTCTGCGCTGATGACCACAACCGTCCCTGCGATGGAAGAGACCATCAAGCTTCTTCGTGAACAGGCGCCATGGACGAAAGTTTGCGTTGGCGGCGCGGTATTGACGCAGGAGTACTCCGATGCCATCGGTGCGGACAAGTACTGTAAAGATGCCATGGAGACTGTACGATATGCGGAAGAGGTCGATCAGCTTCAGAATAAGTGAACCTGCTGGTCGTGAAGAATTGTCGACGTGAACGGGCATTTTCCAATGGAAAATTTGCTATAATAAGTGCAATGTGTAAGTGAAGGAGAGGGGTCTATGAAAGTTTGGGAAGGATATCAGAAGGGCGTCAATCTAGGCGGATGGCTGTCCCAGTGCGACGATACTGAAGAGACATACAGTTCTTTCGTTCAGGAAGAAGATATCAGAACGATTAAGGAATGGGGCATGGATCATGTCCGCGTACCCTTCGATTATGAATTGATTGAAGAGAAAGATGGCACACCGGTCGAACGTGGCTACGAACATATTCAAGACGCCATTGACTGGTGCGGCAAGTACGGCCTCAACATGGTACTGGATCTCCACAAGACAATGGGCTATTCCTTCGATGAAGGGGAGAAAGAAGTAGGCTTCTTCGATAGCGAAGCACTTCAGGAACGTTTCTACAAACTTTGGGAGAATGTGGCGGCACGCTTTGGGAAATACGAAGACCGAGTAGCCTTCGAACTGCTCAATGAGGTGACTGATCAGGCATTCTGTGACCGCTGGAATCGAATCTCCTATGAGTGTATCCGTCGAATTCGCAACATTGCACCGACCATCAAGATCCTTGTCGGTGGCTACTGGAACAACAGTGTCGATTCGGTCAAAGATCTTGCAATGCCTTATGATGAGAACATCATCTACAATTTCCACTGCTACGAGCCACTGATCTTTACCCACCAAGGTGCCCCATGGGTCTCTTCGATGGACACATCTTTCCGAATCAGTATAGATGCGCCATATAAGGAGATGAATGAAGCAAGTGCCAAGTATCTTCAGCAGGTAACCACTGGCTTTTCAGGGTTTTCGGAGGATGAGACGCTGACTTCGAAATACTTCGAGAAGATCTTTGCCGAGGCGATGGCGGTTGCGGAAGAACGAGGTGTTGCGCTATACTGCGGTGAATACGGTGTGATTGATCGAGTCGCACCAGAAGATGCAGTAAAGTGGTATGCCAAGATCAACGAAGTCTTCAGCAAATACGGCATCGGACGTTCTGCTTGGAGTTACAAGAAGATGGATTTCGGAATTTCTGATGCTCGCATGGATGCCGTGCGCGAAGAATTATTAAGATACTTATGATCCGTGAGGGAGGAATCACACATGGCAGGAAGAGGGAGTAAATCCAAATACAATACAGCAGCAAGAGTAGTGGCATTACTCATCGCAATAATGATGATGTCATCGATCTTTGTGCTGATTGCCATCGCCATTCACATGGTGTAAGGAAATCTCCACCTTTATGAAGGAATATCCTGAATATATTCCAGTCCATCTTTATGGAAGGTGTAATCATATTCTTGTAGTTTCTCACTGACAAAAGCATGATAGTTATCCATTCGGATGAAGCTGTTCACACGATCGTACCACTCCGGATTCGGGGAGGCCTCCACATAGAACAGAATCAGAATCTGCGTATCGCCTTCAAACATGATCTTATCGCCGGCCTGACGGGAAGGATCGAAGATCCAGTCATCGACTTCCTGAGTATGGTTGCCGGGATAGATGGTCGTCTTCTGTTCTGCACGCATGGAACCATCCAGCAGCTGATCCGCATAGGTTGTCTCCAGTGTGAGTACGCTGGCTTCATCCGTAATACTATCGAAGATAGTTTGCGAGGTTGGGATGATCTCACTGGCAGGGATTCCCGGTATACCGTTCTCCGTATCTTCCAGATTGATGGTGAAGAAGCGCACATTACGAAGTGGCTCTTCCTGACGGACACGGTCTACGAAACAGAAGATAATCGGGAATCCATATTCATCCTGAAAAATCACTGTATCACCGGATTTGCGTTCGATATCGAACAGCCACGTTCTCCATTCACCGGCGTCAAGCTCTGAATAGCGGACATTCTTATGGAGTGTAGAGTCCGGTGTCAATAACTTCTGCTGCATCTCACCGGAGAAGTATTTGGCCGCAACAGCTTGGAACTGAGACTGGTCGTGGTTCATCTCTTCAACGATTTTCTGCGCATTAATATTGGCGGTTTTTACATAGCTTTCTTCACGTGCTTCGAAGGTGATTCGGATAGCACGGTAAGAAACCAGATCATAGGAATTGCGAGAATCCTGATAAGCTTTCTCAGCCTGTTCTTTCGTAGCCTTCAATTCTTCCAACTTCTGGTTGGCGGCATATTCTTGGGTGAAATATACTTTCGGCAGAACATCCATGATCAGTTGCTTGTCAACATATGGTCCGAAAGTGCCCTTGATGTAAGTGTTAAGATCCACATCGATGGCATCGGCCTTGGTCTTCAACCAGTCAATATAGGCTTCTGCGCGTTTCTTGTGATCGTCCGTTATCGAATACCCGTGCGCGACGGCATCGTCGTAAAGCATATAAGTTGTCTGAATCTCCTTGGCGGTTACATCAAGGAAGTATTCACGATAAGTGGCAAAACCATTCTCGCCGGGAGAAGCCAGCATATCCGCAGTGTTCTCCTTGAAAATATCCACACCATTTTCCAACAACACATAATGGTACATGAAACTGAATTCAGCATTGGAGACATCGTGGTTGCCGACGGTGAGTGGGCTGGTCATGCGCTCGTTCAGATTACCAAGCGTGATGACAGACAACACAAGGACGAGCACCGCAGCGACGATCGTCACGATTAAGATGGTCTTTGGCTTGCGGTTGTATTTCAGTCCTTCTCCGACCGGCTCTGCATCTGCGGGACGGGTGGAGTGTTCGATGAATATAGGTGCATCCGGGTCGTTCTCGGCCGGTACTTCAGTAATCTCATGCGTGCCTAACTGCATTGGAATCGGTTCATCGTTCTCCCAAGCGGCAGTGGATGCCTCTTCACTCAAGACATCGGAAATCTCAGCGCTGGATATTTCCGAGACGGCATCTTCCGCGCTTTCCATATCATCTTGCATATCCGGGTCAGACAGAATCTCTGATTGGTTCAGGATTTCCGGCTCAGTAGCATTCATATCCGCTGAATCTAAGTTTTCTTGCTTGTTTTTCTTCATGCGTCCTATACCATTTTTGCACAAAATACTACATATATTCACATCTACTCTAACATAAAACGTGCATAAAATACATTTCCATAAGGTTACAAGACATGCGCCTGTCTATATGGTAAAATGTTCCATGCGGATTATATAGTACCTATATATAAATCGAAATTCGACACACACGGTCGGACTTCGCTTGATCCACGATCTTTATTGTTTTAGAGGATTGAACATGCGACCTTCAAATAAGCGATTCTTACATAGATTGTCTGAACGTCAGTTCCACATATATGCTTTCTTTATTCCGGCTCTGCTGATGCTGACCGTCTTTGCGATCCTTCAGATTCATCCATTTGGTACCGGTAAGAACATGATTCTGACGGTGGACTGTTACCATCAATACGCACCATTTCTTGTGGAGACGCGTAACAAGATTCTATCCGGCGAGAGTTTGTTCTTCTCTTGGAATGTTGGCCTTGGTACAAATTTCTGGGCTGTGTTTGCGAACTATTGCTCGAGCCCACTCAATATTCTGGCGGTGTTTTTTCCAGCGAAATATATCGGTGACTGCATCGCATTTCTGGCTGTCATTCGTTGTGGATTGACCGGATTATTCATGTCCTATCTTCTTTCAGAACTGGACAATAAGCGTAAAGACCTTTGCCTGACTGCATTCTCATCGGCCTATGCGCTTTGCGGTTGGGCAATCTCATATTTCTGGAACATCATGTGGCATGATGCGGTGGTCCTTCTGCCGTTGATCGTATTTGGTCTGCTGAAGATGTTCAAAGAGAAGAAGCCATTGCTCTATTGCTTGTCTCTGGCCACATGCTTGATCTCTAATTTCTATTCCGGTTACTTCGTCTGCCTGTTCCTGGTTTTCTTCGCACCTATCCTGTACATCTCCATTACAGAGTCAGTGACCTTGAAGAATTTCTGGTCTGCAGCTTGGCGTTTTGCAGTATATTCTTTGATCGGCGGCGGCTTATCAGCCTTCCTCACATTGTCCACCTTCATTACTTTGCAGGATTCTTCCGCGACAGGTGGTACTTTCCCAAAGAAATTCCAGGTCATGAACGACATGTTCGACTTTATCAGCCGTTTCCTGGTTGCCCCGAACCCGAATATCCGTGACGGTATGGCGAACGTCTATAGCGGAATTTTCATCGCAATGTTGATTCCACTGTTTTTCTTGTGCAAGAAGATTCGCTTAAGAGAGAAGATCGCTTATGGAGTCGGTCTGGCCATCATGTACATCAGCCTTTCCAGCCGAATGATGACCTACATCTGGCATGGCTTCCATTTCCCCAATCAGATTCCTTATCGACAGGCATTTCTGATCTCCTTCCTAGTTGTACTCATGGGATATAAGGTGCTTCGCAACCTGAAGAGCTTTACCAAACGCGAACTGATGGTGCCCTGTCTTTCTATGATTGCGTTCCTGATCCTCTATGAGAAGATCGGCGAAGGCCAGGAAGGCTATCTGGCCATAGGTCTTTCCTTCCTGTTCATCATCATCTACACTGCTGTCCTGCGTGTGATTGCTGAGAATAAGAAGAGTGCGATGTTCCAGCAGATCCTTCTGTTCTGCGTGCTGATTGCCGAGATTGCGACATCAACAATTGCCACAGTCAGCCTTGTTGCGGCTCACGAAAGTTTTACCGGTTGGGACTTCTACGGATCTCACTACGACGAAGTACAGCAGTTAATGGAAGAATCCGAAGCGCAGTGCGAATATGGTTTTGAACGTTCGGAGATCTATCCGGCGTATATTTGTAATCAGCCGGCGCTCTACAACATGAAGGGTATCTCTATTTTTACATCCACTGCTCGCGAGAGTTTCGTCACTTTCATCAAGAATCTTGGTTTCCATAACAACGGCATTAACAGCATGAGAAGCTACGGCATGACGGAAGTTACCTGTAGCCTTTTCGGTGTTCGAAACATCTACGATATTTATTCCAGCTCACCGATTCCGGTCTGCTTTAAAGAGGTGGAGAATCCTACAACACTTCACAAACACGTCAATCCGGACGCATTGGCATTGGGCTATATGGTCGACGACAAGGTGTTGACTTACCATATGGATCAAGTGTCGGTTCCGTTCATCTCTACCAGCGCATTTATCCAGAGTATGGGCGTGTCGGATCCGGTATACCAAGAAATTGATCTCAAGTTCCAGGGAGAGACCGCTTTGCTGAAAGATGGCGGCAACAACCGTACTGGTTATAAGTTCAATTTCAACGGTGGTAAAAAAGCCTCCATTGAGGTGATTCCGGACGGTGCGCCGGTTGGTGCTCATCTATACCTCTATGTGGTTTCATCCGTTGCACCGAGCGTAAAGATTGAAGACACAAACATTCTTTCAGAAGAGACAACGACTACGAATTACACGTCACGCGCAGGCCAAATCATGGATATCGGTTACGTGACGGAGGATTCGGATAAGAAGGTTACGCTTGAGTTCTCCAAGGAATCACTTTCTGGCAATATCTGGATCCAGTGTGCGCGCGTAGATGATGAAGCATATAAAGCAATGCTGGAGGAGTTTGGTGATGAACAAATGAAGGTGACTTCCTATGACTCTACACACGTAGAAGGTGAAGTGACTGCGAATGAAGACGGTGTGTTGTTCCTTACCATCCCATACGATGAGAACTGGACGGCCAAAGTAGATGGCAATCCAGCGGAGATTCTGTCAATCGATGAAGCATTCATGGGAATCAAACTCCCGTCAGGAACGCACAAGCTGTCGTTGGAGTACTACCCAGCGAAGTTTAAGCTTTGCGTAGCAATTTCACTGGCAAGTCTCGCAGTCTTGTTGGTCCTTATGGCTATTCGTGAATTACTCGCTGTTCGAAGAAGAAAAATGGTCTACGAAGGGAAAATGACGACTCCGGCGATTCAGCAAACAGAAGAGCAGGAAGAAGTGGAGACACCTGACGAAATCGCTGAAGATGCGGCGCCTCGTGAACCAGATGAGACGGAAATTCCTGACGAATCAGCCGAAGCGGAGGAAAGAGTAGAAGAATGAAACCGCTTCGTAAAGATAATCGAATGACGTTCTCGGATAATCGGACGAAGGTTATGCTGATAGCATCCTTCCTTATGCCGGTGTTGATCCTTCTGGTGATTGCATGGAGATTTAGGATCTATCCATTCAATACAGACTGCTTCATGACGAGAACGATGCAGGATCAATACTTGCCTGTGATTGCTGAATTCCGTCGCAAAATATTGCACGGTGAATCATTGTTCTATTCTTGGAATGCAGGTGGCGGAAGTGATTTCTGGACGAGGATCGCCTGCTATACGGCGAGTCCCTTCAACTTGCTGTACTTGTTATTTGCTCCGAATAAGTTGGCGCAGGCTACTCAAATCATCTTTGCACTGAAGACCGCGACAGCGGCACTGGCTTTCACTTTGATGCTGTGGAAGAAGGATAATGTCGTTTCTCCTATAGGCGTTGGACTATCTGTAGCCTACGCGCTTTCCGGTTATGTGCTGACTTATTCACAAGAGCCATGGATGCTGGATGTAGTGATTCTCTTGCCGCTACTGTTTCTATCCCTGAACCAACTGGTTCAAGGTGTGCATCGCTGGTCATTCGCACTGGTATGTGCCTTGCTTTCTCTTACCGCTTTTCGCATAGGCTTATATGTATTGATCTTCATACTGATTGCTTTCCCATTACTTTACATCGAACAATATCAACGAGAAGAGGGAACCCAACCGATTGGCGGAGCAATCAAAGATTTCTTGATCTATCTGGTTCTTGGAATCGCATTGTCATCCATCGTCTGGTTGCCGGCTTTGCTTACTCGATGGAATGCAGCAATCCATGATACGCTTTCTTTCCCGTCCGATTTCATGGCCATGGACATAAAGGTTTGGGACATTTTTGAACGGGCAAGCTTTGATGCCCCAGTGATTTTCCCAACGACCGAGAGTCAGCTTCCAAGTGTATACTGTGGTATCTTCACTGTAATCCTCTCCATACTTTATGGTTTCTCGTCGAGAATCTCGATTTCTGAGAAGATCTGCTCCTATTGCACATTGGTGGTCGTATATATCAGTATGTCGAGTCGCTTGTTGTCATTTGCTTTCCACGGATTGCATTTCCCAGTCATAGGTGCCTATCCACAAGCCATCCTGATTGTCTTCATGCTCCTTTATATGTCAGGGAGACTGATTTCCACCGGCGAACTATTCTCAGATAAAGTTCATCTTTACAGTGCACTCGGGATGATTCTTGCTTTCCTTCTTATTCGATGCAAAATCTCTTACGATTTCCGATACGAGAATTACACGATCTATGTGGCGCTCTTGTTCATCACGCTCTATATTGTATTGACGGCCAAGCGTGCCAAGCAAGAAGGTAGAAAGCAAGTATGTGTGTCAGCAGCCCTAATGGTAGTGATGATTGTAGAAGCAGGAATGGGATTCTATCGACCAATCAAAGAAGCATACTTCCGCAAGACGATCGTAACGGAGACAGAAGAATCGTCTACGTCGGACAAAATGGCTGATCGTTTGGAACAAGCTGCCAAGGTGGCGCCCGTCTTGGAGAATAGAACCAAGAAAGTATACAAACTGAAGGATGAAGTTCTCTATCGTGTCAGAGATGAACAACGTGTTCAGATGATGAACGATGTGCGCGCCAAGCTTCCATTGAGTGCACGCGTGGAGGTATCTCTTGCGGGATGGGAGAATAACGGACTGTACGAAGGTGTGGGTACCTTGGACAATTTGTTCTATTTAGCATCGGAAGACTATCCAGAGACATTGCGTGCGCTAGGTATCAATAATGCAACAGACGGAGAGATCGATATATCTGGTGGAACACCAGTTACGAACAACTTTTTTAACGTACCCCTTCGAGTTACCAGTAACCAGGGCGTGTTGAGCCTGGAAGAGAATCGGGTGGGAGGATCTATCGGCTACTTTACAGATGCTTCGGACATCAACGAAGATATCTTTACCTCAAAGTCGGCATTTGAGAATCAGAATGAACTGTCCCAGCGCTTCACTGGGATGAAACCATTCCAGTTCCTAGATATGGAAGTAACGAAGAAGAAAAACATGAAGGAAGTTGACGGGTCCATGCAGGCAGAGAACCCAGATTCCTCTATGGAAGTTACACTTCAGATGACAGAGTCTATTAATACTCCTATATATATATACTGTCATTGTGATGCGTATGCCAGTATTGAAGTCCTGAATATAAGCGAAAGTGGTTCAAAAACGCTCATTCAACGAGTGAACCTTCCTCAGAATTCTTGGATAGAGGTTTCAAGTGAAGACCTGAAGGATGGCAACCTAGGATTGCAACTGCTTGTATCTGAGCCTAAGGATAACATTATAAATGTTACTGTTGCGACGATGAACACTCAACAGATTGAACTGTTTGAGCAGAAGATGAACGAGAAAGCCTGGACACTCACGAAGTTTGAAGATGGTCTGCTTCAAGGTGAAATCAATGCCCCAACAGAAGGAAATCTCGTACTGAGTGTTCCATATGATGAGGGCTGGGAAGCATTGATCGATGGTAAGAAGACAGAGACATTATCTGGTTTTCAGGCATTCCTTTCTGTACATGTTCCGGAGGGCCATCACGAAGTGAAGTTGATCTATCGGCCGGAAGGACTGAAACTTGGACTATATGGAACGGTTGGCTCAGCAGTTTTGATACTGGCACTGACAACAAGTACTGTGTGGAATGAGAAGAGAAAGAAGCGTGCACACATTGTGCAGACCGTGAGTGAAATATCGGAAGAGGAGAAGGATACATGAGTGAGCAGACGGACATCTTTCCCATGACTTTTGTCGTGTTGGACATGGAGTGGAATCAGCCTATACCCTATATCCCATCGCCGGTCGATCCCAAAGAACTTCCAGGCGAGATCATAGAAATTGGCGCGGTGAAGCTTACAGTCAAATCAGAAACGGAGTACATTCTGTCTTCTCCGTTCTCGATTCTTGTACGTCCGACATACTATCGAATCATGAATAAGCAGGTCTCCCGAGTGATCAATCGTAGCACAGAGGATTTGAAACACGGACTCCCATTCGAGACTGCGTACCGATCTTTCTGCGATTGGTGTGGGGAGGACTACATTCTCTGCGCTTGGGGAGATTCAGATATATCAATTCTTCGATCCAATCTGAAGATTCATGATATGCCGGTTGAGATGAACGAACGATTCTTGGATATTCAGCCACTGTTTGGCCGTGTATCGGAGAACACTGCCCAGCAACGAAGCGTAGCCTATGCGGTCGACTTCTTCCGCATTCCACAGACGAATGACTTCCATAGTGCTGACAAAGATGCATACTATGAGGCAAGAATTCTCAAAGAAACACTGATCGATTATTTCGCTATGTCACAGAAAGAAGAAGGACAGACACTCCCACAGTTGCGGTATTTTATATCCAATCCGAATCTGACAGTACAAACAAGATGGAAGAGTCGTGTCTGTCATTCTGAGAAAGAAGCAGTTGCGGTAGCAATCCAAGAGAAAATGTGTTGCCCGATTTGCGAACAGCCATTGGAAACGATTATTGATTGGTTCACGTCGGGGCATACTAGTCTGTCACTATGGCAATGTCCAGTACATAATTCATTGTCCGGCAAAGTACGTGCGAAGAAAACACCATCTCAAGAATTCTATGGATCTGGACAGCTTCGATTTGTAAATGGAAATGCTGCAAGATATGTAAGAGAAAAGTGGGAAGAAAAATTAACTAAAGAATGTGAACAAGAATGTGAACAAATGTGAAATTGACAAGCGAATCACTTTTAATTTGCATTTTTCCCCATATAATGTATATTAAGTATAACCAATAAATATGTAACTATCCGAATTGAATCATTGACAGAATTATGGAGGCAACACAAGATGAAGTTCTTACATAACAGTAAGTGTCATCAGCGGATGAACAGAAAAGGCGGCATGCTGGTTCTCGTTCTGATTATTTTCGCTGTATCACTTATTCTTATTTCATCTGCGATGACCATCACACTTGCCAGTCGATCCCGTTACTATGTTGACACAGAGCGTAGCCAGGAGAGATTGACACTCAGTTGTGCCGCGGAGACAATCCTTGATGCAATTGAAAAACAGGAATTACCGGATGCAGAACTTGAGAAGATGGTAAATAACGGTAAATATAGTTTTACTGGTGCAAGTAAAGAAAGTGCCGCGGCTGGCGCATCGGCTTACGATGGTAAGGATATCGCGCCTGGATTAGCAAATGCTTCGAACAGTGAGACATACTTTACAGTATCGAAAGCTGATGAAGCTACTGACGATCTTTATCTTACATTTAGCACATATATTAATGTAACTGATGAAGATAAGAAAGCGGAGAATCTTCGCGTAAGATTGAAGTATAATCCACCGACACCAGTTACAGAGATTTGTGCGAACATGGTTACCTGTGGTGACCCGACGAGCCCAGATGTTGTTGATGTACAGATGTTGTATGTCAATACAGACAAGTCATATACAGTACTTCACGGCAATGTAAATATTACATCTGCTGGTGAGACATACATCCACAATCCTACAGTTCTCACTGGTGTAGCCAAGGGTGGTAATGGTACGAAGTACTACAACGACATGATTTTCTATGGACCTGATGCTGGTATGGATGTTAAGAGTGAAGGTAACGGATTCCAGATTGAGTCTGGTCATGGTGAGTTCTACTTCCTAGGTACAGCTGTTAACGGAAACAAGAGCACACAGAGTGTAACGCGCAATGCTAATGGTTCTCCGGCTGTAGCCAATGGATTTAACATCCGTGCGGATGGACTTTATTTGTACAACGCTTCTTTTACATCTCAAGACTACACAGCAGGTGGCGGTGACACAAAGTATTGGGTTGTTGGTAAGAATGCTACAGCAAATCGTCCTAGTACAAATGATGGTCAGTCAAATGTCATTATTAAGAATGGCGGTACTGCTAATGTTGCGAGTGTATCTACAGTAGTCTACAATTCTATTGATGAAGTGACAGATGCGGATGCGAAGAACATGGCTACGAAGATGGAAACTAAAGCAAGTAAGTATTTGGCAGACAAGGCTCTGTTGAATGCTGTGTCACATCACGTACCGACATCTGAAGAACAATCTGCTGCATATGGACAGTATTGCAAAGGTACGTCACTCACACCAACTCAATTGAATAACAAAGATACAGTTGTTGATGGAAATCAGGCATATAAGATGTCAGGAACATATACTTATGGTTCTTTGGAGATTGATCTTTCTAAGGGTTCTGCAAGTATCTACATGTCTGCTGATGTTGTATTGAATGCGTTTACGATCAAAGTATCGAATTCTTATGATGCACAGTTGATTATTGTACTTGCTAAGGGCGCTGATCTTTCTTTGACTGCTCCAAATTGGGGTGCGCAAGGATGTAGGATTTCTGCAATCCTTTCTTGCGATAATCGTAAGAGTACCAATTTCCAGAACCCGTATCCGCCGAATACAAATCTGACTGCAGTGGAAGGTCAGAAGCCAGCTGCATTAATTGTTGGACTTGGAGCTAATGAGTTTTCTATGGGCCAAGCACAGGTTTGTGATGCTTATCTCTCATTGGCTGGTATCGGTGATGAGGCAAGTACAGTTAATTTCCAGAATGGACCATTCTTCTATGGAAGATTCGAAGCGGTTAATTATCACTATTCGAACGGCGATCCGATTAAGTTGTCTTACTGTCCTTCAATGAATGAAGAGGATGACACGCCAAAGCCGTTGAAGAGCTGTTATACAGTTGAAGGTTATGAGTATACATACGATGTATAAGCTTAACAACTGAATATTCAGTGATACTCCTAGGGGGGGCTCGAAAGAGCCCCCCTAATTATTTGCGAAAAAACCTACGCAAAGACCATCTAGAAAATTAATGAATATAATCCTGGCTGAAGCATAGAAGATGTTCCCAGAACACTTCTGAGGACTTTAGTACGTGAAGCAGTTCCTCAATTCTCTACTAATGCAGAACGATCTAATTAAGAAGTGCGTAGTCAAATAATAACTCCTGTCTATTATAGATGAATGTAACAATAATCAAACGAAAGTGGTGAAAGAATACTCGACGATAAGTGCTCTTATGAAGTGCCTATCAAATCAAGGCATGAATTGACCATAGCGCGATAAGAGAGACATGAAACATATCCGAATATGTGTCGGGATAATCGGCGTGAATATGACTGTTTCTGAGCGAAATTTGACGATACAGAAATTCAGTACAAGATCTTGGTTATAATGAATAGTCGAAGAAGGGAAGAGAATAATGAGTATGAATTATACGGATAGTATGTATGAGTATTTTGAATCTATAGAGAAGTATTGAGATAAAAAAACGTCTCACAAAATTGTGAGACGTTAGAAAAAACAATTTTTATCTTGGAGTAATTATGAATCTTTAACCTCATAAGAGAAATTAACACTGCCTGCTCCGGAAACAGAAGCCATATCAGTACAACCAGGACAGTAAACAATTGTCTCATCATGATATGAAGTGCCAGAAGAAGGATCAACTAAATTGATCTCAACCTTAACTGTTCTACTATCTGGGTAAGTAGTAAACTTTAAGGATGTTTGCCAAGAGAACAACATCTTCCAACTAGGCAAAATCGGCGAACCTTTAAGAATAATCAATTGTCCATCACATGTGATATCCGAACCAGTACTAATACTTGTCGCATTGCAAAGCTTATTTGAAATAGCATTTAAGTTTAATGAAGCATAATCATGCATATCATTGACCTTAGAAACCTTCAAGTGGCTGTAGTTGACAATCTTAAAGGTGGAAAGAAGATACACAGACATAATCAACATAATTGCGAGTACGAGAACCATCTCAAGGAGCGTAAAACCCTTACGAGAGATCTTCGAATTTTTATTTAGAATTCTCATGTCAGTACCTCCTTACTTATTGTATTGCTGGCCAGGGAATGTACAGTTCTTATCCTTGCATTTAGCAATAATAACAGTATCTCCCTCTTCATTCGTTTCTTCATAATACTCTAATTCTTTGCCACATTTAGGACAAACACGAGCTGTATAATAGAAACCATGGCGATTTGTAGTATTGATGAAAGCGGAGTCATCAGTATACTCGGAACCCGAAGAGAATACCGACATACCAGAAGAAGAACTGACAACACCAACCTTGTAAACACCAACATATCCGTTACCGCTAATCATTACAGCACCGGAACCTGAAGAACCTTCGTAAGCGCCACCGTTAACTTTCTGACCAACTGCTTGATAAACAACACCAGCATTCTGATTGCTGACTCGATCTGCCAATGCTGTATCACCAGCATAGTTCAATGTTGTCATGAAACCTTCGTATGCAATCATTGTGACGATCAGAAGAAGAGCTACGGCCAACATCGTTTCAAGCAATGTAAAACCACGCTTAGAGGTTTTCGTTAAACGAAACATATCTGAAACCCCTCCTTAATAACCAAGAGCCTTAAACTTTTCATTCTTAACTGCGTTATTAGATTGGAATTCCACACGCTGGCTGTGCACTTGTTGCTCACCAGAACGGCCTTTTTCGATATACCCTTTAACAGAAATACCAACAACAGCAGCTAACAATACTATAATAGCAATGACTAAAACCATTTCAATCAAGGTAAAGCCACGTTTAGTCTTATAGATTCTGCTCATAATTTCCTCCAAGTATAACCAAGTACATTTTATCACAGATGATCTGTGATGCATAGACCCAATTGTTAACAAAACGTAAAAAAGAGGGGGCTTATTCAGCCCCCCCTCACAAAAATCGATTATAAACTATTAGGACTTAGCAAGCTCATTCTCGATATCCTTTGTTACATCCTCGATCTGCTTGTTGTGTGTAGCGATCTTAGATGTAGCGGATCTAGCCTTCTTCAGGTAGTCAGCAACAGAGAAGAATACTACTGCAGCCAGGATAACGATGATAGCGATAACGAGTACCATTTCTACGAGTGTAAAACCTTTTTTGTTCTTCTGAATCTTCTTCATAATTAGTTCCTCCTAATTGATTTATTGAGTTTGTAATTTCATTATAGCAGGCAATTTGAAAAATGCAAGAGCAATTTTCAAATTTCTTCACATTTTTGTGAAATTTCTATTTGAGTGTTCAAATTACTAACTCAATTCAACATATCAGGCCACTGAAAATCAATATGTAATTGAACCCGTAACGCATTGATAGTGCGCCCAAAACCCCGTTATCAGTGCATTTGCGCTTCTGAGTATATCCATAATCTCTATGCAGCGTCACAAACATGAGATCTCGTTCCTTCTCATTCGAATTGTGAAGAATTGTGAAAACAAGATTCTGTGCGACGTGAAATGAATATCAGAAGTTTGTAATTAGATGGATCCAGTTGACGATCGTTTTGAATAGGGATGTTAATGATGAAGGGGGGGAAAGTGACTTCCAATCTACGTGGTACAAGATGCGTCTCCTTCATTGATTGTATCTACTAATGTCTAATCGGTGATTGATACTAATTCTTAGGTTCTTCACGGAAACTTGGGGAACGAGGAATCAGAAGAATTGAAATGGGGAAATATCATGCTGTTGTGAAACGGTCCTTTCCGGAAGAAACAAGGAACATTTCTTGCCTGACGAAGCGATCTGCATTTTCCAAGAAAACGTGAAGTACGATTTGTTATGAGATTATTTGTGATGAATAATCTAACGCAAGCTTTATTCATATATAGATAAAAAGAGAGCCATCACTTGTGTGATGGCTCTCAAATCATCTAATTAGATTAACAACAATTATGGACGTTCAGTGTCTGTTGGTGTTGTTTCTTCTGGTGCCTGATTACCAGCAATTGTCTTCTGGTATTCCTGCATTGCCTTATTGTAATCCTCAGTAGAGATCATACCCATGCGGTAACGAACAGTGAGAGATCTTGTCGCCGGTGGCATTGTATCAAGTTCACCCTTGAGTTCATCAAAGAGCTGCCACTCATAAGACCAGTGATTCCATGCAGCAAATGGGCGATTTACGTTGAAGTCATAGCTTACGAATGAGAGGTAGCACATGTACAACGGAGAGTCCTCTGGGACATCGTAATTGTCGGAATGGATGAAGAAGTAGCTCGGAAGACCGACAAGACCGCCAACCTTGATATCCTTATCGCCGACCCAGCCCATGTATGTGAGGCTATTATTAGGTGTGGATTTACGGTTAACAAGATCATATGCAAATACATCTACAGCAGCTGTAAATTCGCAGTAACCTTGACCCATGTCTTCGACCTCAATATCGGTAATTTTGACATATCCTAGATTCTCATCTTCGATTTCCTTGAGTGCTGCGACAAATTCATTGTAACCGACGACGGTACTGGAATGTATATCATTTGCACTCTTGATGTCCATACCACTCTTCTTCGCGTAATTCAAAGCAGCCTGATTCTGTGTTTTCGTATCTCCTGGCTGGATGAAGAGTTGATTATAAAATACTTCATCGTCAATCTGATCACCCTCATCATGCGTGAGAAGGAATCCATCTGTACCAGATACTCTAATCTTGTAAGAAGACCACTTCACACGATCTGGAGAAACAGTACCATTCGGGAGAGTAACAGTCTCATAATTGAGATCTGTGTTTTCAACTTTAACAATAAAAGGTATATTCTTCGTCTTGAAATGCTCATAAATCTGTCTCTGAATAGAAGCGGTGTTCAGATCAGGAAGTAATTTCTGCTCCAATTCACCAATCTTCTCGACCAAGTCTTTCTTCTGAGAATCGAGTTCATCTGCCTGCTTGATAATCTCATCATTTCTGAATTTCTCTTGCTCAACCATTTCAAGTTCAGCATTTACATCAGACAGATTATCTAAATTCTTCTTAATTACGCACAGATAACAAACTGCGCCAAGAGCCAAGAGAAGAACTATAAACAATAAGACGGTATCTTTACCACCAGCGTTTTTCATCAAGACTCACCTCCATTCGAATCTTCTTCAGCCGATACGTACATGAGTTCAATATTTACATTGCTTGCAACGCGGCCACTCACACAGTCGTTAGATTTAATGATGTTGAAATCTGCTGCATCAACTGCAGTTCCGTCAATCTTGACTGTATCCAAATTGTACGTCACACCATCAACAACAATAGTATTAACTTTCTCGATGTTATACTCTTCGCCTGCCTTCTTTGATTCAGAATATACAGGAGTAAGAGGTGTTGGTGTGGTGCCGTTGATGAAAGAAGCGTGAGTTACTGTGAAATGTCCCTTCAATGTGCACGTATAGGTGAACTGGTACTGCACGTTGGCAAACATCAAAGAGGATTTGTCGTAGCCAGTTTCAATAGGATCTTCAATAGTGATAACGTCCTTAACGAAACTGAAGAGTCCAGTCTCATCCAATTTCTTTCCGTAATTGTACGCAGACTCACGGAACAGGGTCTGACCAGTAATTTCAACAATTCCATCTTCATCATGATACTTTGTCAGGTATGCATCATTTGGAAGAGCATCTTTGCACTGTACTAATGTGTTTACAGATGAAGAAGACTTATCTGCTACTTTGGTATCAAGACTGGATACAACGTAGTGGTATTCACGCAGATCCTCAACCTCAACCTGAGATTTGTCCTTACGGCTCAAGCGCTCCTGATATTCAGGAGAATTCATCTCCGCACGAATCTCATCAATCTTATCCTGAGCCTTCATGCTCTTAACACCACATACGATCCATACAATCAAAGTGATACCCAAGATCAATACTGTGAACAGAAGGAAGATAGGGAATACAGACGATATTTGCTGAGATGCACCGGAACTGAACTCAGAAAAGAAGTTCATATCCTTTTTGGAAAATTCATTCTTAGATTTTGCAAAACTCATAATCTCGCCTCCTTTCAATTTTCACGAATGAGTGCGCCGCACGCATTCACGTAGTCACGCAATTCGAAATCCTTCGGACCCTGAACGGTATTCAGGCTATTCAAGATTTCAACCTGTGTGCCGAGTTGACGAGCAAGTTCTTTGTCCATCTTACGATAGCTTGCGCCACTTCCATAGAGGAAGCATGTGCTGATTGCATCAAGATGGTACTTGGAAATGGAGAACTGTGCTGTTCTTGAAATTGCGTCAGTCAAACTCTTAAAGTAAGCGGATACTGCACCATTCAGAGAAGGCTCATCCTTAACTGTCTCATGCCATACATCGATATCAGAAACATCTACAGTCGAGATGCCCTCGCCTTTAACAACCTGAAGACGACGAGTAAGAATAGAAGACTTGTTAGCGGAATTGCCCTGAACCTTCTTTACAGTTTCAGCAACCTGACGAATGTTGGAGTGACCAAACTGCAGTCGACGTGTCAGTACCGGGAAGCCCTTGTCCAAAACAGTGATATTTGTCGTCTTGGAAGAAAGCTCGATCAAGAGCAGTGTATTGGAGTTGATGTTTGTTGTTCCGTTAATTGTACCGCTTCTGAAAAGCTTACGGATTGCATTCGGGTTTACATCCAAAGCAACCGGTACCAAAGAACTTGTCTTCATCATTTCACGGAAGTCGTTCGCAACATCTTTCGGGATTGCGGTTGCGCGGACTTTGTACTTCTGTTGTTTTGTTTCTTCATCGAGAACCTTGTCGTAGACAATATACTCAACGATCATATCTCGATTATTGGTGCCTTGTCCCAAAATCTCGTAGCGAACCATATCACGGAGTTGATCTCCCTTGACGGCCGGCAATTCCAAGTCTCTAGTGTGAAGGTAACTACCCTCTACAGTCAAGATTGCACGCTTATCCTGAATGTTGCTCTTTGCAAGAGCATTCTTTAATGCCATAACCACACCAAACTGATCTGCGATTACGCCATCTGCGATTGTGTCGGACTCGAGAGGAATAAGACCGTACTTGTCGATCGAGACTACTCCTGATTTGCGGTTGTAGCCGCCGAGTACCATTTTCATGTTTGAGCTGGAGACATCAATTGATATCTCTTTGCTGCTTCCAGTTCCTAAAGCCATAATAATTCTCCTTTCGAGTGATCATCACATAATGTTCTTGGACATTGTAAGTACCGGCAGACCGCAAGCACCAACGATGACGAGAACAACACCAGCCATGATTACAATCATGAGCGGTTCCATAGCAGCTGTCATCTTTGCAGTTGCGGCATCTGCCTCATCTTCAAAGAAGTCTGCAGCCTTGTCAAGAATGGCATCCAATGTACCAGACTCTTCACCAATAGCTGTCATGGCGTAAATCATAGGTGGGAATTCTTTGATTCCACGAATTGATCTGGAAACGGAAGAACCCTTACGGATTTCGTTTCTGGACTCAAAGAGCTGCATTTCCAAGTACTTGTTACCAAGCGTATGGCTTGTAATTTCCATGGAGTCAAGTACGCTGATACCGCTTCGCAGAAGCGTTGCCATTGTTCTTGTGAAACGAGCAGCAGCTGTAGCCTTCTGAGACTTACCGATAATCGGAACTTTCAGCAAGAACTTCGACCAAGAAAGGCTACCTTTCTCGGAATGGATAAAGAGTCGGAATGCAACAACGATACCCAGAATTACACCAAGGTAGATATACCAGAAGTCGATGATACTGTCACTGAATGCCATGACAGCCTTTGTCAAGCCTGGCAATTCACCACCTAATTCACCCAAGGTTGTGGCAAATCTCGGTACAACCAATGTCATCAAGCCAACTGTAATACCGAAAGTTACTACAGCAAGGATAATCGGGTAAACCAATGCAGCACCTACTTTATTCTTCAACTTCTGTTCTTTTTCAAAGTGCGCAGCCAGACGGCTCATGACCTCATCCAAACGACCGGATTCTTCACCGGCAGAAATCATGGAAACCATAATTGTCGGAAGAGCTTTGGACTGATCTCTGAAAGCTTCAGACAAAGTCTTACCTGATTGAATGGCCTCGTAAACAGAACCAATTACCGCTCTTGCTTTCTTGCTTTCCAATTGCTGGTATAACATATCCAAAGAACGAATAACTGTGATACCTGCACTTAGAAGGGAAGAGAGCTGTCTGGTAATGATCATGAGATCTTTTGTCTTCAGCTTAGGACTGCCAATATTCATGGACAGGAGACTGGCACCGCTATCTGCTTCAAGTGAAGCGATAAAACGACCGTCAGCGCGTAACATCTTAGAAGCATCGTTGATATTCGCTGCTTCGATAATGCCTTTGCTAGAACGTCCAGCCGCATCGACTACTTCATATTTAAAATTTGGCATGAAGCTAACCTCCTTCTTTCTTTTCTATTAGTACTCAAGCGAGCTAAATAGACTACTTGAAACAGAATTCGCTGTACCTGCAGCAGCAAGATAACGACGATATTCATCTGCATCCTTGCAACGGGAAATCGCAACTTCACGGGTAATCAAGCCCTTCTTGGTCAACTCGGCCAGATAGTAGTCGAGAGAACACATTCCAGACTTCAGGTTGGTAGCGATCGTGTTGTCAATCTGATAAGTCTTACCTTCACGAATAAGGTTACGTACAGCATCATTTGCAACCAGAATCTCAAATGCAGCTACACGTCCGGAACCATCTGCACGAGGGAGAAGTGTCTGGGAAATTACGGCTACAAGTACAGTACCGAGCTGTACACGAATCTGATCCTGCTGATGAGGCGGGAATACGTCGATGATACGGTTAATGGTATCTGCAGCGCCACTTGTATGGAGAGTTGAAAGAACCAAGTGACCAGTTTCTGAAGCGGTGATAGCAGTACTGATAGTATCCAAGTCACGCATCTCACCAACCATGATAACATCTGGGTCTTCACGGAGTGCTGCACGAAGTGCATTGGCAAAAGAAAGGGTATCCTCATGAACTTCACGCTGGTTGATCATTGATTCACCGTGACGATGCAGATACTCGATTGGCTCTTCGAGTGTCAATACGTGGCAACGACGGTTCTGGTTGATGTGACCAACCATAGCTGCCAATGTTGTAGACTTACCAGAACCCGTAGGACCGGTAACAAGGATCAATCCACGTGGCTTCAGTGCGAGTTCCTTAAACAATTCAGGAAGGCCTAGACGCTCACATGTCGGAATCTCAGTTGTGATAGTACGCGCAGCAAGTGTGTAACTACCACGCTGCTTAAATACATTACAGCGGAAACGGCTGTAATCCTTTACTACGTAAGAGAAGTCAATCTCACCACGCTCGTTGAGGTACTGCTGTCTAGACTTGTCCAACATTGACTTACAGAGATATTCAGTATCGCTCTGTGTCAGAATGTTAGAGTTTAGAGGCATGAGTTCACCATGAACACGAATCATCGGTGGGAGTCCAACCGTGATATGCGTATCGGACGCCTGGCGGCGAACAGCTTCTGTGAGAATGGCGTCCATACTTAATGTAAATTCTTCCACTTTATTTCCTCCTTATCCGTCAATGGAATATGTTACTTTACTCATTTCTGCAACAGTTGTGATACCCTCCAGAACCAACTGAGCAGCTGAATCGGCAAGCATTAACGTTCCTTCGGAGACAGCCAGTGCACGCATCTCGTCTTCACTAGCACGACGTTCGAGCAACGCTCTCATTTTCTTGGTCATAATTACGACTTCATGAATCGCGATACGACCCTTATAACCTTTCTCATTACATTCAGAGCAGCCAGCACCACGATATAACTTCTGGCCAGGCTTCAGATGTAACATCTCGACTTCATCCGGACCTGGGGTATACTCTTCACGACAGTTCGTGCAAATACGACGCACGAGACGCTGCGCAACTACACCAATCAAAGCGGTAGAAACCATGAATGGCTCAATACCCATATCGATCAGACGGTTAATAGAAGAAACTGCATCATTGGTATGGATTGTACTGAAAACCAAGTGACCTGTGATTGCAGCTCGCATGGCAATTTCGGCAGTCTCACCATCACGAATCTCACCGACGAGGATGATATCCGGGTCCTGACGGAGGATAGAACGAAGACCGCTTGCGAAGGTCATACCTGCTTTGGCATTAACCTGAACCTGGTTAATACCTGGAATCTGAATTTCGACAGGGTCCTCAACCGTTACGATATTCGTCTCAGGAGTATTTTTCTCAGAAAGCAAAGTATAGAGGGTAGTTGTCTTACCGGAACCAGTAGGACCGGAGATGAGGCATACACCCTGTGGAACCTTAACGATCTTATCGATCATCTCGTTATTGTGTTCGCTAATACCAAGGTACTTACGATTCAAGTTGGAGTCGTTCTTAGCAAGAATACGGATAACCGTCTTTTCACCGTGAACCGTAGGGAGGACGGATACACGCATGTCAACCGGCTGACCGTTAATAATTGTCTGAACACGACCATCCTGAGGAATACGCTTCTCGGCAATGTTCATGCCGG
Organism: Candidatus Scatonaster coprocaballi; assembly: GCA_018064475.1. Classification (GTDB taxonomy): domain Bacteria; phylum Bacillota; class Clostridia; order Saccharofermentanales; family Saccharofermentanaceae; genus Scatonaster; species Scatonaster coprocaballi. The sequence continues at coordinate 50,925 of JAGHVD010000035.1, forward strand.
AGAGAATCTTGATACGGGTAATAATAGCATCTTTAGCGGCCGCTGGGTTACTCATGATCTCAGAGAGCACACCATCGATACGGATACGAACTCGAACGCGATCTTCCATCGGTTCGATGTGAATATCTGAAGAGTTTGCTCGAATAGCGAACTCGATCATGGAGTTAACGAGCTTAACTACAGGGGCGTTGTTTACTTCATCTGTGATCTCGTCACCGAGTTTCTTCATATCCTCGATGTCGAGGTCAGCTGCAAGGTCATCCGCAGCCTTGCTGGCGGCTTCCTTACCGTAGTTCATCTTGATGGCGGTGAGGATCTGCTGCTTCGGCGCAAGAAGTGTAACGATCTCGTTGCCTGTACGGAAACGAAGGTCATCTGTTACCAAGATGTTCAATGGGTCATAGATGGCTACGACCAACTTATCCTCATCGTAGGCAAAAGGAATGATTAAGTTCTCTTCGCAGTACTGCTCAGTAACGACTTTCGTTGCCTCACGGTCAATGTCTACCTGCTGTAGGTCAATGATAGGGAGATCATACTGACTCGAGATTGCTCGCAAAATATCAAGTTCAGAAAGCAGACCTTTCTCAACAATGATTTCACCGAGTCTTTTCTTAGTAGTTGAATTGCGCTGAGCCTCCAAAGCTTCTTGAAGTTCGGCTTGAGACAGAAAACCGCTGTCGATAAGTATATCACCTAATCGTTTCATCATACCCTCCCCATTTTGATGCACGTCTTAGCTTGAATAATTCGGGACACAAAGTCACCACTCGCATATTACGCTGATACTAGTAGTGTAAACCCAAAAGCCCGCGTTGTATAGTATTTCGAGTAAACAAAAAATTACAATTTTGCTTGCTGTCCGAGCAAAACTGAAACGATACTGTAACCCACACTAATACTATGCACCCAAAACTACATCAATTTTTACCCAATAAATATACAATCAAAAGACTTGTATTGCAAGAAAAACTACGAAATTTCGCATCAAATAACAAAAAAAGTTGATTAAATGGTAAATTTAATCAAACTTTTTTGCAGCCCCTGCCGCTTGGCTGCCCGATAGGCTGGTCCCACCCAAGTCCAAAGTGGACGAGAAAAAACAGAAGGCAATTGCAAAGCAGGTGTTTTTCAAGTATTGTTATTGGTAGTGGAAGTGAGGGTGAAAATATGAATCCAGATGTAGTATTAGCAATCATCAATATTGTCATGGCAGGTATGTTCGGTGCGGTGATCGGTAGTTTCACCAATGTGTGTATCTACCGTATTCCTGAGCATCGTACAGTTGTCAAAGGTCACTCAATGTGCATGACGTGCGGTCATGAATTGGGCGCGTTAGATCTGGTACCGATCTTCAGCTGGCTGTGCCTTGGTGGAAAATGCCGTTATTGTAAAACACCAATTTCTTCACGTTATATCAAGATTGAGAGTCTGACCGCTCTGATGTATATGCTGATGGCGGCCACGCACCTCGACATGTTCTTGGACCCGGTAGATCCGAAGGCCACGATCTTCGTATTTCTTGAGCTTTGCGCACTATTTATCATGATCAACATCGTCATCGTCGAGATGATGATCATGAAAGATACCGGTTCTTCCATGTACCGACTTTCACTTGCGTTGGGAATCGATTTCCTCGTTCAGCTGATTGCAAGAGCATTGCCTTTCCTGTTCGATGGGTTCAAGTCCACTTATACGGAGAATCCGGTTCGTAGCGATTTGGCAAACTACTTGGGCGATTGGGTGACCGAGATCTTGATTGGCGCGGTGATTGCTGTAGTGGCCTGCGGTCTTGCCATCTTATTCACAAGTAAGCCGAAGCAGTTGCCGCAATATTTCAAGGGCGAGAAGCTACGCGCACTGCGCACATCTGATCTGTTTGCCATAGTTGTTTGTGCGTCGATCGGCATACTGCCTGCTGCCATTTGCGCAGGTGTCTACCTTATCGCTCGTATTGCGATCGGTACGGGTAAGAAAGTGAAGTACCTCGGTATTGCACTGGCAGCCGGTGCGGCAGTGGGTTATCTGGCGAATGCAGCAATCGCGTTGATCTGATACGTTTTCTGCAAAGATTCTGAGTATAGAAGACGTGAATGATGCGTAGAGTTTGCGCATATGATTTCGCGTGCTATAATACTATATACATTTTTAGAGTGGAGGTTTCCTTATGTCCGGACATTCCAAGTGGAATAATATCAAGAGAAAGAAAGAAGCATCAGATGCTGCAAAGGGTGCAGTATTTACGAAAGTGGCCAAAGAGATCATGGTGGCCGTAAAAGCTGGAGGTCCTGATCCGGAGAATAACTCGAAGCTCAAGGACGTCATTGCGAAGGCGAAAGCTTCCAATATGCCGAATGATAACATTAACCGCGCCATCAAGAAGGCTGCAGGTGCAGGCGAAGGCGATGAGTATGAAGAAATCGTATACGAGGGATATGGTCCGGCAGGGATTGCCATCATGGTTCGTACACTGACGAACAACCGTAATCGTACTGCTGCAGAGATTCGTCATATTTTCGATAAATACGATGGAAACATGGGTGTATCCGGTAGCGTCTCCTTCATGTTCCAGGAGAAGGGTACGATCATGATCGACTCAGAAGAATTCGATGATGAAGAACAGGTCATGATGGATGCACTGGACTGTGGTGCAGAAGATTTCAGCGCAGAAGACGGATATTATGAGATCCTGACAGATCCGTCCGCTTACTATGAAGTGAAGGATGCGTTGGAAACGAAGGGCTATACTTTCGCAGACTCAACACTGGGTCCGGTTCCGCTCAACTGGTCAAAGGTAGACGATGAGGAGACGGTAACCAAGCTGGAGACCATGCTTGAGAAGTTCGAAGAGAACGACGACGTGCAGGAAGTATTCAATAACTGGGACAACTAAGACGGGCCGAAGCGATCCTTGACGAGGATCGAGACGCGAATTGTTGCTCCTGCGAAGTATGTGATTGCACAATATTATATAGGGAGTATATAAGTGGATCTGCCGAAGCAAAAAGGTAAAGAACTTTCTGATCATCCGGAGGAGAAGCAGGGCGCTTCTCGCCGTGGTGTATTTATTCCTGAGCTTCGTGCCACGCTTCGACGTCTGGAGAAGAACGTCGACACACGTGCCCACTTACGTACAGAAAGACAGATAGAAATAGCGACCAGCGATGAGAAAGAGATGCGTGAACTGCTCTCTTCCATCGCTGTTGTTGCTTTTGTCGGGCCATCCGGAACTGGTAAAAGCACTCGTGCCATTCGTGTTGCGAAGCAGAATTCAATCAAGTACATCATTGACGATGGTCTGCTGATCAACGGAAGCCGTATCGTAGCCGGAAACTCGGCGAAGAAAGCTCCGACAAAACTTGAGTCTGTGCGCCAGGCATTATTCGAAGACCCGAGCCGTTCTTTCAATATGCGACGTGCGCTGGCGGAGAATCTGCCCTCTACGCTCATGATCTTGGGTACTTCAGATGCGATGCTCCAGAAGATCTGTAATAATCTCTGGCTGAATCAGCCGGCGATGCTGATCCGCATCGAAGATGTCAGTTCGGAAGAGGAGATCGCGCAAGCTCGAAATACGAGAATGCGTGAAGGTATGCATACGATCCCGGTGCCGAGCATGGAGATCAAGCACGAGTTCTCGGGTTATTTTTCCGACCCATTCAATCGACTTCGTAAGCGTTGGGATAAGGAACGTGGTGTGCAGCCGGTCGTGCCGGAGACGGAGCGTACTGTCGTGCGCCCGACTTTCTCCAGTTTAGGAAGTTATTCAATTTCCGACGATGCCCTGCTGGATCTGGTGAAGATCATTCTTCGCAAAGTCCCTGGTGTGCACGATGTCGTGAATTTCTCTTCGGAGAAACGTGTATACGGCGTTGTACTGAGCATCGACTTGGAACTGTACTATGGCTTCAATGCGCAGGAAGTGTTACTCAATGCCCAACAGCGACTGGGAAGATATATCGAGGAGTACTCCTCCATCAATATGGTAGCGGTGGATGTCCGCGCCAAACGTCTGATTCACGATGATCCGGCTTGAGCCGGACCAATGTGGGTAGAAGGGGAATGACATGAAAATTGAGAGAATCTACATGATACCGGTGAACGATGCATATGCAACCACATGTGCCTGCCCGCTCTGTGCATTGAAGGCGAAGGTGGAAGAGGATTCACTGGATTACTATCTGGGGCCGTCTCTGATGGAACCGGATACGCGCGTGTTGACGAATAAGACGGGGTTCTGTGGAGATCATCTGAATAAGATGTTCGGCCGCGAGATCAATCGTCTCGGCATGGGACTGATGCTTCACACCCATATTCAGGATGTGAAGAAAGAGACGGATCCGATGTGGGAGAGCGCGGCGCCGGATAAACGTTCGCTTCTGAAGGGGAAAGACCCGGATTACAGAAAACGCATGGTGTCGCTGGCTGACAAGATCGATGCGCGACTTGGCTCGTGTATCATCTGTGACAAGATCAATAAGACGATGGCGCGCTACAAAGAGGTCATCCTGTGGCAGTATTTCGAGGATGCATCTTTCCGTGAGACATTCTCCAATAAGACCTACCACTGCTTGCCTCATGTGGCGGAATTGCTTCGTGATGCGGCGACCCAGCTGAACCAGAACCAGGCATCGGAATTTGTATCTGCGCTATCCAAGAGTCATAACAACGGCTTGGATGAGTTGATCAAAGACGTAGAATGGTTTACGTTGAAGTTTGATTACCGTAACAAAGATAAGTCTTGGGGCAACAGCAAAGATGCGGTGCCGCGTGCGATTGCAATGCTGGGTGGCGATATGGCAGATGCCCCGTCTTCTGAGAAGGAGAAAGAGAAATAATGGAAATGGATGAATTCTTCACTTCCCATACTACGAAAGCCGAGCCGCAGATTGCACTTACGGGTGCGAACGAGCGTCCTAAACGTGTGGTCATGGTGATCGAAGGGGAAATGATTGGTGATAATCGAGGCGATGAAGCTGCGGCCGAACACGGCAAAGAGCTGATGCTCCATGCTTTATCCAGTCTTGCCTCGGCCAAAGCGGTGCCGGACGAGATCATTCTTCTGCACGACGGCGTCAATCTTCTTTTCCCAGAGAGTGAATGTTTCAAGTGCTGGAAGCCGATATTGGATCGTGAGATTGCAGTCAAGGTATGTAACGAAACCTTATTCTACCTTGGACGAGTGGTAGAAGATCCAAGAATGATTTGTGAAGATATGGCCGTGCTTCTTCAGAGTATTTTAACTGCGGATCGTGTGATCCGACTCTGATCAAGTGATGCGGTGAATTGGGACGTATAAGAAATGGCTGGAATTAAGCGATACAAGAAAGAAGATCTAGAGACATATTGCCTTGGCGCGACCGTAAGCATGGAGTTCCTGAATGCATGCCCACAGCATGTCACGAAGGTGTTCGTGCACAGTGCTTTCTACGAATCGGAAACGAAAGAGAAGATCTGTCGCATCTGCGAGCAGAATCAGATTCCGATGGAGATCAATGACAAGGCTTTCTCCATTCTGTCTCAGAAGGAGAACTGCTTCGTGATTGCAGTTGTAAGAAAGTATTTCTGCGAACTGGATAGCAAGGCCTCCCACGTGGTACTGGTGAACCCAAGTAATGCAGGGAATGCAGGAACGATCATCCGTAGTGCGCTGGGATTCGGCGTGCCGAACATTGCCATTATCCGTCCGGCGGTGGATCTCTTCGACCCGAAGGTGATCCGAGCCTCCATGGGCGCATTGAGCCGCGTGAACTTCAGGTACTACGACTCATGGGAAGAGTATGTGAATAAAGAGGGGGCCGGCACACGCCACTTCTATCCATTCATGTTGGACGGAAGTACACTGCTTCACGAGACGAAGATTGAGAAGCCGTTCTCATTGGTAATGGGCAACGAAGCCACAGGACTTCCGGCTGAATTCTCGAAGATCGGTTGCCCGGTACGAATCGAGCATGGCCATAGAATTGACAGTTTAAATCTGCCAATCGCGACAAGTATTGGCCTTTACGAGGCGACGAAAGGAGATTTCTGATGCGGGAGAAGCACTGAAATCAGGGGAGAAAGTGCTTTTGCCAGAAAAATTAAAGAAAAAACAAAAAAACGCTTGCACCGCATGATTAACCATGATAAAATATCTCGGTGTCTGAATGAAGATAATAATGATGGAGGTGAAGGAAATGCCGAATATCAAGTCCGCATGCAAGAGAGTGAAAGTTTCTGAGAAGAAGACTTTGGCTAACAAGATGAAGAAGAGCGAGATGCGTACCATTGTCAAGAAGGCTACGGCTTCTATCGCCGCATCTGATGATAATTCCGCAGCGCTCCTTAAGGATGCGCAGGTTGCACTGGATAAGGCTGCTTCGAAGGGATATATCTCTAAGAATGCTGCTTCTAGAAAGAAGTCCAGAATGGCTAAGGCTGCTAACGCTGCGAAAGCTTAATCTAATTAAGTAATAAGTAAACGAGAAGCCCGATCAGAAATGGTCGGGCTTTTTCGTGTCCTGCGAAATTATACATGAAATGCAAAAGACTGCGAGATAGGGTGGCCGGACCGCATCAAGTGTTCTTGAGAAAGAAACAAGGAAAATGATATTTTTATACGGCAATTGTACAAGCAAGTTTTATGATTTCTATTAGTATTGATTCAAATGTTTCAGAATGATTAATTTTGTGTGGAAATCCTGTTATTTCTAGTTGTTTCGCTTGTTTCGTAAAGTTTTGCTTTATATACTGTAAAGGAGATTACTGTACAAATTGGGCCGCTATGCCCATTTGACGACAATATAGAATAATGACATCAGGGTAAAGGGAAGGGGAAAAAATGAAAAAGAGATTTTCAAACAAGAAACTTCTGGGACTGACAAGCATCGCTCTCGCAACGTCTATTATCGTGGGAACGATCGCATATCGGAAACTTCCAAAGTCGAAGACCGGACAAGTAAACAACAACAACGTATATGATGCCGGAAACCTCTTGAATTTCGATTCAGCGAGTGCTGTGAACTACGCGACTGTACTAGGTGATCTTGCAAAGTACGGTATTGTCAGTGATGAGATTTACCAAGTCGGTCATATGGAGACTACTTTCGCAACGAAGAACTTCATCAACCCTAAGGGTAACAATCAACCTTGGAATGATGATGTCGACCTTGCAGGCCTAGAACCAGCTTACTTTGTTATTGCCCATATGGATCCGGATTCTTATGCATTTTTCGGTCAGACATACGTAACCAACCCGCCGACTGACATGAAGTTCGTCATTGACACGACATCGGAACTTGCATCAAATGGCCAGATTTTTACGGATCCCGGCAGATGCCACGCTGATTTGATCTACCGCACAGCTTCTCAAGGAGACTTGGAAGCGAAGGTAGACGACATGATTTCCAGTATTCAGAATACATCAGAAGCATTCCTTGCTAAGAATGCTTTCGATTCGGAAGAAATCGCTCAGTATACGGGTGATAAGAATGCCATCATTGATTTAGACGCTGATGAGTATGAGAATGCAACAATCTATATCAATGTTGAAGAAGGCGCAAGATTTAACAATTGCATCGCCGCTACTGAAGGTGTGACGATTAAGAAGAGACCGAGTACCGTTGTTGTATTTAATGTGAAGGATTCCGGAAATGTTTTGTTGAACAAATACGCGGTTGAGGTTGATACCAACGGTGACAAAGTCAACGAGACCATTATGTCCGATACTACACATAGTGGTGAGGATTCTGAGCACAACAAACTAGTCGATGAGTTTATCTGTAAGAAGATCATCTGGAACGTTCCGAACGCGAGCAAAATTTCATACAATATCACTGCTGGCCTTTTCTTAGCTCCAAACGAAGATACCGTTGGCACGGTAGATGGTTCCAGCGCAGGTTGGATCGCTGCTGGTGGTCGTACAGAAATTAGATCTGGTGAGTTCCACTATATTAACCATGGCCGCCCGGATGAGACACCTGAACCGACAGGCGATCTGATGCGTCTTAAGGTAAACAAAGCATTTGCGCCGGCTGGCACAGCCGCAGGCGAAGTTGTTAATTCTGAGATGAGCAATATCTTCGTCCAAAAAGGCCAGTATGAGTTTACGATTACTGAGACAGAGTCCGACTATACGACTCCTGTACAGGATGGATTGACCGATACGCAGAAAGTTGACGCGAACGGACAGGTCGTTTTCCCATATATTGAAGCGGATGCAGACGTAATTGACCCATTCGTAGGTATGCATCGTTACTTCGTGATTTCTGAAGGCAATATGGATTCAAGCGTAGATTCCAATATTCAGAAGTCCAACGGTGCAATCCTTGTTGATGTTTTGATTACAAGTGCAAACGGCAAAGTGAGCTATGTGGTCAGTGCCAAGCAGTACCAGGATGCATCGAACATTTCTTCGGATGGACTGATTTCCTCAATGAGTAATGTTGATGTGAACAACGCAACATTCTCACTGGGTGGTTTCTACAACTACTACGATAAGAAACCGGCAGAATTAAAACTGAAGAAATTGGTCACAGTTAATGGTGGTTCGACGAGCAATTTCCCGTCTGACTACAAGGCGAAGATTTCACTGAAACAAGGAATCTTCTATGTCCAGGATACGACGGGCACAATGAGCGCCAAAGAACACTACTTCGAGGTCGCGAAAGATGGTTCTGTTACGATTACGAATCTGCTTCCGGGCAAATATGTAGTGGAAGAGAAACTTGATGGCATTCCGGGTTATAAATTCGAGTCAAAGGAAATCGATGTGGATGGCTCAACCGATTGGGAGATCCAGTTGGATGGTAATGCGTCGAAAGAAGCAACGATTACGAATAATTATTCAGAGTCTGATGACAGTGCATTGATTGTAAAGAAGAGTGTGCTGCTGAATAATAATAAGGGAAATCTTAACGATTTTGCGGAGAAGAAATTCGAATTCTCTGTCAAAGTCGGCGACTACTATCTCCAAGATACAGAAGGTACGCTTGGAAGTACAGAAGTATTCTTCACCATTACCTATGATCCGAATAACGCAAGTGCTAACCAGATTGCGTTCTACGGAATTCCGAAGAACACACAGTGTGTAGTTTCCGAGAGACTTGGCAAGTGGACGGGAGACACGCAACTTATTAATGTGGATGGTTACGTATTTGATAGGGATAATAGTACGACATTTACCACTGTAACCACACCAGATTCTTCGGATGCGGCTACTGCTGAACTGAAGAACACCTATACTTCCAATTCTGTAGTAGGCAAACTGACGCTTACAAAGGCATTTGGAGAGTACAACGCTAATAATATATACCAGCCTACGCAAACAATAGATCCTGCTGAATTGGGTGATCTGAGTCAGCTGATTATCGTATTGAATGGCCCGAAAGGATACACAAGAGAGATTGCATGGAGTGAATTCTCCAATGGATCAATCACAATTGAGGATCTCCCTGTCGGTACATATACCTTCACAGAGAAGGGGGCAGAGGCTACAAGTTCTGATAAATGGGAATTCTCTCAATTGGTAGTCGGCGGGTATCCGGGTGAACCGTGTGCGGTAAATCAGTACAATCCTACGACATACAAGATTACGAATAACTATGAACAGAAGAAGACCGCTTCGCTTGCCATTACGAAGAAGATGGTAGGAAGTGGCTCTGCGGAGAAAGACATTGTCTTTGCGTTGAAGAATGCGGCTGGTCAGTACGCGACTTTCAATGCCTCCAATGAATTAACAGGTTATTCCGACACCTTGACAGATGCGTGCAAGATTACGATTCATGCTTCTTCTACGGCTGCGACGGTAGAACTTAAGAACATCCCAGTAGGTGAAGACTTCACACTTTGGGAAGATGAGAGTACTGCTCAGATTGATGGCATGTACCTGGTTGTAAGTCAACAGAATGTGAAGGTAAACATCCCGAAGACCAGTGCAAACCAGTCATATCCTGTTTCAATTACCAATACATACCAAGAGTATTCATTGAAGGTGACCAAGAAGGTAACGGGTGATGTTCCGGCTTCAATGAGCGATATGGTCTACAAGTTCACAATTCAGGACGAGAACGGAAAGTATCTCCACAAGAATGGAACGATTGCGTCCAGTGCATATGAATTTGAAATCAAAGGCGATGAGACGCTGACCATTCCTGCCAGCGACAATGGACCTTTCACCATCCACGAGACAACAACGAACTCGAATATCTTCCTTGAGTTAGATACGACCTACTATATGGGTACTGAAGAGTTAGTAGATGGAAAGATCGAGTATCCAACCGATGCTTCTTCCGTAAGTGTCACGATTGTGAATGACTATACTTATCTGAATAAAAAAGTAAAGGTAAGTCTGGAAGCTAGCAAGACCTACAGCATCAATGGTGTTGCGCAGACACTGGCTGGTGGTGAGTTCTCATTCACACTGACCAAGTCCGGTGATCAGAATCCGACGCAGACCAAGAGCAATGATGCGAACGGAGTCGTTACATTTGACGATCTGAGCTTCGATACAGTTGGCGAGTACACCTACACCGTAAAAGAAGTAAAGGGTTCTGATACTTCTATTACATACGATGAGACGGTCTACACAGTAGTGGTTAACGTTACGAAGAACGCAACAACTGGTGAACTGACTGCAACCAAGACTATTACGAAGGCCGGTGGTTCCAGTGTAGATGCGATGACATTCGCAAATACGAAGGCACCGGATAAGGGCAATCTGAAAATCACGAAAACAGTAGCAGGTGTATGTAGTTGGGATGACGTGAAGAATACGATCGTGTTCACTGTCACGGGACCAGAGTATGCAAGTGAACCAAACAGCCAGAAGGCATTCACAATGGATGACTTCACATCTGGCGTGCTGACACTCGAAGATATCGCACCAGGTGACTATACGATCGCTGAGATAACGATGGGTATCAATGGTGTAACAGTAACGACAACGTACAAGGTAAACACTGGAAACTCGACAACCGGTTCTGTTGCAACATGTGCAGTAGCGAAGGATACCACAACAACGGTAGACTTCACGAATACCTATGCTTACAAGCCGGTAGATGTAACACTTGAAGCAACGAAGACGTTGACCCGAAATGGTCAGAAGATCAGCATGACAGCGAAACAGTTCTCCTTCAAGCTGACAGATGTAACAGATTCTTCGAACCCTGTAGACAAGGGAACAGCATACAATACAGCAAATGGCGCTGTGACCTTCGGTAAACTATCTTTCGACAAGCCTGGAACGTACAAGTACACCGTCGAAGAGGTGAAGGGTAACGATGCGGACATTACATATGACACAACGAAGTACGATGTTGAGATTGTTGTGGCTAAAGATGCAACAACCGGCATCCTGACAGCGACAACGACCATTAAGAAGGATTCTACAGCAGTTGATGCTATGACCTTTACGAACAAGAAGGATAATGATGTCAAAGTAAGTCTGGATGCGAACAAGACCTATAGTGTCAATGGCGTTGCACAGACTTTGGTGGGTGGTGAGTTCTCATTCACACTGACGAAGTCCGGAGAACAGAATCCGACGCAGACCAAGAGCAATGGTGCAAACGGAGTTGTTACATTCGAAGACCTGAGTTTCAGTCAGCCAGGAGAGTATACCTATACCGTAAAGGAAGTAAAGGGTACCGATACTTCTATTACATACGATGACACAGCCTACACAGTAGTCGTCACTGTTACGCAGGATGCAACAACTGGTGACCTGACCGCGACAAAGACCATTAAGAAGGGCGATGCAACCGTTACTTCTATGACCTTTGCGAACACCAAGAAGACAGATGTCAAGGTAAGCTTGGAAGCAAGCAAGACCTATAGCATCAACGGTGTTGCACAGGCATTGACAGCGAACCAGTT
>JAGHVD010000063.1 GCA_018064475.1 Candidatus Scatonaster coprocaballi
ATCATTTTCAGACTACAGCCACGCTACATGATCTTGGAAAACTATCTGTGGACGATCAGATCCTTCGTAAACCGGGAAAACTTACCGATGAAGAATATGAACAGATGAAGACGCATGCGGTGAAGGGCGAGCAGATGATTCAGACCGTTCTGGACGGAATCGAGAATATGGATGTGCTCCGCATTTCGAAGAATATCGCACGACATCATCACGAACGTTGGGACGGACGTGGTTATCCGGATCATCTTTCCGGGGAAGAAATTCCGTTGGAAGCTCGAATCATGGCGGTTGCAGATGTGTACGATGCATTGGTCAGTCGCCGGTGCTACAAAGAGCCCATGTCTTTTGAGCAGGCCAATCAGATCATGCAAGAATCATTCGGTTCACAGTTCGACCCGAATCTTAAGCGATATTTCGATATCTGTAGACCGGCTATTGAGCAATATTACGCCGAGAATGATCGCTGATCAGGCGAATTTCTTGCGCTGGGATACATAGAAGATCGCACCCAGAACGATCCATACCAGAAGAAGCATATACGACTCGTCTACGAAGTGAACGCCCTCCAGTCCCGGAATCGGTACCAGTTGCAGAATCATGAAGCAGACGGAGAAGATCGCACCCATGGTGGCCATGATCTTGAGAAGTAGTGTGCCATCGCCGTCTTTTCTCAAAGTGTGCAATGTAGCCAAGCAGGTAAATCCATATCCGATGGAAGCGCCGATGGCAGACATGTCTACGAACCAACCTAGCGCCTCACGACCGAGGATCGGTCCGGAAAGGGAGATGAGGATGCAGAAAATCATGGCATTCTTCGGTGTCTTGTGCTTCTCGTCAATTCTGCCGAAAAACTTCGGAAGATAGCCATCACGGCTCATGGAATACATGAGTCGGGAAGAGGCGAGGTAGAATCCCATGATGCCGGAGAGTACCGCGCAGGAAACACCGACACCGATCAATACTTTACCGAATATGCCAAGTAGTTCTTCTGCTGCAATGAGGAGTACCCAGTCACCGGCCATTACACGGTCCGGCCAGTTCTCCAGCGCGACTGCTGCAACAGTATTATTGGATGTGTATACGAAACAACCAAAGGTGATGGCGATCACCATGATGAACATGACTTTCTTATAAGAGAAGTTGAATTCTTCCGCTGCCTGAGGAATCGTGTCAAAGCCTACGAATGCCCAAGGTGCGATGGCGAAGGTGGCAAGAATCGCGGAGAAAATACCCGCTGTCCCGCTATGGGCGTATTGGCTGATATTGGCGGTCGTCGCATTGGCTTCTATGGCAGCAGCTTTGTCAAAGCCCCAGATCGGTTCCATGTTGATGCCCTTGGCTTTGGCTGAAATGATCGCGGAGATACATAGTGTAAAAGCACAGATGGCCAACAAAGAAGCCAGAATGGTCTGAATGAAGCCGGCTTTCTTGACGCCGATGATGTTTAGAACACCAAAGAGGATCAAGATGAAGCAGGCGAAGAATGTCTCACCCATCCATACATCAAAGCCTGCAATCTTATAATGCCAACCGAATTTCAGGATGTCGGCTGCACCGTCCAAACCGTCTACAATGAGACCGATGGCGGTGGAGTTCATCGGAACGTTTGTGAGGTATGCGGCCACCAAGAACCATCCGCAGATATAGGCTGGGAGTTTACCGAAACACATCTTAGTAAAGGTGAATTCACCGCCTGCTTTCGGAAACTTCGGGACCATATATGCGTAACTGAACGCGATGATGACCATGACGAGCGCACCGAGTACCATTGCGATGGCGGTGCCTGCCACACCGGAATTTGGCAGGAATTTCTTTCCTGGATTGATAAAAGAACCCCATCCGATGATACAACCAAAGGCAATGGCCCATACGTGCATCGGATTCAGCTGACGCTGCAAACTCTCTGGGTTGTTTGTTTCGTTATTTGACATAGCTTCAACCTCACATTTTTACTCACGCATAACGGACATATAATACTATGTAACCTATATAAGTGGCAAGTATTTATAAATGTGCAGAACGATATCACAAGAATGACGATGCAAGATATGAGAATCGGTGCTATAATGTGTTCGATTTTCTGTACAGATGATGAAGAGAAGGATTGAGAGATATGACTGCGATGGAACGGAATGAGAATCTGGATTCAATGAAAGAGAACGACGCGATGGCGAAACTGGAGAACGATCTGAAGCAGAGTACAGTGGTTTCTGAGCAGGTGGTGGAACCAGTTTTGCAGATTGGGGATTCGATGGATGAACCATCCAAAACGCAAGATTACCATGCTGAACGTCTCACTTCAGAAGCACATAAGCCGCAGTATGTATTGAGCATAAGCTGTATGTTGGGATTTCTCTTTGCGGTATTGAGTGCGATTGCATGCTTGATTCCGGCTATCCCTTATATTCTCAACCAGTTGTCGATTCACAATACACTTGTATGGGAAGGGGTTGTACTTGGCTGCGCAGCACTTGCGCTGATCCTCTCCATAGTGGGTGTAGTATCCTGTCGGAAGCCGCATCATGTGGGACGTAGCTTCGGCACGTATGGCATCGTGTTTGCTTCTGCTACATTGCTTGTGTGTATTGGAATTGTGATTCTAGATGTATATCTTCTGGACAAAGTCACCACAGTAGTGTAAACGCCTCATGTATACTTTTCTTTACGCCAATCGGGAAATCCGGATCGAGACAGAATCCTCTTTGTTTTCTCCCAAAGAAGCAGACAAGGGAACACTTGCGATGCTGAAGTTTGTGGAGTTTCATGCCGATGACAAAGTCCTTGACCTCGGTTGTGGCTGCGGCATTGTCTCGTTGGCGGCCGCGGCAAGCGGTGTTCAACCTTCCAATCTGGTGCTGACGGATATTGATCCGACCGCTGTTCGTGTTGCGTCGAAGAATTTGAACAATAATGGCTATGAGGGTGCAATCTGTGTAGTAGGCGATGGCCTTTCACAGGTTCCCGGTAGTGATTTCGATCTGATCCTTAGCAATCCCCCCTACCACACTGATTTCAAAGTGGCAAAGACTTTTATAGAGAAAGGCTTTAACCGCTTGAAGATTGGCGGGAAGATGTTCATGGTCACCAAGCGCAAAGATTGGTATAAGAACAAATTAATATCAATTTTTGGTGGTGTGAGAATCTACGAGGAAAATGGCTATTATGTTTTTGAAGCGCAAAAACGGGCGACTTCGTACGCGACGAAACGGAAATAAGTTTTTAATATTTTCTTATAAAAATGTTGAGAAACTATGAACAAGTGGATTATAATAATAAAAAAATGATGGAGGATATCATTATGAATTGTAGTAATTGCGGCCAGCCGATTCAGGAAGGCCAAAACTTCTGCTTAGCATGCGGTACACCGGTCGCTCAGCAGGTTCCACAACAGGTTCCACAGCAGGTTCCACAGCAGGTACAGCCACAGGCGGCGGTTAATGGATTTGATCCGAGCAAGTTGGTTAGTGATTTCACAAATAATCTCAAGACAATTGACATTAAGGATCCGAAGGTAATCCTTCCTTTCGCAGCCTGCTTGATTTGGTTGATTGGCCTGTTCTGTCCTATTTTTTCAGCTTCAATTACTTCTTGGGCTGGAAAGGTATCATCTTCTGCGAATTCTTTCGACACAGTACGTGGTGCTTTGCAGTTGATCGGTATTCTTGTCTTGGCAGCTTGTGTGATTCTGAAGAATAAGGTAATTTTCTCTTCTGTGTCTGGATGGTGTCTCTTGTGGGGACTCATCGATTTGATCAAAGCCGGTGAAGCTGTACGCGATCTGAAGGCAGTTGGTTTTGACGCTGGCAGAAGTGTTGGTTATGTCTTTATCTTGATTGGCATGATTGCTGTTGCAGCATCGGTTGCTTGGCCGTGGCTTGAGGATGCGGGCGTGATTAAGAAGAAAGCCTAATCATAATTTGTTTGCTATTTAGAGAGTGTCTCCGATGTGGCGTGGCCACGAAGAGGCACTCTTTTCTTATGCATTAAATGGGTAAGGTGAAGGGGAAAGCGAAATAGAAGTATACAATTCAGAAGTTGAACCGTTTATCCATTGCGTGAATCATGTGATAATGAAGACAGTAAAGAACTCATGCTACTCGTTTTCATAGAACACCTCGTTGGGAGTTAGCACCTCCAATCAAATGGCTTCCAACAAAGAACAGACCGGCTTGCAACGATCTGTTCTTTCTTTTTCCGCGCCAATCAGACGGGAAGAACACTTCGAAGACAACGAAGATAATTATGAATTTATTGTGAAAAGTGCTTCTGCAGACGTCAAATGTTTGTTTATATACTACCTTTGCGATGAATTCTATTGTAGAATGAAAGTCCAAACAAATGTAGATACTCCTTCGGCTTCGTGTGGAAGCGGAAGAAGGTATCATTCTCGACAACTTGATAAAACACATGAATAGACATCACACTCCTTGCGTGTTGGGACATGCAACGAGTCGTATTTACTCATTGGGGACCGAGCGAATCGTCGTTCGGAGAGGAGAACGAAACGTTAAAGAGAGGATGGCTTCAAGAAGATGGGCGAGACGAAAGAATTTAGCACATTTGAATATACAGATTCGTTGAAGAAGATGGCTGCCGATCATGCTGCGAAGTTTCTCCGAAGCGGGATGACGCTTGGTATTGGCTCCGGTACGACAACGAGATTCCTGATTGATCGCATTGGCTCGATGGTGAAACAAGGCCTGAAGATTTGTGTAGTGGCTACGTCTAACGATACAGAGGCGCTTGCGCGTAAAATGGGTATCACCGTTGTAGATATTAATGATGTTAGCGGTATTGATTTGTTCATCGATGGTGTTGACGAGATCGACCGGAATTTCAATGCGACCAAGGGCGGTGGCGGTACGCTGTTACGTGAGAAAATTGTTGCGTCCCTGGCCAAAGAAGTCGTCTGGATCCTAGATGATAGTAAGTATGTGAATCAGCTCGGCGCGGTCCCGCTTCCGGTAGAAGTCGTCCCTTATGGGTACCAGGTTACATTTGCTCAATTAAGTATGTGTGGCTTCAATCCTGTTATGCGTATGCGCAAGGGTGAGCTGTTTGTGACGGACAACGGCAACTATATTGCGGATCTGCATCTTGAGATGCCTGTCGATGTGATGAGCGTACGAGATATGTTGAGCATGATCGCCGGCGTCGTAGCGACCGGCCAATTCCTGAAAATGT
>JAGHVD010000041.1 GCA_018064475.1 Candidatus Scatonaster coprocaballi
TTAACTCACATTCAAGATGAGATTGACGAGGGCTCGTACGTTGAAGAATCAATCTACAAGTTCTCGGAATGGCTGGATGTCTGGCTGGAATATTATGTTAAGAACGCAGTTAAGTCGTTCACATATGATTCTTACCTCGGTATAGTAAACAACTACATCAAGCCTGCTCTTGGCGGTGTGAAGATTAAAGAATTGAAGACCACACAAATCCAGAGATTCTACAATCACCTTCTGATGGATTGCGGACTTTCCGGTAAGACAGTTAAGAATATTCACGGTGTCGTTCACAGATCTCTTGAACAAGCTTATCTAATTGATGGGATTAGAAGCAATCCCAGCAAGAAGTGCACTCTTCCAAGAACAAGACGTCCGGAGATTGAGCCGTTGGAATTCGATGATATCCAAAGTTTTCTACACGCAATCAAAGGACACAAGTATGAGAATGTCTATTACCTGACATTGTTCTCCGGATTAAGACAGGGCGAAGTACTCGGCCTTACGTGGAAGTACGTTGACTTCGAGAATAATTGCATTACCATATGCAAACAATTGAAACGAACAACACATCACAAGGGTGCCGAATACGTTCTAGATTGCACGAAGAATGGTAGATCGAGATCTATCGCACTAGCTGATTCAGTTATTGATATGCTGAAGAGGCAAAAGGAATGGCAGGAATCATGCGCTTTAGCGGCCGGTTCCGCCTGGAATAACGCGATGGGACTGGTATTTACCAACGAGCTTGGCGGTCATCTTTGTCACTCAACCGTCTACAACAATTACAAGCGAATTGTTAAGGAGCTTGGATTGGAGAACAAAAGGTTCCATGATTTGCGTCATACCTATGCGGTAGCGGCTATCGAGAGCGGAGATGATATCAAGACAATACAGGGCAATTTAGGCCATTCTACGGCGAGTTTCACGCTTGATGTATATGGTCACGTAACCAAGTCTATGAGGCAATCTTCTGCTGCTAAGATGCAAGATTATATTAACAGGGTATCCTAAATCCCGACTCATCAACCTGAGAGTTTACAAATATAATACGTCTATTGAGTACAGTAAAATCAATGGTTTTCACTCTCAATTGTCGTCAAACTTGTCGTCAAAACAGGTTTTTTGAGGAAATTTAGGGAAAAGGAAAACCCGCAAACGCAGTGCTTACGGGCTTTTCCAAATTTTGAACAATGGCGGAGAAGGAGGGAGTCGAACCCTCGCGCGGGCGTTAACCCACCTAAAGCTTTAGCAAAGCCTCCCCTTCGGCCTCTTGGGTACTTCTCCATGCCGAAGTCATTTGCTTCTATCGAAGCGACATGAGTTATTCTACCATAGATAAAGTAACATTTCTACTATTTTTTTCGTTGCTTATGGTTCACATTTCTTTTGGATCAACTCTCTCTATCATTTCACGGACAATAGTTTTTCCTCCACAGTTCTTCTTGTTATGTGATGTACTACTGTTCTCCATCTGGGAGATATAGTCCTTCGTCTAGCTCCGTGATACTACGAAGGGCACGGTTGACAGCATTGGTGCGTGTCGTCTGAAGGTTGTCAAGCTTAGTGGTGGCTGTTTCAAGGCTCTTTCTGACATTAACCAGGGCTTCTTCGTACTTCCCGAATTCCTTCTTGACTGCGCCGAGTGTGCGCTCGATCTCATGAGACTTCTTCTCGATTGCCAGAGCCTGGAAATAATTCGTCACTGTACTGAGAATGGCCATGAGTGTATATGGACCTGCGACAGTAATGTGGAGCTGGTTCAATTCTTCAAGCAAATCCAGGTTCACGATCTCGGAATACATCCCCTCGAAAGGCACAAACAGAATGGCGTAAGGCGTTGTGTCCGGGACACTGATATACTTCTCGGCAATCGTTCTGGCATCCTCGCGGATGGCCTTGATGAATTCACTCTTCGCATGGGAGATGGCATCTTTGTCCCCCGTATCGTATGCCTGTAACAATGTTTCATAGCGGTCCAGATGGCACTTGGAGTCGATTGGAAGATACACGAATCCCTGCCCGTCTCGTAAGGGCATACGGATGGCAATTTCCACGTGCTCACTGGAGTCCGGCTTGGTGGGGACTTCCACATCGTACTGCTGAGGCGTCAGTACATCCGCAATGATTTGCTTCAACTGTACCTCTCCCATGATACCTCGCGTCTTCACGCCATTTAACGTCTTCTCTAGACTACCGACCTGATGAGAGATTCCCTTGAGTTCGCCCATCGTCTTCTGCAGTTCGCTCATTTGAGTCAGTACTCCCTTGAAGCTCTTATCGAATTGTTCGTTCAGTGTCTTATCCAGCTTCTCATTCACCGTCTCACGGATCTTCTCGATCTGCTGGTTATTCTCTACGCGCATCTTGGTAAAATTATCCGTCAGTGTCTCGGTAAGCTTCGTCAAGCGAGTCTCCATGGTCTGATTCAGATTCGTCATCCCCTCGGACAGAATCTTCGTGTTCCCTTCAAGAAGCGCTGAGTTCCTCTCCTTATCCGCCTTCAGAATGGCAGCGACCGCGGCATTCTCTGTCTTCAGTACGTTGACCACATTCGTATTCTCCGTCTTCAGGATAGAGGTAATGCCCGCATTCATTGCGTCAATCTTCTGCACATTCAGACGATTGCTATATTCATTGAGCTGGTCGTTATGCTTTCGAGTGGTCTCCTGCTGCTCATTCTCCACCCGTGTTAGATTCTCCTCCATAGAAGAGATACGCTGGTCGATAATCCGGCCGATATTCTCCTGCATTCGCGAAGAATCTTCTGTCGGACGCCCCGCCACGATATGAACTGCCGCATATGTACGTAACGCCAGTATTGCACCAATGATTGCAAACACCAACACCACTACCGAAATAATCAGAATATAGAGTTCCATACTGTCCTCCTCGTTCGCCTCCGGTATGTCTTCCATACCGATTCTTAAGCAGATTCAGCGTCTTTCCCAGGCAGAAATGCCTGTAGACAGTATGAAGTATAGCAATGGGATTGTCCCATTAATGTCCCGTTCAGTAGCTTCCGATCTACTTTCCAAGCCCTTTTTGAACACTTTTCGAGCACTTCACGGCAAGTTTCCGAGTGCTTTTGCCAGATCAATATACGAATAAATAGATGCCGAACCAGTGTGCAGCGGCGCCCAGAAGCACACAGATATGCCAGATGAAATGCATGCCGTTGTTATCTTTGGCGAAAGGAATCATGCCGGCCGTGTAGAATACGCCACCGCTCAGAATCGCGATGAACAGCCACCTTGCGCTATGGTACATGCTGGGTATAAATAGGAGTCCGCTCCATCCTATGAGAAAATAAAGCGTGATGTGAAGCGGCATCACACGGGCCGGACCAAAAATTGCGATGATAGTAATTCCAAGAATGATAATGCCCCACTGAATACAGAACATCACGATGCCCTTGGTATCGCCCCAATATACAAGACATAACGGGGCAAAAGTACCGCCGATGAGTAGATAAATAGACGAGTAGTCGAACCTTCTCCAGAGACGCTTCACGAAGAGGCCGCTTTTCCAAGAGTGGTAGAGGCAACTCATGGTGAACAGAAGGATCAGGCAGATGCCGTAGAAGCAAGAGGCAAGGACCTTCATGCCGGTATCAGACTTCAGAAGCAGGAGAATAAATCCTGCAATGGATAGACCCGCACCTACACCGTGAGCGATGGCATTGCCCACTTCCTCCAGCGTAGTGAGCTTCGGCGGTTCATTCTTCACAGCAATCTCTTCCTTCGTCATTCGACGAAGGTTCTCGTACTTGAATTTCTCGAAGCTCTCCTTAAAACTCATTCGTTTGCACCATCTATCTTGTGAGATTATTGTCAGCGCCGATGAAGTCGTGCCTGCATTCTATTATACCCCTTCTTCGTGCATACGTTTCACCCATCAAAGTATTCTTATTAAATTCGATTGCGTGCTTTTGTTTACGATTTCTTCTTGAATTCTTCACTTCTTACTATATTGAGCCTCAAACCGTGCTGTGTTACTATTTTCTTATACTGAATGCTGAAGCTTATAGATAAGGAGTTTGATTCATGAGAATATGTGCATTTATCGGTGATATGTACCGCGACTATTCTACAGGAATAATCCAGACACTGCAGAAATGTGCAATTGAACGCGGTCACCAGATCGATATCTTCGGTAACTGTTCTGTTCCGAACATGAACCCGCTCTTCTTATCCGGCTTGAAGAGTGTGCTATATCTCCCAAACTACGACCAATACGATGGTGTCATTGTCTGTGCAGATACCTTGCATCACGCCGGCATGAATAAGGATCTTCTTGATGTGTTGAGTTCGCTCGCTATTCCGGTCGTCAACATTCGTTCGGAAGAAGAAGGACTCTACTGTATAGTTCCGGATAACCGTCGCTGTATGTATGATATCACCAAGTTCGTGCTGTCAAAATGCGACACCGGTGATATTGGATTTGTAACCGGCATTCCGGATCTGAAGGATTCTTTCGACCGTCTTCTGGGGTTCCAAGATGCAATGACCGAGGCCGGTCATCCTGTTCACGATAGCATGATCTTCCACGGTAACTACTGGATCAATCAAGGACCTGAAACCGCAGATTTCTTCATTAAGGACGACGGTACGCTTCCGCATGCGATCATCTGCTCCAATGACTATATGGCCATCGCACTGATGGATGAACTGATCATGCGTGGTTACCAGATTCCGAAAGATACATGGATCACAGGTTTCGATAACATCACTTCAGCAGCTGTACATGAGCCTTCCCTAACCACCACAGAGATTCGCGCAGATTCTCTGGCGATTGCTGCCATGGATTCTCTGGAGAAGCTCTCCCACGATAGGTCATCCCTTGGGAAAAATACTTCAGTTACCGTACCAGGTCAGCTCGTACCTCGTGCAAGTACGGAAGATATTTCACCGGAGGTCGATAATAAGCAAGCCTTACAGGACAATGGCAATTTACATGAGGCCTTCTACGACCGCACCCGTTCATTTATCCTGATGAGTTCTGATTTCGAAGATGTTTTCCAGGCGGACGATTCGACACGTGTGGCCATGAGTACACTTCAAGAACTGAATATCTTCAAAGAGAGTTTCCTGATTCGAAATGGTGAAGAGATGCGCACACTCTGCGGATACTGCACCCCTTCAGAAAGTAGGATGCCTCAAATTGAATTCCCATATTCTGAACTGATTCCGGCTAGTCTGGAGAGTAGCGAACCGCGCGTTCGAATCTTCCTCCCCATCCACTATAAGAGTGAAGTTTTCGGTTATGGTGCTTTCGTATTGGATCCGGATGCGAAGGGTTTTATCAATGAGAAACTGGAATTCCTGATGTATTTATTAGGTCAGACACATAACCGTCTGATCCTCTTTGAGAAGTTCAACCAAGCATCCAGCATCATGGACCTGTATGTCAAAGATGCACTGACCGGTCTCTTCAACCGTCGTGGTTTCGAGAAGAATATTACCGGATACTTCCATAAGGGTGTCACTCAAAATCACAGTATCGCCGTGGCCAGCATCGATATGGATGGACTGAAATGGATCAACGATAATCTTGGTCATGCAGCCGGCGACGATGCGTTGAAAGGTATCGCGAACTGTCTACAGTCGGTCCTTAAGCCAGGTGAGATTGCGGCAAGAATGGGCGGTGACGAGTTCGAAGCCGTGCTGATCCTCGACACACCGGCCCGTATCGGTCACTTCATCCGTAGTTTCCGCAAAGCAATCGAGAATGCGAACAATGCAAGTACTGCCGAATACAAGCTCAGCGCCAGCGTAGGTACTTGTGAGGTCACAGAGTGGGATACCTTAATGGAATGCATGAACAAAGCGGACAAGATCATGTATATCGATAAGAAAGAGAAGAAGTGCAATCGACGTTAAGTCATCAGCCAGGTTATCCCGCCTTTAATTCCATAATTAACCAATGAAAAGAAGCTGTCATTTGACAGCTTCTTCTATTCTTTCGTCTGTATCTGGTAGAAGAACTTAATCGTTCGCACTTGCTACGATGGCAACATCTTCGTCTTCGTCATCTACGACTTCGACAACGGTATCTTCTGCCTTCTTTGCAGCATCTGCAACTTCTTCCAACGGAGTCTTCTCGAATAAAGACTCTACTGTATCTTCTGTAGAAGAATCTGCTTCAGCGTTGATGCTTGTATTCTTTGCACTTGCATATTCAGCGGCCTTGCGAGCTTCTTCTTCCGCAGCAGCCATTGCAGCTTTCGCTTCTTCTTCCGCAGCACGTGCAGCAGCCATCGCTTCTTCTGCTCTTCTTGCAGCAGCCTCAGCCTTCTCTTTCGCCTTTGCAGCAGAAATTCTCGCAGCTTCTTCCGCTTTCTCTGCAGCAATTCGATTGTCTTCGTCAATCTTCTTCTTATTCGCTGTATTGAAGAGTTCTTCTGCTCTTCTTGTAGCGACTTTCGCTTCTTCTGCCTTCTTCTCGGTAGACTTCACAAGCTGCTCAGCCTGAGTCGCTGCGTTCTTCGCTTCCTGCTCAGATTCAATCGCCGCATTCTTCGCATCTTCTCTTGCACGCTTGGTGGAATATTTCGCATCCTGCTCGGTCTTCTTCTGAGAAGCGAAACGAATCGCTTCGTTTGCTTTCTTCATAGCCGCACGAGCAACCTGCTCCGCCTCATTTGCTGCAGCCTGTGCTTCCTTTGCGGCTTCTACTGCTGCATTATATTCATCTTCTGCAGCCTTCGCAGCTACGCCTGCTTCTTCATCGGCTTTCTCTGCAGCAACTCGCATCTCTTCTGACTTGATTACTGCCTGTCTTGCCTCTTCTGCCCTAGCTGCTGCATCAACTGCTTCCTGCACAGCACGGCTCTCACGATTCTTCGCTGCATTGAACTCGAGTTCTGCACGCTCTGCCGCAACAGCAATCGGTGACTTATTGCGACTCATATTTCTTCTTGCGTTGATCTCTGCACTCTCAGAATTCTCGTTATTACGTACCATTGAGCCCGGACGACCAGACGACTGTGAATTCGAAGCAGGTGTCAGATTCTCTGGGATATTGAAACCTCTTACAGTTCCATTCGGCTTCGGACTTGTCTTCGAGATATCCTGTCTTGCATTTGAATTCTGTGTAGAATTCTTATCATTCATGCTCTGACGTGAAGCTTCTCGTGCTTTACGAGATTCTTCCATTGCCTTGCGCGCTTCAATCTGAGCCTTCGCCGCTGCAGCACGTTCTCTCTGCTGCTGGGCAATCGAATCACTCCTCAAGTCCGCTTTCTCAACAACTCTTCTGTCTTTGGAATCTGCCTGACGTCCAACCATACCGCTAAGGGGTGCACCAGACGTGGCCAACTCTACTGTCGGAGCACCGAATTTACCATCAATCTTGTTTGCGATAAAGTCCATAAACCCAGCCAAACCAATCACCTCTCATCCCAAAATTCTTGCGTATAGCAACCCAATGTTAAATCAACATCCTATTTCATTATACAAGGATATACAGCGATTTCAAGTATTTACACAAAAACACAGCTCGAAATTGCTGATAATACTAGCATTTTTGACAAACTATTTTAAATTTCTATGAATTTATGTACCTCATTTGACCCGCTTACTATAATAAGAAAAAGAATAACATGGCGAGGAGCGGTCGATGTTCGGGAGAGAAATCATTCAACATTTTCAACTTGGTCTGGAAGATGAAAGACTTGCCAGCCTCTACGCAGATCCAGCTGATGTGATCGCGCAGAGATCCCGATATATCCATGCAGTTCAACGTTTTCAGGATCGATTCGGTGAACAGGACATCTCGATTTTCTCAGCGCCGGGCCGGACAGAGATCGGCGGGAATCACACTGATCACCAAAGAGGAGAGATCATCGCAGCAGCAATCACCCTGGACGCCATCGCTGTCGTATCCGCAACAGACGAGCCTGTGGTGACTATTCTTTCAGAAGGATATGGTGAAATCACCGTCGCGCTGGATGATCTATCTATCCATACATCAGAAATCGGAACCACTGCTTCATTGATTCGTGGGATCCTGCATCAATTCCAGCAGGAAGGGTATCTGATTGGCGGTTTTCAAGCTTATATCACCAGCGATGTACTCGGCGGATCGGGACTTTCTTCTTCTGCCACCTTCGAAGTATTGATCGGAACAATACTATCCGGTCTATATCACGATATGCGCATCGATCCGATCACCATTGCCAGGATTGCTCAGTATGCCGAGAACAACTATTTCGGTAAGCCCTGCGGTCTTATGGACCAGATTGCATGTGCTTACGGAAATCTGGTACATGTCTCTTTCCGAAATCCATCACTTCCAACAGTCGAAGAACTGGATCTCCAGATGGAAGCACATGGATATGCGCTATGTATCACCGATACACACGGCTCACATGCCGATCTGACTGCTGAATATGCCGCCATCCCCAATGAGATGCGTCAAGTCGCCTCCTACTTCGGCAAGGCGGACCTGCTGGATGTACAGACCGAAGAGATCTACGAGCAACTAACTCCGCTTCGCAAATTGGCCGGAGACCGAGCAGTTCTTCGAGCGCTTCATTTCATATCGGAGAATGAACGTGTCGGACGGGAAGCAGAAGCCATTCGAAATCAGGATATGGAGGCCTTCCTTACACTGGTAGATGCCTCCGGTAATTCATCCTATAAATACCTTCAGAATGTCTATCCCTCTTCAGATGTCGCGCATCAAGGATTATCTTTGGCCCTGCGCGTCAGTGAAGATTTCTTGAATCAAGAAGGACTTGGCGGCGTATGTCGCGTGCATGGAGGTGGTTTTGCCGGAACCATACAAGCTTTCGTACCTACCTCACTTCTAGATAAGTATATGAATCGGATGAACGCACTCTTCGGAGAACACTCGTGTCAGGTCCTAGGCATTCGTAGATTCGGAGGGATCCGCGTCATTGGTTGAACAATCACTGGTTCTCATGGTGCATGAGCGAATAATCATTGTGAAGTTTTGCCACAACAACTTTGCCTCCGGGCGCCACTTCGCCGAGGGTCTTCACATCATCGATGAAATGAAGATTGTCTGCAGAAAGACTATATACCCGATAACCTTTCTCGTTCTGAAAAGCAACGACACCTTCGTAGAATTCGTAATCACCTTTCGAAATCGCAACATTCGTAGTAACGAGGTTAACGATTCCAAAGATTGGCGAGAGCAAACCGGCAATCACCAGAATCGTTATGCCACCATAGACGATATATCCCAACTTGAATGTGACTAGCCAGATGAGAAAAATCACTACGGCACAGACTCCGAAACAGCCAAGGCACATCATGATGGCATCTTTTCGCTCATGTTTCAGGAATTCCTGTTTCCGCTCTTCGCTGATAGTGTAAGGAAGAAGCGGTGGTTGAGGTGGCAGACCCTGAATGGTCGACTGTGATGCAGAATCCGGTGTACTAGGATCAAATGACGTATGCATATTATTGCTCCTGTTCGTAAATGATGTTTAACATCTTTGCGGTCGCCTTGATCGCTGCGGCAACCTGGTCTCGATCCAGACCGCGTGTCTTGAACTCATGTTCGCCGTCGCGCCAGGTGATGACGCTCTCAACGAAGGCATTGGTACGACCTCCCGGTGGAATGGTAACGGTATAATCCGCGAAGAACGGCAGGGTCCTTCCGAATTGCTGATACACTTTCTGCAGCGCCCGCATGAAGGCATCGAACTGACCTTCACCGGATGCACTGGCTTCGTGTACTTTATCGTCGATCTGGATACGCATGGTCGCAACCGGCTTCAGGTCACGGGCATGGCACACATAGTAGTTCAGGATCTGCACATGGGACTCGCCGTTGCCCTTACCCAGCACATCTGCCACGATATACGGCAACTCGTCGGTCATGACACTCTCCTTGTTGTCGCCCATCTCCACGATACGGGCGGTTACTTTCTCCAGAGAATCCTGATCTAGATCCAGACCAAATTCTTCCAGATTCTTCGCGATGCTGGCACGCCCGCTGGTCTTCCCCAGCGCGTACTGACGCATCCGTCCGAATCTCTCCGGTGCCAGGTTGTTACAGTAAAGGGAATCTTTGGTATCGCCATCCGCATGGACGCCACAGGTCTGCGTGAACACGCGTGCGCCGGTAATCGGCTGATTGCTCGGAATTCTGATACCGGAGAAAGACTCTACAAGTTTACTGATATGCTCCAGTGATGCTTCTTCGATATCGGTCGTTGTGCCTTCGCAGAAGTCCGTCACCGCACCCACGATGGAAGCCAAAGGAGCATTGCCCGCTCGCTCACCAAGTCCGTTGACCGTCACATGCACACCCTTCACACCAGCTTTTACCGCCATGATGGTGTTGCCGACCGACATGTCGTAGTCATTATGTGCATGGAAATCAAAGTGAATATCTGGGAAAAGCACTGTCATCTTGTTGCAGTATTCGTATGTCATATCTGGGGTGAGTACACCCAACGTATCGCAGAGCATGATGCGCTCTACCGGCAGTTGTGAGATCTCCGAGATGAGCATCCGTACATAATCGAAATCTTTCTGGACACCATTCGACCAGTCTTCCAGATAGACATTGACCTTCATGTCGCGGAACACGGCATCCTCTATGACGCGACGGATCTCGCCCATATGTTGCTCCGGTGTCTTACCAAGTTGCGCTGTCAGGTGATGAAGTGAACTCTTGCAAAGAAGATTCACGACGCGACCGCCGGCATTCTCGATCCACGAGAGAGAGTGACCACGGTCTACGAAAGCCAGTACTTCAATCTTCTCGAGGTATCCTTTGCCCTTGGCCCATTCGGTGATACGCTGAAGCGCCTCGAAATCCCCGTCAGAAATACGTGCGGACGTAACCTCGATGCGGTCAACCTTGACCTCATCCAGGAGAATCTTAGCAATACTGAGTTTCTCGCTTGGAGAGAAAGATACACCCGGCGTCTGCTCGCCATCTCGAAGGGTTGTATCCATGATTTCCAGTTTCATATGCTCACCTTCTTCACATCCGCCTTGTGCCAACGAAGCACTGTCATACAGACAAGTATAGCAGAAATCATCGTGAAAATTCTTTTCTCTATTTCATTTTCTATTTATTTTTGAGATAATGAACCATATTGTTGTTGGGGAACGCACGTCTGATTGAGGAGAAACAAAGGAGCGATAGACATGGCCCGCGCGAAGAAAGAGAATAAGGAAACTACGTTTTCTAAAGAGAGCATTCTCGACGTTATCCGCAATTATTCCAATGATACGATCTACTTTAAAGATAAGGACTCTCGCTTTATCTGGAATAGTCGTGCCCACGCTGCACAGTTCGGCATTGAAGATCCGGAGAAGATGGTCGGAAAGTCCGACTTTGATCTTTTCCCGAAGGATTTTGCCACGAGATCCCGACGTGAAGAACTGGAGATCATGGAGACACGCGAGCCTCTGATCCTGAATACCGAGCGACTCGAGAAGCCAGACGGTTCTGTCGTATGGTATTCTTCTTCGAAGTATCCGTTGTTCGATAAAGACAACAATGTAGTAGGTACTTGGGGCATCAGCCGCAACATCACCCAGATCAAGATGGTGGAAGAAGAGCTCAGTCGCACGAACGAGAAACTGAAGAAACTTTCTCAGATCGACGATCTGACCGGACTTTATAACCGCAGATATTTCTACGAGATCATCGAGAACCAGGCTTCACAGTATGACCGTCGCGTCAGAGAACAGAAGGAGAAGAATCCGAAGAATACCTTCTCGCTGATCTCACTGGATATCGACTATTTCAAACAGATCAACGATGTATATGGTCACAACAAGGGCGACGATGTTCTTCGATTGGTCGCCGGCATTCTGACCGCACAGAGCAGAAAATCCGACATGGTGTTCCGTATCGGCGGAGACGAGTTCATGATGCTTCTTCCGGACACGCCACTTGCAGGTGCACGTGTGCAGGCCGAGCGCATCCGTGCCGCACTGTCTTCTTCGCCGATCATGTTAAGTGAGAAAGAAGATGCTGTCAGACTGACAGCCAGTATGGGTGTTGCTTGTTACGCAGATACGAAGGATCTCTCCAAGCTGATCCGCACTGCAGACGAGCGTCTCTACACTTCCAAGAATCTTGGCCGCAACCGCTTAACGTAATTCAAACCATTCTTTACGGCGCAGTGTTTCCCTTCTCCTTATACTTCAGAAGTGCTTCACGTGCGAATTCTTCACCGGACATATCAAGTGGTGACAATTCAAATTCCTCGCCATACCTACGCTTCAGCGCAAGACGCAGAAGATGGTCCGTCATGCGCGGGTTCTTCGGCAAGAAACTTCCGTGTGAATAGGTACAATAAACATTGTGATAGATTGCACCCTCGTAGCCGTCTTTGCCGTTATTTCCGGCGCCTTCTATGACCTTCGCCATCGGCTTCACCGAATCGCCCAGATAGGTGCGTCCGCTGTGGTTCTCGAAGCCATAGAGTCTACATGCGTTTACATCACTTCCCTGACTGGCCGACACATCACCCGTGCCACCTTCATCTTTGAGAAAATCTGCTTCATACACAGTATCCTGGATATATCGGACATCTTCACCGACCGTATACACATCAATAGCACCGAGGCACTCGATCTTCGTGCCGTCGTGCTCCTGGTAGTACTTGCCGAGCATCTGATATCCACCACATATACACAGGAAAACCACTCCATCTTCGATGGCTTCCTTGACCTTCGGTCCTTTGACCTCTACAAAATCCTTACGGATCATGTTCTGTTCCGCATCCTGTCCACCGCCCAAGAATACGATGTCGTAGTCCTTCGGGTCGAATTCATCGCCGATCGAGATCGGCACCAGCTTCACAGATATTCCACGGAGCTCCGCGCGGCGGATGAGACTTAACACATTTCCACGGTCGCCGTAGAGATTCAGAAGATCCGGATACATATGGCAGATTCGGATCTCTTTTCCACTCATATTCACGTTTGCTGTCGTCACTTCAGTCATCACCGCACCTCATTTCCAGAAATCCTTGAGGTGATAACGCTTCACCAGGATGGAGCGCAGCGCCAACATGGATGTATAGTTCGGCAGGATATAGAGGCACTTGCCGTCCGCCGTCGTCGAGATCGCTCGGTCCAGAAGTTCCGCACAGACTTCCATCGGCTGCGCATCAATTCTCTCGCGCGCCACGCCGCTATAGAGGATACGAAGCATCATGTCGCCGTAGCGATCGCCGGATACATATACCTTCTTCGGGAAAGTCTTGGATTCGAAGTCCACGTCCCAGATCCAGGACACGTCCTTCCCGTCCGCGATATTACTATTTAAGAGCATATAGATGCCGTCCGCGTCCTCCGCGCCGGCCACAAGTGACAGCGCACGATCAAGTCCCACCGGATTCTTCACCAGCATGACGCAGATCTTCTTCGAACCGATGGCAATCTTCTCCATTCGGCCGAATGCCGCCTCCACGTGTTCCAGTGCCGCCGCCGCTTGATCGAAAGACAGGTTCTTCGTGTCCCCCATCTTCTCCCCCATCCGCACACAGGCAGAGACCGCTGCCATAGCGTTATACATGTTATGTGTTCCCGGGATCGGTAGCTTCACGACTTTCCGCGTCGTCACAGTATCTTCTGTCGTCGCGTCCGATTCGCTTCGACCTGCACCCGCGTCACAAAGCGTCATCTCGTAGCCCTCGTTCGCTGGGTTTCTGGCAAGATCGTATTCGACGAAGAACCGTGGTGCGACTCGCTTCTTCCCGCATTTTCCGCAGGCAAAAGCACCCAAATGTCCGAAGCTTCGAGCGGTGTAGGTGTATTTCTCCTTGCAGCCGGTGCAATATTCCGCATCGGAAGAAGCCGGCAACAATCCGGATTTTCCCGGGTATTTCTCGTTATTCTCACGCATCGCGCGTTCGGAGAAACCGTAGAAACTGGTACGGGCTTCTCTTCCCTTATAAAGTTCAGATACCAGGGAATCATCGCTATTGAGAAGGATCTCCGCTTCACAGGAATCCAGTCCCTTGGCAATCAGCTCACGGGTATGAGACAGTTCACCGAATCGATCCAGCTGATCTCGGAAAAGGTTCGTCACCACAGATACTTTCGGCATGATCTGGCAAGCGATTTTACCGAAGGCCGCTTCATCGGTCTCCAACACACAGATGACCTTCCTACCCTCTTTCTCCGCCTTCTTCATGTTCTTCAGGCCGAAGATCATGGAAGTGGTTACGCCGGAGAGAAGATTCGCACCGGATACATTGGTCACGACCTCGTATCCACAGTTACGGAAAATATCCGTGATCATGTGGGTAGTAGTAGTCTTACCATTTGTACCGGTGATCGTCAGACAATCTCTGTCTTTACATAATTTTGCGAGAATCTTCGGATCGATCTTCGCCGCAACTTTGCCAGGCAATGTTGTCGCGCCACGGCCCATCAGGTTCAGCGCGAACTTCGTTCCCTTCGCACAGAAAATTGCAAAATGATATCGTAATGAAGCCATCCCGTCACTCCTGAATATGGCCGACGACCAGTAATCTGTGTGTAGCAACACCCAGCGGTGTGCAGGTAACCAGTGTAATCTGCTTACCGGTGCCGTCATCGATGTCGATATATTGATCAAGGTCACCCGGATTTACGGAATCGTAGATCTTATCCACGATGTAAGTGTAATGATTGCCATCAATGCATGAGATCTCGATCTTATCACCGATCTTTACTTCACCCAGACTATGGAAAAGCTTGCCTTCCGCACGCATTCTGTGTCCGAGCACAGTCATATTTCCTTCCTGTCCTGGTTCGCAAGTACCCTCGAGTCGACCGGCACCATAACGAAGAGATACCAGTGTGGCACTGTCCCAGAGCGGAATCTCAATGTCTACAGAAGGAATACTGATCGTTCCCAGTGCAGTCAGGACTACTTCTTCAGGAAGCTGTGCGACGATCGTGTCATAATCAGCAGGTGAACTGCCGTATTCTTCTTCTCCGTAGTAGTATTCGACATCTTCTCCATTAACTTCGTTACCGGAAGACTTCACGACGAAAGTCGCCTGACTCTCCTCTACGATGCTCTCCATCATGTCATCCGTAACCTTCTGACGTCTCATATTCTTTATCGGATCGATCAACAGAAGGATAACACCTACGATCAGGCAAATCGCTGCAATTCCGATAAGAATCACATTCTTGATTCGAACTTTACCTTGACGATTGTTGAACATATTTTCTCCGTTTCTTATTCACGATTCTTTTGATAATTATAACAGATACTTTCATGAAGTGGAAATTTCTGATATTATGATTCTACTTTTTTGCTTGTGTCCGAGAAGGACCTAGCATAAATACCTCGGGGGTTCAGGTAGAAGGTAGTTCAGGATGGATGCGGTAACGATTTGGAATCAGACATTAGTTTTGATCAGAGAAGAGGTCTCAGAGATTAAGTTCAAGACCTTCTTCCAGCCGTTGGTTGCTACTTTCTCGAACGATGACCTGATCATTCTGACTGCACCGAATGAATTCGTGCAGGAGACCTTGCTCCCGATGATCCCGTTGATCAAGAACTGTGTCTCAGAAGTCACGCACCGTGAGATGGATGTCAGAATTGAGTTGGAAAACTCAGCTTTCACACTCCAGACCATCCATCAGCATACTTCCGAATCTGCGACAACAAGTACAGATAATGCTTCTCATCAACTGAATCGCGATTATACCTTCGATTCTTTTATCGTAGGTTCCGGTAACCGCTTCGCACATGCAGCGTGTGTATCCGTCGCCGATGGTGGCAAGCAGTATAATCCAATCTTCCTTTACGGTGGTTCCGGCCTTGGTAAGACGCACTTGATGCACGCCGTTGGTAACTACGTAATGGAGAAATTCCCGAACAAGAAGGTCGTCTACGTCAATTGTGAACGCTTCGTCAATGAATTCATTGCAACGATCCAATCAGGCAGATATACCGAGTTCCGTGAGAAGTATAGGAATGCAGATTTTCTTCTGATCGACGATATTCAATTTCTGGAACGTAAAGAACAGACGCAGATCGAGTTCTTCCATACTTTCAATGAACTATATGAATCCGGTAAAATGATCCTCATGACTTGCGATAAGCCGCCGCAAAGCCTCTCTTCTTTGGAAGAGCGTCTTCGTTCCCGCTTCTCTTCTGGTCTGATCGTAGATATTCAGCCGGCTGACTATGAGACACGCGTTGCGATTCTGAACTTAAGAATGCAGGATGAGCATATCAACCTGTCCGATTCTGTAATTGATTACATTGCATCGAACTTTGCAACAAATATTCGTGAGCTGGACGGCGCCTTCAAGACAGTTGTTGCGTACTGCTACCTTGCGAATTCTTTTACCTTAGATGATGCAAAGATTGCTCTGAAGGACATGATTTCGCCGAAGCAAGGACGCCAAGTTACCCCAGAGATCATCGTGGAAGTTGTTGCGCGTGCTTTTAACATATCGGTCAGTGACATTATGTCCAATAAGCGCAGCAAAGAGATTCTTGTTCCACGTCAGATCTGCATGTTCCTCTGCCGTTCTGAATTGAACATGACTTATCCGAAGATCGGAGAGTTCTTCGGCGGCAAAGATCATTCAACGATTCTGCACGCTTGTAACAAAATTGAAACAAGCCTGAAAGAATCTGACACCGAGATTTCCGTACATATCGACTCCATCAAGAAGCGCCTCTTTAACTGAAGTTTTCCACAGATTTTCGTTGAATTGTGGAAAACTTTCCATGGAAAACGAGTGCATAAAATGTGTAAAAATACCTCATGTGGATGAGGTGTAAAACTTCTTCTTCTATCCACAGGCTTTTCCACTACTTATGCACAAGCAAAACCATTGATATCAGGCTTTCTCGAGAGTTTTCCATATAATTCACAGCCCATAATACGATGAAGAAGAGATACTTATAATACTGTTATTTCTGTTGTTTATCTCGCGCAGAACACCTTCCCGACCAAGAATGATCATCCACCAAAATGAAGATCCATGTGGAAAACTTTTTTTCTCCGAAAATGCCGAAAAATAGCGCATTTTCACTCAAATTTAGGTGATTTCTTGTAGCAATTTTGTAATTTTTCTGTATAATAGATTGTGTATTTAATAACAAGAATTACGGAGGAAAGATAACGATGAAACTTGTAAGTTCAAGAGACAGTCTGGTCGAAGCAATTTCGATCGTACAGAAGGCAGTTTCAACTCGTTCTACCTTGCCTATATTAGATGGTATTTTGATTGAAGCTAAGGATAACAGCGTCAAGCTGACAGGCTATGATTTGGAGACAGGCATTGAAGCGTTAGTTGATGCGGATGTAATGGAAGAAGGATCCATTGTCATTCCTTCTCGTATTTTCGGTGAGATCATCAGGAAGCTCCCGGAAGCAGAAGTTTCTATTAACGCTAACGAGAGAATGATTATTGATATTGTCAGCGGATCTTCGAAGTTTGCAATTAATGGTATTTCTGCAGAAGGTTTCCCAACCATTCCGGTCGTTGGTGATGATAATAAGATCGTACTGAACCAGGATGTGTTGAGAAATATGATCAGTCAGACGATCTTTGCAATCTCGACAGATGAAGGTCGTCCGATTCTGAACGGTTCCCTCTTCGAGTCAGATGGCAAGAGCATCAATATGGTTTCAATTGATGGTTTCCGTATGGCTCATAGAAAGCAGGAGATTGGTGAAGACATTCCGGTCATGAAGTTCCTGATTCCAGGTAAGGCACTGCATGAAGCAGGTCGTATTCTGACAGGTAAGGATGCAGAAGTAGTCATCTACGCTTCTACGAACCATATTCTCTTCGATACAGGACGTTTCCGCATTGTTTCCCGCTTGATCAATGGTGAATTCCTCGACTATCATGCAATTGTACCGAAGAATTCTTCTACGACCATGATTGTGGATAAGAATGCTGTTCTGGACGCTGTAGAGCGTGCTTCCCTGATCATTCAGAAGGAAGATCGCCGCTGCCCGGTAAGCCTCTCCATGTCTGATGAAGAGACACTGGTGATTGCATCCAGCACGGAACTTGGTAATCTTCGTGAAGAAGTACACTGCCAGATCACAGGTGATCTGATCGGTGTTGATTTCAACCATAAGTACATCATTGATGCGTTGCGCTCCATTGAAGAAGATACAGTTAAGTTCCTCTTCTCTGGTTCGAATGGCCCATCTGTTGTGGTACCTGTAGAGGGAGAAGGTTATACATATCTGATTCTGCCGCTTCGTAAGTAATCGAAGTCATCGATTGAAGTGATAAGGCGATATGTATATTCGTTCTATACAATTAGAGAACTTCAGAAATTACAGAAGGCTTGATCTTAAGGTCGAGCCTTCTGTTAATGTTTTCTATGGAGAAAATGCACAGGGTAAGACGAATATATTGGAGTCCATCTATGTATGTACGTCGACTCATTCTCATCGAACATCGAAAGATGCAGAGATGATCTATCACGGCGAACACGGATATAAGGTGAAGTTGAACCTCACTTCTTCTTTTCACGCCTACGATGAGTCTGTATCGGTCGTTTTTGAGGATGGAAATGGTGAAATGTCCACTTCGAAGCGTGCGAGAAAGGTATGTCTTCATGATGACGTGCCTTTCGAGAAAATATCCGAGTATTTCGGGATTTTTAACGCTGTTATATTCGCTCCGGAAGACCTGATGTTGATCAAAGATGGCCCTTCGATCCGACGGAAATACTTGAATGTGTTGATCTCCCAGGTGAAGCCATCCTACTACTTTGAACTGTCTAATTATGTGCGATACCTCATGAGCAGAAATCGCATTATTAAGAATGCCCGAAGTGGCGGAAATAAGGTCTTCTCCGACCGAATCCGTGAAGAAATGAGTATCTGGCATGAACCGATGGCTAGATCAGCGGCCAGAATCATGAGAGACCGTTATCTCTTCTCTTTACGTATCGATTCTTTCGCCAAAGTTCACCATGAGAGTATCTCTCACGGTAATGAATCTTTGTATGTAAAATATAAAACATGCATCCCCATCAATATGTTAGAGAACTATAATGAGGATGAAGTGGTTTCTTATCTGATGGCAAAATGGGACCATGTTGCGGAGGATGATTTCTTCCGCGGTGGTACAGATTTCGGTCCGCAAAGAGATGATCTGCAGATGTCTCTGGATGGTGATGGACTTCGTATGTTTGCCTCTCAGGGACAACAGCGTTCGGCAGCATTATCGATGAAGTTGGCTGAACTGGATATCATGCGTGAAGAGACCAATGACGCGCCGGTCCTACTCCTAGACGATGTATTTGGAGAGCTTGATGCGCAGCGCCGGAAATGCCTTCTTTCTGAGATTGGCGATGCGCAGATCTTCATTACCTGCACGGATAAATCCTTCATTGAACAGGAAATGGCAGATTCGCTTGAGAAAGCCTCGAGAATTGCATTCTTTGAAGTCTCAAACGGTGATGTCTCACGTGTCGAAAACCGATAGAATATTGACCTTTTCCGAGGCTTTTATGGTATAATATTTAGGTTAGAAATAGACGATTTAAGGGGCATTCGGATGTTCGTTCATATCGGTGGTGAATACACGATTCCGGTTGATTCTGTGATCAGCCTGATTAACCTTGAGACGGTTCAAGCATCTTCCACAGATATGAATCGCTTCCTCAAGGAGCAAGAAGATGCGAATATCTTAGAGTATGTATCGGAAGAGATTCCAAGATCTCTGATCTTGACCGATGACCGTACGTACGTCTCCCCTCTTTCAGTCGGAACACTGCTAAGAAGGATCAAGACAGGTGATTTTGCCGTATAGAATCCTCGATTAACATTGTTACGAATCTGAAGAAATCAATACTTTTCCGCATTTTCGGTTTTTATGACCGTAGAGGTGGAAAATCAGGAAGGAACGAGTAGACATGGACGACGAGAAGAATCTGCAGCATGCAGAAACGACCCAGAATCAACCTGAAGAGAAGCGTGAGTTCTATTACGAGGTACAGGAAGAGACAGATGGCCTTGTGAACTTGGCTGCTGACCCGCGTGCACTGACGGAGGATTATTCCGAGGATTCACTGGAAGATCTGGAGCAGGCTACCCAGGGACAGGATGATTTCGATACCACCAATAAGAAGGAGTATAACGAGTCTGATATTCAGGTCCTGGAAGGCCTAGAAGCCGTCAGAAAGCGTCCTGGCATGTATATTGGTGATACGACCCTTCGAGGCCTTCATCACCTCGTATATGAGATCGTAGCGAACTCTGTCGATGAGGCGCTGGCCGGTCGTTGTGATACGATCAACGTTACTGTAAATCGAGACGGTTCTGTTACTGTTAAGGATAATGGATCTGGTATTCCGGTTGGTATTCACCCGAAGATGGGTATTCCTACTGTTGAAGTGGTACATACGGTACTTCATGCCGGCGGTAAGTTCGGCGGTGGCGCATATAGCGTTTCCGGTGGTCTACATGGCGTAGGTGCTTCTGTCGTAAATGCTTTGGCATCGAAGATGATTGTCGAAGTACGTCGTGAAGGCAACATTTATCACATTGAATTTGAACGTGGTAAGACTATTTCCCCGCTCGAGATCGTTGGTCATTGCGATGTGGAAGATACCGGTACGACAACGATCTTCACGCCTGATCACGAGATTTTCCCGGATTGCAGTTTCGATTTCGAGGCGATGATCACACGTTATCGTGAGATGGCTTTCCTGAACCGTGAGATTACAATCATTCTTCGTGATGATCGTGAGGAGAATCCTTCTGATAAGGTTCTGCACTACGATGGCGGTATTATCTCCTTCGTAGAGTATCTGAATCGCCACAGAGAGGCACTTCATAAACCACCGATCTATATTGCGCAGAGAAGTGGCGAATGCTTCGTAGAGGTTGCGATTCAGTACAATGATTCCTTTGCTGAAAATGTTTATTCCTATGCAAATAACATCGCAACTGTAGAAGGTGGTTCCCATCTGACAGGCTTTAAGAGCGCGTTAACTAAGGTTATTAACGATTACGCCCGTAAGTATAAGTACATCAAGGAAGGCGACAAGAACCTTCAGGGTGAAGATGCAAGAGAAGGTATGGGCGCGATCATTAGCGTCAAGCTTCCTGAACCACAGTTTGAAGGTCAAACAAAGTCAAAGTTGGGAAATGCCGAAATTCGTACACTTGTAGAGAACGTTATGAGTGAGAAATTGGCACAGTATCTCGAAGAGAATCCTACCGTTGCGAAGATCGTAATGGACAAGTGTTTGAGTGCTTCCCGTGCTCGTGAGGCAGCGCGTAAAGCCCGTGATATGACAAGAAGAAAGAGTGTCTTCGAGTCCAATGCTCTGCCTGGAAAGTTAGCTGATTGTCAGGAGAAAGATCCTACATTCTGCGAGCTCTTCATCGTTGAGGGAGACTCCGCTGGTGGCTCTGCAAAGCAGGGACGTGAGCGTAAATATCAGGCAATTCTCCCACTGTGGGGTAAGATGCTGAATGTCGAGAAAGCCCGTATTGACAAGGTTTACGGCAATGAGAAGCTTCAGCCGGTCGTTATGGCATTGGGTGCCGGAATCGGTGACGATTTCGATCCTGAGAAGCTCCGTTATCACAAGGTCATCATCATGGCCGATGCCGATGTCGATGGTTCTCATATTCGTACATTGTTGCTCACATTCTTCTTCCGTTACCTCCGTCCTTTGGTAGATCTCGGTTATGCTTACATTGCATGCCCACCGCTGTACCGCGTATATCAGGGCAACGAAGGCTATTACGCATACGATGATGCAGAAGTTGAAGAAATTAAGAAAAAGACTGGTTGGAAGGAGCCAAAGATCCAGCGTTATAAGGGTCTTGGT
Source organism: Candidatus Scatonaster coprocaballi (assembly GCA_018064475.1). Taxonomy (GTDB): domain Bacteria; phylum Bacillota; class Clostridia; order Saccharofermentanales; family Saccharofermentanaceae; genus Scatonaster; species Scatonaster coprocaballi. The sequence goes on from JAGHVD010000041.1 coordinate 21,775, forward strand.
GAGATGAGTTCTGAACAGCTCTGGGAGACAACGATGAATCCTGCAACCAGAAAACTTTTAAAAGTAACGATTGAAGATGCACAGGCTGCGGATGAAGCAATGACACTTCTTATGGGTGATCAAGTTGAACCACGTAAGGAATTCATTCAGTCCAATGCAAAGTTTGCTCAAGTAGATATGTAATTCTTCAAACTTTCAGTATTTTCGAAATTAGATGCCAATGTTTCACGTGAAACATTGGCATTTTTCTTTTCACGATAGAATTGTTCGATTTGATCATTGTATCATTTCAACAATTTCTGTTCGATGCTGAAAAATTGCTTTTTCGTGATTCAACGAACAAAACTCTGACAACATAGAATCATTTTCATACAGATGAAATTCTTCATGTTGTAATTGAAAGCCATAACATTTGATGAGAACATTCTGCATATTTAGTGTACTAGGGATGAATATCGAATGTTTCACGTGAAACATTCAAGAAAAATGCTGAATCTGACATATAGAAACGAGAAAACATGGACAATTGTCAAATTTTTCGCGAAAACTGTAAAACAACTGACATATATAGTAAGTATATAATCTGATAAGATGGTAGTATCAAATGAATGAGGAGCACCATATGGCATACGTAATTTCAATCGTAAATCAGAAAGGTGGCGTCGGAAAGACGACAACAGCAGTAAATTTGAGTGCATTTCTTGCAAAAAAGCGTAAAAAAGTACTCATGATCGACCTAGATCCGCAGGGAAATGCTACAAGCGGCTTTGGTTTTGACAAGATGGAATTGAAGAACACAGTATACGATCTTCTCGTAAATGATGAGGAGATTACAAATGTTATTCTTCCCACACAAGTGAAGAATGTCGATATGTGTCCGACAAACATCAATCTGGCCGGTGCAGAAGTCGAGCTTGTCTCCGCAATCAGCCGCGAAACGATCCTTAAGAATGCAATTGACACTGTTCGAGATCAGTATGATTATGTGATCATAGACTGTGCGCCTTCTTTAGGGCTTCTTACCATCAATGCATTAGCAGCTTGCGATGGCGTGATCGTGCCAATTCAGGGCGAATATTACGCTTTGGAAGGACTTACTCAGTTGATTGACACAATCAACATGATTCGTAAGAAACTGAATCCAAAGATTGGTATTACCGGCGTAGTCATTACGATGCATGATAGTCGTACACAGCTTACCAAACAGGTTGTTGAAGAAGTGCAGAAGTACTTCGGAGACAAAGTATTTAAGACATTTATTCCGCGAAATGTACGTCTGGCAGAAGCGCCAAGTCATGGCCAGACAATCGATGAATATGATGCAAAGTCCAAGGGCGCAGTCGCATATCAGGCTTTGGCAAATGAGGTTGTAAAGCGTACAAAGTAATAAGGATGCTTCCAAAAAGTAGAACAAAAGATAGACAGACATCAATATATGAGGTGGTAAAATGGCAGCAAATAAAGGATTAGGTAAAGGACTCGGAGCCCTACTCTCTGTAGACGGAATCCCAGAAACACAGAAGGATTCTGTGGTCGAATTGAAGATTAATGATATATCGCCAAATAGTGATCAGCCTAGAAAACAATTCAAGGAAGAAGCACTTCAAGAACTTGCTGATTCGATCAAAGAGAATGGTGTCATCCAGCCCATTATTGTTTCGAAGCGTGGCACCGGTTATCGCATTGTTGCAGGTGAGCGCAGATGGCGTGCATCTCGTCTTGCTGGACTTAAAGTAATTCCTGCTATTGTGAGAGATCTTACTGATCAGCAGACGATGGAGCAGGCTTTGATAGAGAATATCCAGCGACAGGATCTTAACCCGCTTGAAGAAGCTTTTGCCATGGATAATCTTATGAAAGAACATGGTCTTACCCAGGAAGCACTTGCCAAGAAGTTAGGAAAAAGCCGTCCGGCGATTGCAAATACATTAAGATTGATAAACATCGATGAATCACTTCAGGACTTTGTTCGTAACGGAGATCTCTCTGCCGGACATGCTCGTGCACTGCTTGCGATTACAGACAAAGATGAGCAGAAGAAGGCTGCGGATGTTGTCATGATCAAGGAACTCAGCGTCCGTGAAACAGAAGAATATGTAAAGAAGATCCTAAGTGAAGAGAAAGCACCTCGTAAAACGGCCGCAAAGACCTCTTCCGCGGTCGAGATCAGTATCAAGGATGTGGAACATAAGCTGGCCTCCTATTACGGCACCAAGGTCAAATTAAAGATGAAGGACGAGGTCAAGGGAAAGGGCACAGTCGTCATCGAGTATTACTCCTATGACGATCTTGATCGCCTATTAGAGATGATGAACTAAAGGGAATCATAGACTCCTCCTATGCGAATGGACCACTCAAGAATGAGTGGTCTTTCGCTTTTAGTTGACATCAAGCCGTAAAGTTAGTAAAATTAGCACGCTACATGAGATGGAGATGTATCGAAGTGGTCATAACGAGGCGGTCTTGAAATTGTACGATAAACTGTACGTTTCATTTCGCTTAAATGCCCTAATACCAAGGGTTTGTGGCTTTTCGATATTCGCCAATCTGGAGATGTCCCCTCCAGATGTCCCCTCTTTTTCCAAGAGAGTGGTTAATGGGACGAACAATTTGATAACACGGAGATGTATCGAAGTGGTCATAACGAGGCGGTCTTGAAAACCGTTTGCCTTCACGGGCACCAGGGTTCGAATCCCTGCGTCTCCGCCATAAAATGTGAAGTTACCCCCATTTTTTGTACAGCGATGTACAATGAAATGGGGGTACTTTTATGCTAATAACAAGAGAAACCAAGTTAAAGATCGTAAAAATGCATCTGGTAGAAGGTGTAACATTGCGGGAGTTGTCTGAACAATTCCACATACACACGTCAAATATCAAGTACTATGTAGACCTTTATCGGGTGCATGGAGAGTCAGTATTTGTTAATGACGGGAAATTGAGGACATATACACGAGAGTATAAACTCAAGGCTATCAAAAGGTATATGCTCGGTAATGAATCTCTGCGAAAGATAGCTGTAGATCTGGGTCTTACAGACTATACAATACTTAAGGATTGGGTAAACAAGTATAAGAAAAGTGGTGAAGATGCGATACAGACCACTTCCGGCAGAAGAAATTACCTACTTCACAAAGAAAGACAGGATAAGATAGCCAACGATGAACTAAAGGCACGTATCCAATATCTCGAAGCGGAGAATGAATACCTAAAAAAATCGTACTCCCTAATTCTCGAGAGAGGCAGACAAACCAAGAAAAAGTGAAGGTAGTCTGTGAATTACGGGAGAAGTACCCTCTTAAGATCCTACTTGAAATAGCCCAAATGTCTAGAACAACATTCTACTACGAGCAAAAGCATATGCATGACAAGGAAAAGAAAGATGCAGCATTGCTCAAGGAAATCGAAGAAATCTTCTACTCCAACAATAAGCAATACGGTTCTCCAAGAATAACAATAGAACTGCAACGAAGGGGCTACAATGTTAACAAGAAACGTGTAGCAAGAATAATGAAAGAGAACGGCATATATGCAGCAAAGAAGAAACGGCGGTACAACTCTTACAAGGGCACTGTCGGTAAGATAGCACCGAATATTCTAAACAGAGACTTCGGCACAACACGGCCATATGAAAAGCTGGGGACGGACATAACTGTATTTATAACGCCACATGGGAAACTGTATTTGTCCCCGGTAATTGATTTCCATACCAGAGAAATCCTGGCCTATGACGTGTCTGAGCATCCCAACATGATGCAAATACGAAGAATGCTTTGGAAACTTACGAATCAGCACGGAGAATCACTTAAAGGGGCCATCTTGCACAGTGATCAAGGCTGGCAGTACCAGATGGTTTATTACCGCAAATATCTTGAGGAACACGAAATCATCCAAAGCATGTCACGTAAAGGAAACTGTCTGGACAATTCTCCTACAGAGAACTTCTTTGGCAGACTAAAGGCCGAGATGTATTACGACAAGGAATACTCTTTCCGGTCATTGAAAGAACTCAAAGCAAACATTAGCGATTACATCAGATATTACAACCAAGAACGAATCGTCACAAGGCTAAAAACAAATCCTCAGAATTTCAGAGAAAGACAACAAGTTCTTGTGGTATGATGTAGGTTAAGAAAACACTGTACAAATAAATGGGTAAATAGCAGAATTCCTTCCACTCATTATCATATATACAATTGGACGCAAGGATCCCCATATGAAGATCCTAATCACTATCCAGGAGAATACCAAGATGAATAGTATTTTACATATTAACAAACTCTTGTCAGAATACAGAACAATTCTCGAATATTCGATATTGTTAAGAGATTTCTCCGAGAGAGATATTTGGGACATTACTCTAGTAATACAGAAGAACAAAAACAGTAACGATAGAATTACGTTATTACTGAGAGATTTTACAAATCTTCAGATTCAATCACCAAATGCAAACTTAGCTCAAATGATTCAGATTGATGACGAACGTGAGAGCCAGTTAGAAAACATACACTATTATGTTTCGGACATAGAAGATGGTGGGATTTCTTGTTACTGCAGGGAAGTAAGTGTCTGTCTCAACGGAGAAAAATTGTTCGAAATACTGTAATAGGGCGGATATCTGTTGTGGACTACGGTGTAAAATTGTGACAGCAAAGGGAAAGTATGTCACCATTGGGAAAACTATAGAGAAACTTACAAGTCTTGGCAAACAAAAAACTGAGGACACAAATTACCAGAGATGGTTTGACCACAGTTTTGACCACAATTGTGGTCAGAGAGAATGGAAAAGTTGGACTGACTGATGCGAAAATCGGCGGTTTTACATACCAAAAGGGCTTGTTTTTGATGTAATTGGCGGGAAACGATGAAATCTTCGTAATTCGACTCTCTCCTTCTCCGCCAAATTTAATTCGGGTGTCGTGAAACCCAATAATATCAAGGATTTGCGGGTTTGGGGCAAGACGAGAAATCGAAACTTACCACAAACTTACCACAAACCGCGACAAAGTTGAGAAAGATGCACCCAAGCAAAACGACCGGACGCATAAGTCTGGTCGTTTTATTTTATAGGTTGATGAAAACATGTTTAGCATGCGAATTGTCCTTTACAAATCAAACTACCACAAATCTATATCTAATTTGAGAAGAATCGTTCATCTCCTTCAGAATAATCTTTGGATTAGACAGACTCGCCTGTATAATGTTAAAGCTACAACCTGTTTTCTTCTTATCATCTATAGCTCTCTTCGTAGCAAAGATTAAGTCTATCGATTGGAGTGCCGAATTTCTTGCATTTAGTCTTGTGTCGGCATCTGAAAGGAAAACATCAGTCAAGACATAGTTCTTGTAGTTCTAACGCTTTTTCCCAAGAATACGTGTCAGAATACATTGATTCGCCCGTTACGGCGTTCACCAAAGCGCTGTTAAAAGTCTTATTTCCAACGGTATCCTGTTGGTAGAAATAGATCACCCACATGGGAGACAGAATCGCCTCATCCGGATTGGGATATGTGTGTGTATCCATATCGTAATCACTTGCACAGAGGTACACAAGTTCCATAGCATATACCTCCGTACTCATAATACCGTGTCGATACACTTGATACGCTATTGCCTCCCGTGCTCTTTGCAGAGCTTCTTCCGCACTTACCAATGGAACATCCTCCATTAATGTATCTAGAATCGTATAATTGGCAAAAAGAATTTCTTCTGCAATCTGGTCTTCATATACAAATGTATGGGGAGAAGACAGATAAGTATGGTAAACACGTTCCATCGTTTCGTACGATATTCCTAGTGTATCCCTATATATACCTTCCCACTTGATCATCGATGGATAAGATGGGGCATCTGTATATCCTGACCTACCTATCTGAATCCCATCAATGCGTGGGGGGACGATGTAATATTTAATCTCCTTCGATGTAAACTCATGTTCGTAAATGAGCGACAAGTGATCTGGAAAGCCATCCATATCATAAGTTATACAGAATACATGCCCTTTACGATTTCCTACATCCGGCAATTGCTGGCTGTTTTCTATATCATCTACAGATACTATCGACCTATTGGAAATCGTTTTCTTCTCAATACCTGCTGGTGGTGTATACGCATTGTTCTCTTCATCGTATATTGTATTTCCGCCAAACCATGCCGCATATTGAGGCGCAACGCCCATAGTGCTCGTCCATGTGTCATTCTCTTGAAGCGGTTCACACCTGCTATCAAATCGAATTCGGTATACATTTGCTGTTCCGTCCGAATCATCGAGAATCAACAAATCATCTGAGATGATTAATTCGAAGTCCCCCTGATCAAACTGTATTGTAGGCGGGACTGTAGTCGTAGTTTGCGATTCTTCCGAAGCAGGAACTTCTTCACTTGTAGTTTGAATTTGGCTCGTCTCATCACGCAGATCTTGCGTTACTCGTTTCTCAGCTCGACATCCAACAAACAGTGCGCTACATAGAAGGAATATGGTGAATCGAATCGCCGGCTTTCTCATTGATAGTTCTCCTCATAATACAAATTAAGTCTTTCTATCAGTGTATTTGTAATCTGATCGATAGAACGATTCTGGGTATAATATGAACTCACTTCGTCACGAATAATGTCGGTTACGCCCCAATCGTACGTTACAATTGTATCCGCGGTATAAGCCATTCGCAGAAAATCATCCACGATATGCGGATTGGTCTCTTTTTGATTCGCTGCTTCTTCGCACTGATTCTGAAGGACCTTATCGTGTACGGGAATTGTGCCGGAAATCGCGACTTGTTCTTGCGCTTCTTCTGTAAACATCTCCCGAATAATGGACCAACATATATCAGGATGTTTGCTAGAACCGGAAATTGCGACGAGATCATTAGGATTAATCAGATGAACTGCACCTGATAGTGAAGGATACCCAACAAAATCAAGGCTACATTCACTCCCGTCAACTTGCATTTCATATGCTCGCAGTCCTGTTATCATCAGTGGAGTAAGGAGTACTTTCTCGTTTTGAAGTTCATCATAAGAAACGCCTAAAACGTCTTCACCACCGATTTCATATGCTATCTCCAGAAGTCTATGAATTTCTTCGTGCAATTGTTCTGGACGATTTCGATACTCTGACCACAATTCTTTGAAATTGTATCCCAATGCTTCAATTACGATTTCTTCTGCGGTACTGTAGTATGCGATTGCATTTTTGGATTGGGCCATGTCATACAAATCGAAAATACTGACATCCGTATCGTCCTTCCAGATATCGTGTATGCCTATAAGACCATTTAGACTATATCCGGCAAATAACTGATATATATGATCCTTCTGATTCAGCATCTTCTCTACAGAAGGCGAGAATTCTGAGAAAGAGAACACATCATCATTCTCGATATATGGGCGCATATCGAGCACCATACCACTTTTACCCATATATTCATAGTCGAAAAAGTAGTAGCCGAAGAACATATCAGGCGCATGCCCCTCTTGGAAGTACTTCATTAAAGCTAGCCTTTGTTTCTGTGCATCTTTAGGATCATCAAATCCGAACTGTTCACTGTAATCTACAAGTACAGCTCGATAATCATTTTGAGACGTGTTAAAGTTATAGACTGCCCATTTTAGCGCATCACTTGCAGATATGTTATATCCTCCAATAACTATGTTCTCACTTTTTGAATAATCTATGGAAGGATCATAGGTGAAGAGCAACAGTTCTGCTGTTCCATCCGCATACATATACTCTCTGACAAAATGAGTATCATTAAGTGGAATGTACTCACGGTGTACACATGTTTTCTTTGGTGGGCGGAAATCCATGTCAGAGAACTTTGCTAGTGTTTTGGTCTGTAGATTAGAAAAATCGATTCGATATTCTCCATGATTGTCAAACACATACTGTCCGTAAAACAAGCCCATCGCGCTTATTTCCTGCTCACCGACAATTCTCTGTGTCGTTCCTATGTCAAATTTGACTTCATAATATGTGGTCCGACCACCCACCATCTCATGCACATAGTAATGTTGATTCTGTTCGAAAAACATCAGTTCTCCATATTCGGGAGTCTTCATATCAATCGTTCGGACGAGTTGTCTGTTATGGTCGTACTGTGCGATTTTAGCTGAACCAAGTAGCACAAAACCATCGTTTAACGGAGCATAGCAAGTCGCCTGAAAATCAGGCTTGAGATAGGCTTCAACTTCCCCACTCTTCTGATTGAAGAAAACAGCCGTTGGTTTCATCTCTTCATAGGTTATCTGCCCATTATGCCATGCATCAATGTCTTCCTGCATATACCCTACATAAACATAACTATCTCCGAATATACCCTGTGGAATTTGCAAACCTTGCATCTCCAAAGTATATGTGATGTCCCCATCTTCATCGACAGAATAAATGTCCGTGACTTCGTTCAAACCGTCAACAGACTCGTTTATTTTCAAATATCCAACAGCTATGCGATATGATGAGTCGGACATCAAAACCTTGGTTTGATATACTTCATAGTTTTCCTTCTCCGGAACATCAAAAAACACACAAGAATAACTATATCCTGGTGAAGAAGGTTGAGCCTTACCACGGGATTTAGAACAAGAAGAAGTACACACTAACAGAAGTACGGTTATATATACGAGAATTTTCCGAAGTAATGAGAACATATGATGAATAATTGATACATGTGCAGCCTCATTTTGCATGATATTCTCATTCTCCTGCAACCATATCTTGTCTACCCAATACAAACCATTCCTTGACATATAAACTCCAAACATCACTTGATAATTTTCCGAATACTTTGATAGTGGTCTTCAGTATAGTAAACAGATCCGTCCGAGCCAACAATGAACCTCTCCGCGTCTCGCACAGTTCCTAGCAGAATTAGGATACGGATTTTCGGTGCATCGTGATTTCGAACCACATGAAACAAATACCTATTGAACATCAGAAAAATCACATATGGTTTTTCAAATAGACGAATACCCTTCAAACCAAATCTCATACAGATACTCTTCATTCTCAGGTCTAGACAAAAAATCTATCGCTCGAGAATAGTTTGACTTGGACTCATCATCAAACCATAAGCTATGTTCCATACTGGGCTGAATTCCCCTACCTGACAGAAGAAATGCGTCAAGTCCATTGATAGCTATATTCCAAGCCTGACAGTCGGCAATGACATTTTTAGCATCTTTAATGAAGAATAGCCACATGTTCCTGCGCCGAATAACAGTATCTTTGTATTTTTCCTCTAGCCGTTCCATATCATGCCTCCTTCAATCTTCAGGCTCATAAGGATCAATGATGGTAGAATCAGGTTTCCATCCAGTATCACCATAACCACTCAACTGCACCAATTCACCTGTAACATCATCTACTACAACATAATCACCTGATTTATTGTAATACGCAGTCTGAGTTCACAGAAAAACAGCGATTTAGGAATGAACCATCCTCCACCGTTTCAATACCGATATCCAAATTGGAATCATTATGGCCTCGAAAAGAATAAACAAAACAAGCAGATAAACATAAGAATTTATCCTCTCTTCAATCTTATCTCCAACTAATACCTCGTTCAAGTAGTATTTGCTCAACCTTATATCTAATTGTTCTTCACTGTACCCCATTTCGTATAAATAGTACCGAGTATTTGTCCATACAAGTTCACTTTCTGAGGAAGCATTACATTTTTTGAGGAATCCTTCAACTGGAGTGGATATATACTTGGCATCATGCCATGTATCCCCAATTTTGATTTGTTGTGTAGTATACTCCATGGATTCTATTTTATTAGTCTTTACAATTATTATATCAGAAACTGTCTTATCATGTTCATTTATTATACCCAAAACACAATAATCCCCTTGTTTGTCTGTCTTTTCATATCTTTCGGATTCCAAACTAAACAAAAGCACGCTGTCATTTACTATAATTCTTTGACCATTGTGTAATTGATTCACAGAAGAAACAGATGATAGCGGAGTTGCTTTCTCCGATTTTTTTATCGCCATAACAGCGACGATGCAGATTCCAACAAGAAAGAAACTGACTAGCACTGTTGAACGGAATAGATTTCGTTTTAGTAAAAAAGAATTATACTCAACATTTTTCATATTAAATAGCCTTTATACTCATTCGTGTACGAATGGTTCACCACACTCATTAGATGATTCTTACTTTCATCCAGCAATTTAAAAGAAACATCCGCAAATCGTTCCTCTATGCCCCTTTTCTTAGCCAATATCAAAGGATAATCCAACCAAGTATCTGCCCCACCAAACATATTATCAATAAGCACACAAGCTTCTAAAACATTTCTCTGTGGTATGTCCGCCTCGATCCATTCATAGTCACTATCGATATCACACTGAGTAAGCAACCTCATTACTTTTTCAAAATATGATTGGAACAATCCATCAAGTTCAGATGACAGCCTTAGTACATTCTCCAGTCTTTGAATCAAACGTTCCTTGTTGTATTCATCATCACACTTCAATCTTTCAGTTGGAAGCGTTGCTCTTTTTAAAAAATGCACTCTTCTATTCGCTAGAACTTGACTACTGCACGAATAGCAACTGTACTCCCCAGAAAACCATTCAAGCACAACCATACCTTTATTGTGATTGTCTTCTGCATAGTAAGCATTTGCCAGTTCACTTAATCTATCCTGATTGAAATATTCTATGTAAGATTCCGCTCCTTGCCTCTCATCACAAAAACAGACATCTGCCGCATTACTCACATACTTCGGTATGAAAAACTCGCATTTTGAATTTGTAGAAAGTGCTTTTCTTACACTTAAAACGACACACATACTGATATAATTACATCCGTTCACTAATTCTCACCTCTCCTTATGGCGATATTTTCTGATAACGACTCAAATTGCGCCCATAGCTATTTTCCCCTTTCTTAGTGTAGAATAACCTGCCTCCTTAAATCGCTTACTATTTTCTCACCTTAAACTTATCTCTATTAAAATTCACTAAAAACAAATTCAATGAAGCAGTTCGTATTCTCACAAGTATTCACGTAATCCATCATCGCTTGATAATCATCTTCACGGAAATAAAAATCTTTTCTTAATGGGATATAAGCTTCTTCGTTTTTATATACAATTCGTACATCCGATACTAATATCCCAGATTTAGCGCATTCAGAAATAATAGACCGAGCATCATTGGGAAGTAAAAGTTCAGCTCCTCGGTAGTAATTTACGACTTTCCTATACTTGTCAACAAACTCATTAATCTTCTCTTGTTTCTCCATATCCACGACTACAGGTTCGGACAGACATAACACTTCAAATACTGAATCTATTCTGTCTTGTATGAGAAAATCCCTTAAATTCAGAAATGAATACACTCCGCAACTTATCTCTTCGAAAGATTGAAGATAATCCGAGTTAATAATCTCATATATTTTGCCGGATAAACATGTAAATCCATCTATTTTTTCTAAACGGTTGATGCAAACACCTTCCTTAGAAAAGTAATGTCCGTATAATGGTGTAAATTCAAAGAAAGAGATGAGCCACATCTCATCCTGTATAATAAAAGTTGCAACACATTAAACAGGAGGTAAGAG
>JAGHVD010000052.1 GCA_018064475.1 Candidatus Scatonaster coprocaballi
CATATGTATTACCTATATTGGAGGATAAAGATGAAACGTCAAATCGCGGGAATGTTAATCATTGCTACGCTTCTTTCTTTGGTGGGTTGTGCCAAAGAAAGCGAGGAAACCAAGAAGAAGAAAAAGAAGAAGAAAGCCACAACGACCACATCTGAAACAGAAATAACCGATCCTTCTGAATCTACAGAGACGCCTTCTGACACGTCGGAAACATCTGACGTGACGGCACCCACCGACCCCGCCCCAACCACCTTGACGCTCACACATGATCTTCAGATGCTGGCGATGCAGAATTACCCAATCGAACGCGCGTACGGAGAAATGTCATCAGCAATGGGTGAAGATTTCTTCTTCAGAATTGACGAACAGTGCGATTACTACATGCTTATGACAGATGGGTATCCGGCTCTAGGAGACGCCGTGGAGCAGATCTTCAACGAACAGCAGCGAAACGATGACGCCACGTATGAAGAAGCGTTGAGGTTTTTCCCTGAATTTCTCGCCTCACTTACACCAGAAAGTCAGGTCTACATCGATACATATATCGCGGACTCCTCCATTGTCGTTCGTGCAGACGAGAAAGTCCTATCCTTCTCATGTTATGAATTCCAATATGACTTCCTTGACAACTTCTATACGAATCTCAAGTACTATACTTTCGATTCCCAAAGCGGTAAGTTGCTCACCCTCTCAGATGTCGTTACAGATAAGAACAAACTGGCCGATGAACTCGAGAATTACAAATTAGATGCAGATGATGAGTATAATGGTTCACTATATAATGATTCGTTGGACCAAGCGATTGCTGCCCTTCATAACGGAAAGGACCTCCCCTTCCTAGTTTTCCAGAATTGCATAGAGATCATGCTTCCTAGCTCGGAAAGCAATTATGAAACACCATATAGATGCATTCTCTCCGCGTTGGAATGCTCGGATTTCTTGGACATGAGTTATTTCACCTCTACTACCCTCAATTACTCACTCATGCAAGACGACCACGGAAATATCGTATGGGATTTCGATGAAGACGGAAACATCGATACGTTGTCTATCTTGAATCAAGGTATAGACGACAATTACATGCTTCAGATCTCGCTTGAATATAACGGCACGCCCTGCCCAGAGGTTCATCAAGACTTGTATGACATGCAGGATATCGATAATGCCGTCATTTGCAAGACTGACAATGGCTTCTATCTATATCTAGGCATGGCTTCAGAAGATCCAGTATATTCCATGATGGTCTTCCATTTTGAGAATGGAACCTTCGTTCAAGTCGGCCAAACAACTGAATTCGACAAGTATCCATATAACCCAGCGGATTGTCTGATCAATACAAGATCTGAGCTACTGGGTACCGGCCACAAGACTCGTCGAAGCACGCTCATCGGCGGTAACGGTATGCCGATTCCTGTAGAAGATTACTATGCCAAGTCAGGCTTGGCTTGTACCAAAGATGACATGACTTTGGAAAGTCTAGGTGCTGACATGAATCCGACTGGTGAGACGATCCTCATTCCAGCACGTACACCCATTCGTCTGATTGGCATCGATGCAGGTCAGCAGTTTGCGATATTCACCACACTGAACCAGAACGAAGAAGAGAATCGCCTGTTCAAGATGTTGGTGTATGAAGATGAATATGGTGACTTCGATGTCGCCTATGATCTCAAAGGACAGATTGACCTATTCGACGGAATGTTGTTTGCAGATTAATTCGTAGTCTATCGACTCTCCAAGAAGAACACGCCTCACTAGAAAAGGACTGTCTCAGTGTGATGAATCACATCTGAAACAGTCCTTGTATTTATTGATTTCAAATAACAGTAAGTCTTTCAATTAGAAGAGTAACTGTGTTACACGGAGCACACCATCGATGGACTTCAGTTCATCAAGAACATCCTCGCCGAGCTCTTCGCTGATTGCCAAGAAGGACTGAGCCTTGTTGGATTCCGGCTTAGCACCCCAGTGCATGCCATTGATGTTGATGTTGTGATCGCCGATCTTGGTTGCAATCTTACCAATGATGCCCGGCTTGTCTTCGTTCTGCATCGCAATAACGATTGGAGCGATTGGGAAGTTGGCCTCATAGCCGAAGAAGCTTACCAGAACCTGTGTGTTACCATCTACAACCTTACCGGAAACACTCAGCTCGCGGCCTTCTTCTGTGACGAAGTTCACCACGATCAAGTTGCTGGAATCACATGCAGAGCTCTTGCTCTCAACAACTTCGATACCGCAGTTCTCAACGCCCTTACGAACATTTACGAAGCTTACACGCTCATCAGAATGAACAGAGAGGAAACCCTTCAGAACAGAGAGTGTCAGAATACCTGTCTCCTGCTCAGCGAGTGCACCACGATATTCCACTTCAATCTTCTTTACCGCAGCAGTCTCAGCCTGGTAGTAGATCTTACCGAGCTTCTCAGCAAGGTCAGCGAACGGACGGATGGTTGCCATATCACCGGAGAATGCAGGCATATTGATTGCTGCAACCAACTCACCACGAAGTGCCTTCGCAACCAAAGATGTAACGGCAGAACCAACGTTGTGGTTTGCTTCCTGTGTGGATGCACCCAAGTGAGGTGTAACGACGCAGTTTGGCAGAGTCAGAAGTGGGTTCTGATAGCCCTGCTCGCCCGGTGCCTTATCGTAAGAAGGCTCCTTATCAAATACGTCGATTGCAGCAGCTGCAACCTGACCAGACTTCAATGCCTCATAGAGAGCAGCCTCGTTCACAAGACCACCACGTGCTGCATTGACGATACGAACGCCCTTCTTACACTTAGCCAGCTCATCTGCACCAACCATACCGACTGTTTCCTTGTTCTTCGGTGTGTGGAAAGTGATGAGGTCTGCGACAGCAAGGAGATCTTCCAGCTTTGCGCAACGCTTTACGCCGACTGTGTCGAACTTCTCCTGTGGAACATATGGGTCATATGCGACAACTGTCATACCAATGCCCTTAAGCTTTCTGGATACGATGGAACCGATACGGCCGAGACCGATAACACCGGCTGTCTTGCCTTCCAGTTCATTACCGATCATCTGTGCACGGCGGAAATCGTCATTGTGTGCGGCTTCATTTGCGTGGCAGAGATTTCTGAAGATGGAGAATGCATGTGCAACAGCCAATTCACCAGCAGCCATGATGTTTGCTTCTGGTGTGTTGACTGCGATGATACCCTTCTCTGTGCAAGCAGCCACATCGATATTATCAATACCATTGCCGGCACGACCAACGACCTTCAGGTTCTTGGCATTTGCCAGCAGGTCCTTGTTGACCTGTGTAACAGAACGAACGATCAAAGCATCGTAATCATCGATGAAACCCTTAATCTCGTCTTGGGAGCAACCTAATCTCTCATCTACTTCAAAACCTTCATCCTTCAGATACTGAATCGCATCTGCTGCGATCTTTTCTGCAACTAAAATCTTCATCATCCTGTTCCTCCCTATATATTTATGCGTTCTGTGCTTTCAGTTCAGCAACTACTTCATCGAGGTCAGCCAGCATGGCCTTTACCTCGTCAACGGTTGTATCGGCCATATGAGCAATACGGAATGTTGTCTCCTTCAATGCGCCATAACCACCGGAGAGAAGATATCCTCTCTCACCCATTTTCTTATTGATCTCAGCAAACGGGAAGCCGAGTGTATTCTTGATACATGTCACCGTAACGGACAGGTGATCCGGATTGGAGTAAAGCTCACAATTCTTTCTTGCCCAGTCACGAACAAGTTCCGCCATCTCACAATGTCTCTTGTAACGATTCTCCATGCCCTCAGCAAGGATGCAATCAAGCTGATAGTCCAGTGCGAACATGTGCGCCTCAGACGGTGTGGACGGATACTGATACGGCTTCTCTTTGACGAACTTTACCAACTCAACATAGTCGAAGTACAGACCTCTGTTCGGGATCGTCTTTGCTTTCTCGATTGCACGGTCAGTAACCGATGCGATGGACATTCCCGGAGGCAGTCCCAAGCACTTCTGTGTAGAAGTAATGCAAACATCGATGCCCCACTCGTCAACTGGAATATAGTCACCGCACATAGAACTTACAGTATCTACGCAAAGGATAACATCCGGATACTTCGCCTTGAGGACCTTGGAAATCTCACCAACCGGGTTATGAATACCGGTAGATGTCTCGTTGTGTGTAATGGTAATCAAGTCATATTCGCCGGTTGCGAGTACTTCATCTACCATCTCTGGTGTGGTGATCTGTCCCAATTCGGAACGGAAAATATCTGCCGGAACACCGTTGCTCGTTGCCATCTTGTACCAACGCTCACCGAATGCACCGATGGAGAAAATTGCAGCCTTCTTGGCCGTAAAACATCGTACGGCGCCTTCCATAAGACCACTACCTGATGATGTTGAAAGAACGATTGTGTTCTTCGTACCCATGACCTGTTGCAGTTTCTCGGTAATTCCCTGCTGCAGAGCAGATGCATCTTTGGTACGGTGGCCGATCATCGGTGTAGCCATCTTTTCCAATACTTCGTCACGGACTTCAACCGGACCTGGAATGAAAAGCTTCTTATGCGTACTCATGATAGTCTCCTCCAAGTAATTCTATAATTTCATACCGTACTATTTTAGTCGTAATTATCTGATTTTTCTAGTATAAATACATGCCGTTCGTCATTTTCGACAAATTATCAAAAAAAGCCCGTTTCTCGTCAGGTTTGCCGACAACCTGACCTATGGAAAAACGAAATGATTTTTACTACAGAAAAATCTTGGCAAAGAATTCGTTTTTCTGTAGTATCACCCGCATCTTTCTTCAGACAAATGCGAAGGGGCGTCCCGATACTATTCGAGACGCCCCTTATGCCGTAAACACTGATCTGACGCGTGTTCGGTATTGCGATTAAGCAGGTAGCATGGATACCGGCGGAAGTTTGACACTCTGGCCCGGTTCCGGCTTGAAGGATGAATCTAATCCGTTATATGTCAGAATAGCGGTAACAAGCGGATCAGAATCAGAATCAATGCTGCGACCGTATACATAATGGAAGAGATCCCACCATGTACGGCAACCACTCTTATCCGAGAATGTGTATATGCCGATTGGTGCATTCTCTACTGTAGGTTCAGATGTAGGTTCAGTGGTCGACTCAGCCGGAGTACTCTCACCGGAAGGATCTACACTCTCACCAGTTACCTCACCGGAAACATCAGTGATCACCGGTTCAGAAGTTGCAGTAGTCTCCTTCTTATCGTCGCTGCCACATGACTTCACAATCAGAACGATAATGATGATCAAGCAAATCAAAGAAACAATTGCCAGAACGTATGGCAGGAAGTTATTGCCCTGCGGCTCATCGTCATCGAAACCATCGTCAATTGTATCCGGACGGCGCTTCGCCGACTGTGTATTCGGGCGATTGCTCGGACGCTGGTTATAACCCTGTGCAGTGCGCTTCGGCATGCCAGGTACTGCTGCCGGTCTTATCGCTCCACTCTGCTGCATATATGGCGGTACAGAAGACGGAATCGAAGCAGACATATTGGCTTCTGAAGCACGAGAGGTCAATGCCATACTATCGTTCGGATCGATATCGAAGAGATCCGCAACAGCCGGTGGCGGGTTGTTCAGATCATAATTACTCTCCACATACTCTTCTTCCGGTGCAACATATCCATTCTGTGCACTTTCTTCCATCGCGGCGCTCTGGTCGAAGGATGCCTGATCTTCAGCGCTTGCTACAAACTGAGAAGCCGTATCTTCCGTCTGTGCGACAAACTGAGATGGTGTTTCCGCAACTGGTTCAACGAACTGAGAAGCCGCGTATGCATCGTAGACTTGTTCTGCAGGTGTCTCACTTACGAACGGTGACACCGGCTGTTCCTGAACCGGTACCGCTGGTTGCTCCGTCGGTGTAACGAAAGGTGAGATTGCAGGAGCAACTTCATCTTCATCAACGGTATAAGAACCACGCGCATAAACACCGGTATCTTCATATCCTACCGGTGTATCGCTATTAGTCGGATACGTCGGCGGTGTATAGGTAGGTGCGTTGTAGATCGGCATCTCCGGAATATCATTCGTTGTTGCAGTTGCTGTATTCGGAGTCTCTTCAGAAGCAAACGGAATGACATATTCATCGTTGCTTGGTTCCTCCGCTTCCACAGCATTCTCTTCAGGAGTCGCCTCGGCGTCGCCAAAGAACAGAGGCGTCTCATCAAATTCTTTCGGGTTGCTGGAATACTCAGGTTCGTCGTTCATGGGCTTCTCCCCCTCACTGTCTGCTTCGAAAACCAGAGGAGCCTCCTCATCGGTTTCCGCAACAGCCACCGGTTCCACATTCGTGTCTCCAGAAGTCTGTTCAATTCCTGTATTCGGTACGGTCACGCCGCCAAAAGCCTCGTCCCCGATATAAAGCGGTGCACCATTATCCGGTTGAGCCGCCTCATCGCCACTGATTTCAAACGAAAGATTAGAAGCACCTTGAGCTGTTTCTGCAGCCTGTGCCTTCTGCGCTGCCTTGAAGAATGGATTCTCGTCATTCTTTACCGCGACAAACGGTTCCGGTTCCTTCGGTGCTTCCGGCGCTGTCATTTCCGGAACAGCAGGTGTCTCCGGCATTGCAGGCACTGCAGGAACAATCGGTTCAGCAGGTGCAATCGGTGCTTCTGGAACGACCGGTTTCTCCATCACAGCCGGAGTCTCGGATACGGTTTCCTGTACAGAAGACACTTCCGGTGTAGAAGATTCATTCATCTGCTTGTCTAGATTATATGCAGCCTGATCGAACGGATTCACGAACGGTACAACTTTCGTCTCGCCAAGATCTTCCGATACAGCTGGCGCTACCGGAGCCGGAGTTGCCACAACTTCAGGCGTTGCGGTCGGTTCTGTACTCATCAGATCAGACAAGTCACCGAAAGACACGGTCGGCTCTGGAATCGGAGTATTGATAGCCTGTTCAACAGATGCCGCTACCGGACTTACCGGAGCCGTCACCTGAGCTTCAGTTACAGCATCCGGATCACCAAACATCATCGCATCTGTTGGAACCGGAGCTGGTTCCTCGTTCGGGGAATCAAGCGGAATCGGTGGTGCAACATTGAACTCGTCATCGTAGTTCTCTTCCTCTTGGACCTTCTTCTTCTTGCGTCCAAATCCGAAGAAACCGCCACGGTCACTATTGGTAATATCTTCAACAAAAGAAATCATAAACTGGAGCGGCACGCCCGGAAGCTTTGCAGCAGCTTCTGTAATGACGACACTTGCCGCATCGCTCTGATCCTCTGCATCGTAGAGGATTCGAAGGAGTTCCTGCTGACCCAGTGCTTCGTACACCTCACGGTTACAGATGATGATACAGTCATCAATCTTCAACTGTGCAATGTTGGAGCAAAGTGCCGGTGCAGTCTTCGTTGCGCAGAAGTTATAGAAATTATCTACCTTCTGACGCGCTGTATTCATTGCATCGATACGGATATCGGTTGCAGTCATTGGATAGAGTGTATCGTCACGGTACAGGAATGCGAGGCCTTTGCCCATCGTAATCGCGAAAGCTTCGGCATCTTTGACCATAACACCTGCAAAGAAAGGCGTACGGTTATTCTCCGATTGGATCTTCATTCTGCCGGTAATGGATACCGCGCTATTCACCATCTCACCGATCTGATCGTCCAGTGTTCTTCTACCGGATTTCAATTCGGTGCCAAGACGTCTCAGAACAGGCTCATACGGAGGCAACGCATTCGGATCCTGATCAGGAATCGTCTGATGGGAAAATACAGAGAAGAAGAATCCTCTGTCTTCTTTATCGTTAGTCAGATCGGCAGAACGTGCTACAGCCTTGTTGGTCACACGTCCGTCCATGTAAAATGCATCTGTTAATTCAGCTGTTGGAAAGTATCTTGCGGTTAATGTGGTCGCAAGACGGGTCTGCTTTGCCATATATGCGCGCCTCCAAAATATGGGATTTCCCCAATTCTTCTTGTTAATTATAACAT
This sequence comes from Candidatus Scatonaster coprocaballi, assembly GCA_018064475.1. Lineage (GTDB taxonomy): Bacteria > Bacillota > Clostridia > Saccharofermentanales > Saccharofermentanaceae > Scatonaster > Scatonaster coprocaballi. Next base: position 7,979 of record JAGHVD010000052.1, read on the forward strand.
AATGTCTTTTTAAACAAGTGATTGTGCGCGACTTTTTCCTACATTTTCATAACAATTTGAAGTCAAGGTTTCTTCTTGTCGATAAAGGTCTGCATATCTTCTTCCAAAACCTCAAACGGAGCACAGCCCAGATCCAGATATGCCCGATAGATTTCCTCCGGTGTGCAGATTCCATCCAGTTCTGCAATCGCATGTTCGATGATCTCGGATGTATAGATGTATCCGAAGGCATACTCCACACAGTAACACTGCGTGGAAGACATATTACTCCAGAAAGAATCCAGATACTCCTGGCCCTGTCCGTATTTCGTGACATACCCGAGGCACTCCTCATAGGACCAACCCTCATACTCCACACCGATGGAAAGTCTAGCAGAAACAAGAACGTTGAAAAGTTGTCTGAATTTCCAGTTATTCTCGGCAAGTTCGATGTTGAACGGTGCGTAGTGAAGCATGATCCACTCTGAATACTCAGCCCATCCTTCTGCATAGGCAATACTGGTCGCAAATACCTGATACTTATTATCCAGTTCCTCGTACTGATACTGGTGCTGATACAGGTGACCCGGATACATCTCATGTGATACAAGCGTGTACATGTCGTAGTCTGGGCTATCCACAAGCCCGGTATTCAGCCATACGGAATGCTTGGAAACATGGTCGATCGGTGAGGTCATGTAACAAGCCGGTTGCATAGACTGCGCAAACTCCTTCGGGATTTCAAATACCGAAACCTCGTTATCACTGATCTGTGGGAAATTCTCTCGCGTATAACGTTCACACCATTTGCATGCATCCTCAAAGCTCAGATGACTGAAGTCGTATTTGATACCTTTCTCTTCCCATCTAGGATAATACTCGTTATACAGTTGATCGATCTGTTGTTGCAGGAGCTCAATGCTTTCTTCCACAGAACGGCCTGAACCGGCACGAATTTGGAACAAACTCTCGTAGTATTTCTTTCCCTCTTCGGTCGACGCAAGGAAAGGCTCATCGTTGCACATGCCCTTGAGTTCTTCCAGGCGCGTACACATCATCTCCATCGTCGGGAAAAACACTGTATCCAGCAGGTTCTCATTGCGCATAATGTACTTCTCTTTGTCTGACGATTTCAGGTCCAGCGCCTCAAGTCGTTCTTCGAAAGTAGTCTTGAGAAAGTGATTATCGCGATTCTCCGCCATGTATGCACAGTCTGCAATAATGCGGTCCAGTCCTTCATCATTCCAACCGATTCCTGCTTCACTACGAGCCTTCTCAAGGTTGACGGCTGCTTCGAAGTAGCTGTAGTAATCCTCCAAGATTTTGAAATAACGCTCCACATCCTCTTCGGTTCTGAATTGAATCAGAGAAGTCATGAGCGGATAGGAGATCTGTCGTCCCCCGGTTGGGTTAAGGATTGGTGTATACATGCTATACTGGCACAGTTCAGCATTCGCCTTGAAGTCAAAGATCATATACTTCACAAGGCGCGCCTCGTTCGGATCCATCTGACTGAGATCCATCTTCTCCAGTTCAGCTATGACCATCTGATAGTAGACGATTGCCTGCTGATAATCATATTCAGAAGCCATATATAGCCCGGCTGTCGGCCACTCCGAATAGTAATTCGTGGGGTTATCAAATGTGTAGTAAGTATTCAGGATATCCGCAGATCCGACGAAATATCCAAGGTCGATCTCTTGAAGCGTCAGTTCATCATCGGTCAGTTCTTCATCAGAATTTCCGTTGATCTTGTTCCAGTCAATATAATTCGGATCTACCTGACCTTGCTCATTTGTTGTCGCTCTGGGAGGCTTCGCTACCTTGTCTATGTCGTTCTTCGTGTTACAACCGGTAAGCGGACCAATCGCCATACTAAGCACAAGTAAAAGTACACTGGTTTTCAGATGCTTCCTCAGAATCATGTATCCTAAATCCTTTCAGCCGTCGACAAGCAACGGTTACTTCGTTTTCTTCTTGTGGCAAGTATCCGCCATTGCGCAACCTGCACAACTTCCACAAGACCTTCCACGTTTTCTATCACGTAGCATCTTCACAATGACAAGCACGACGGCTACAAGCAATATCGCCGATACCACTATTGTTCCCAGATTGTCATAGATCCATCTCATCGAATTGATGCCTTTCTGATACGGCGCCCCTTCCCACACAAGAAAGAGGCGCCGTATATGATTTTACTACATATTAGTGTTGTTTTTCTACAAAGATCGGCATGTATTCTTCAAGGAGTTCATAGTAAGACGGACCCATATCCAGATAAGCCTTGTGAATCTCTGTCATCGAGTAATCATTTCCATACTTCTCCACTGCATCGTTAATGATGTTGGTGCAATAGTAGTTTCCGAAACAGTAAGCGACAAAGTAGCATGGGATCTCCTTTGCCAGGGTTAGCGTCCAATCAGCCTGCATCTCCCACAGCTGGTCATTATAGAGCTGGGCAATTACAGTTCCGGCAAGTATGTCACTCATACGTTTCGCGCATTCTTTCAAGTCCCAACCATAGTAGTGGAAGCCCATATCCAGATATGCACCCATGTACATGTTCATGACCAGTTCAAGCAGGAGATGGTAAGCCTGATATGCAGTATAGTCGAAATCGGTATACTGCATAATATAGCTTTCGCTATAGGTGGACCAACCTTCCCTATATGCGGTAGTGCCATCAAGCATATAATAGCTCTTCGCATTCATCATGTGATAGTTGATCTCATACATATGTCCTGGGAAAGCCTCATGGCCTGCAGTTGGAACATCTGCACCACCACCCAAATCATTGACCAGCAGAAGGTTCTTCGACAACTGATCATATGGGCACTGCATATAAGCAGCCGGTGAGAAGTTCTCACTTAAAGACTCAGGAATGTGATATACGTTGTACTGAATCTCGCCAATATCTGGGAAATCACCTCTGTACTTCTCTTTACACAATTCCAGATCGGTCTCGAACGATCCGGTAGCAAAAGAGGCAGTTCCCATTAAGATATCTAATATCTGGTCATCCGTCATGTTTGCTGTCAGCATATTAAACTCTTCGATATACTTCTGCATCGCCTCTTCCAAGATTTCCATTGCCTCTGGAACGGTAAGATTGGTGCCGGATTCCAACTGGAAGTACTTCTCATAGAACTCTTTACCACCTTCCATCTCACTCAAGCTACCAGAGGTCTTCGCCGTGCCGAGAAGTGTTCGCATGTTATTGGCCAATTCTTCATAAGCGGGGAAGAAAGATGTGTCCAGAATCTCTTTGTTTCGAGCAATATACTCCTGCTTCTTCGCCTCATCCATTTCCATGTCTTTGATTCGATCCTCAAAGGTAGTATACATGTAATTGCCTTCGTGATTCTGATAGACTGCTTCCATAGATTCGATCGTTGTTGTCAGTTGTTGATCCGGCAAAGTATATCCCAATTCTGCACGTTTCTGTTCGTACTGGAACAAAGACTCAAAATATGGTTTCACATCGTCGAGCATCGTTAAATATCGCTCAACATCCGCTTCGTCATCAAAGAGGATTGTAGCAAACAGAATTGGAATATTTACATTTTCTCCAGTCAGGTCGTTGAGCGGAGTAGTATAGTACGTCTCTCCTCCCAGACTGATATCCAATTGAATATCACGGATCATCGTCTTATAGAGGATCTGATCTTCAAGTTCAAGTTCCGAATCATCGATCTCCAATAATGAAACCAGGAAATCTTCGTAGTACTGTACACCAGTTCCGTCGTCCGGCTCCCAAGGTGCAATACCTTGTTCCGGCCACTCAAAGCCATATGTCTCAGGTGTCTCGAACGAAAACTGAAACGTAAGGATATCCGTATCCTGATACGAGTCGTTAAAGAGTTGTGCATCCAATTCATGTAGACGCGAGCTTGCTTCATCACCGAAGTATTTCTTCTCTACATCAGGAAGTGTCATCGCGGTAGTACTCGGAACCGTGTCATCTGTTGGCATGGTCTCTTCCGTAGTAGTGGTCGTGTCCGGTGGAATCGTCTCAGTCGTAGTTGTCTCTTCTGTCGTCGTAGTAGTTTGCTCGTAAATTGAGAACTTCGGTCCCTTCTTCTTGCCGCCATCTTTAGATGTGCATGCGCAACTCATCAGAATAGAAAGGATCAGCGTGAAGCTTCCCATTGTGCGAAGAATTCTAGTAGATGTCTTCTTCATAGTTTCTTTTCCTCCATATGTTTGTATACATTATATGCCTATCACTGATTATGTGACGATTACGTTTCTCCATCCGTTGCATTTTCTATGCACGAACACGTTCACTGCGGTAAGTCAGAAGTGTCACAATCAGAACACCAACAGCAAGGATCAGCAGGGACACCGCTACGTTGAGCATATTCACAAGACTTGCCCTTCCATTCAACAGATCTTGGAATATCAGGCAAAGATTATAGACCGGGATAAAGTAGTGGATGGCCGGTGAGACGCCAAAGCGGAACATGGACATCAATGCAGATACCGTACAGATCAAAGTAACCGGAATCTGAGCTGTCTGAGCCTGGCTGACATCCTTACAGAACAATGAGATCAGTACACCTAGGTTCGAGAAGAAGTAGCTAAGTAGGATTGTATAGGCCAAGATCAAGAGCACCTGTACAAGTGTGATATGTACGTCCGCAAATCCAAATAGATCTCTCGTTCCGAGTTGCTTGCGGATCTTACTTCCCACCACATCCAGGCCGATATAGATCATGCTGCTCACCAAACTGATTACGCTGACAGACAGCACCTTGCCCATAATCAGGCTCAATGGTTTGACCGGAGACAGCATCACTTGGTAGAACGTGCCTCGCGACTTATCACCGGCCACCGTGTCACTCGCAAAGTTCGAAATATTAGCAGTGAGCGGCAAGACCAGCATATATGGGAGTAGCATCGCAATCAGCAGGTTCGAGTCTTCCTTCTCCTTAATATCCACAAATTCGATTTCTCGAAACTGAACTCCTTCATAATCTCTCTTCGTCAAGTTGGCAAATGCATCGCGTACGAAGGATTCTGCACTCATCTTCAGATAGTTCGAGATAGTGTTGTGTTCGTAATAGTAGATCCTTACGCAGGGTGAATCGGTCTTCTTCACGGGGTCCGTCACTTCAGAGAAATCTACCAGTACGTCACATTTCTGAAAATCACTTGTCTTGATAAACTCCTCAGCCTTCATAGAAGTTGGCTTGACCCATATTTCGTGGTCATCCATCGTTCCGATGTTGTATGTACCGATCTGCATGCCGCTGAAATACATCTGGTACACCTCTACGTCTTGCTCCTCCTCCGAATTTGTCTTCGGTTGGAGAAATGTCATCGTAACAGTAAGTGCTAAAGAAATAATCGGCAAAAGAACAAAGCCAAGAAGCAAGCCCTTGTCCTTGAGTATCTTTCTCATTTCATGACCAAATATTGTTCCTAAACCATGCATATGATCACTTATTATTCTTTCCGATAATCGTCTGTTCTTCGTGATTATCCTTATATAACTTCAAGAAAGCCTCCTCAACTGTCTCCACATTCTGACTGGAGGCAAGTTCTGACATCGGACCTTCGAACACGCTGCGTCCGTCAACAACAATTCCTACCTTATCAGCTAGGCGGCGGGCAAGATCCAGTATATGTGTACTCAGAATGATGCACTTTCCTTCACTTCTCAGCTTCACCAGATATTCCTCAATCAGATGTTGCGTCAAAATATCCAGGCCGTTAGTCGGCTCGTCGAAAATAATCGTATCTGGATCATGAAGCAGGCAAATAGCAATGGATGTTTTCTGCTTCATACCGGTTGAGAATGTTTCGTAACGTCTGTTACCGAAATCCTTAATGCCAAAATATTCGAAGAGCTGATCTCGACGAGCGACGATCTGCTCTCGGCTCATCTCGTAGAGGTGTCCATAGTAATCCGCCAATTCATTGGGCGTGAACTGTCCGTCCAGACGGATCTCATTGGTCAGGAACGCGATGCGTCGACGGATATTCTCCTCGTCTTTTTCAAGCGGAACATGATCATATTCAATCTTTCCGGAAGTCGGCGTCAGCAACGTCGAGATCATACGCATCGTAGTTGTTTTGCCAGCGCCATTCGGGCCAAGTAAAGCGTAGATCTCTCCGTCTTCAATCGTAAGGTTAACGTCCTTCACGGCCTCCACCTTGTTCTTTCGGAAGGTCTTCTTAAGATGTTCAATCGTAATCATTCGTGACTCCTTTCCCACAATCTCCTCGACAAGATCACACATAGGATGCTCACCAATATCGCGATGCCTATGCTACCAAGAACCGGTGCAACCTGAATCTGGTTCTTACAAGTATCTTTCATAAGTAGGGAAAAATTCGTGATTGGAATATATTTCAGAATACTCGTATGTGTAAATGACGGAATCATCGAAGCAAATGAAACGACGATCATGCCCAGAGAGCCAAAGAGCGCCGTCTTCTTCGTCTCTGGGAAAGCCGATGCAATAATGGCGAATATTCCCGTGATCAGCATAGAAATACTTAACATTAATCCAAGAAGAACCAGTAACCACATCGCATTTCCATCAATGCTTCTTGCTATCAGACGGAAGTCCGATCTCGCCCACAGATAGAGTCCCGCGATTGTGCCCAGACACCCCATGAAACCTGCCAAGAAAATCTGCGTACCGATTACGAATACTTTGCCGAACAAAACTGTATGTAATGGCGTCGGGCAGAGCACCAGCGTATCGAAGGTCTGTCGCTCTTTCTCACCGGTAATGGAGTGTCCTGACATCGTCATGGCATTACTGGCCATAGAAAGGAAAAGGATCATGCCCACGACACCAACTACCTGATCGAGAACATTGTCCAGCATTTCTTCATCTGTAGAGAGATTGACCATTTTTGTTTCCGGTTGAGATGCAAGATAGCGCGCATGCACCTCCTCGCCTTCGAGGAAAAAACTCAGTTCTTTGCCAAGATCTGCTGTCTCTTGCATCGCTTTGGAAGAGGAAAGTAGGTTCGAATCATAGATACCGGTAATATCATTGTCACCAATGACCAGTGCAATATCTGGATTCCCATGATGGACATCTGATTTTGCTATCTCGATGTCACCAACTTCGCAGTTGAAAGAAGGATATCGCTCAGTCAAACTTGTAACGTAAGCACGCTGTTCCTCCGTCTGACAGTAGATCTTACCGTTGTAGGAGCTGGTACTTGTACGAACTGAATGAAGTCCCCAGAACAAGAACAACATCAGCACGAATGGCACTATAATGACAAGGACGAGCTGTATCGGTGTCTTACAGATCTTCCGCCATTCGCTATAAACAATATGGCTTGCAAGATGTTTCTTCCTATTCATACACACTCTTTCATGCTTCGGACGATTTCATATCGGCCAATGCCTTCTTCTCCATTGCTCGATAGTCGATCTTGCCGATGAGCGTCTTGGGGAAATCCGTGCAGAATTCATACTCGACCGGACATGCATACGGGATCAGATTCTCTTTGCAGGAAGCCATCAGCGCTTGTCGGATAATTTCTTTCTGCTCGTCCGTTGCCTGCTTATCGCGAAGTACAATATAAGCTTTCACAACATGAATGCGATAGGGATCCGGAATCGCCACTACGCAAGCCATATCTACTTCTCGATGATTGGTCAGCACGTTCTCGATCATGCTCGGGAAGACCGGAACACCGGACACCTTGATGATTCGCTTAATTCGTTGGTCGAAATAGAAGAAACCATCCGCATCGCGGTGACCCATATCGCCGCTATGTACCCAACGTCGGCCGTCAGAATGTGTGTGGATGGCCATATCCGTGGCCTCCGGATCATTCAGATACTTAAGCATCATCGTCTGGCCGCTGACGCAGATCTCACCTTTCTCACCAATCGGCACTTCCTCTTCTGTGCCTTCCTTCACGATCATCATGTCGATGCCGGGAAGTGGCACACCTACTGAACCTGCGCGACATTTCATCTCTGGATTGACCGCACAGACCGTTACCGTCTCTGTCAGACCGTAGCCTTCTCTCAGAGAAATATTCGCACCGCGTTCGCGGATAAATGTCTCGAATCGTTTCCTCAGATCATCCGGTATCGCGTCTCCACCACAGAAGCAATGCTTCAAGAAGCCAAGTTTCGCTTTCTTCAGTTTCTCGCTCTTCAGTAGGCCTTCGTACAAAGTAGGCACCGCCGAAATCAGCTGCGGTTTCTCCTTACAGATGACGGTTGCCAGATCGTCCGGCTTAAATGTCGGCACCAGAAGAATACTGATGGCCGAACCGAGCATACCGTGCATGCCCATGCAAAGGCCGAAACCGTGGAACAGTGGCAGGACCGATACCATCGTTAGTTCCGGAAAGTGTTCCGGGTCTTCGAACGGATTCGGTGCGCGCACGATCTGCGGAACTACCACGGCCAGCATATTCATATTCGTAGAAGACAGTACCACGATCTTCGGGGCGCCGGTCGTTCCACCACTATGCAGGTAGAGTGCCGGATCATCCGGGCTGATCGGTCGCACATATGGCTCTTCTTTCTTCTCCGGCACATCTTCAAAAGCACTGTTCCAGTCATAGGTGCCATTGAGTTTGCCCTTTCGAAGCATCTCACCATGTTCGATCAGGGTCATGTACGGAATGTAGAAACTATCTAGTGGGAAGGAAGGAATCTTCTTCCCCTTCGTCATTCGGAACGCAAGTGATTTTGCCGCAGAAAGATAATCCGCAATGGAGCAGACAATGACCAACCCAGGATTCATCTCTTCCAGCATATCTTGACACTTCGGGAGGAATGCATCCAAGATCAGCAAGCATTCACTGTCCGTCTGCTTCATGAACGTACGCAGTTCCTCAGGCGGTGTCTTCGGATGAACCATATTCGAGATGGCACCGAGTTTATTGAGAGCATACACAGCCACAACGGCCTGCGGAATATTCGGAAGGCAGACAGTCACCACAGTTCCGGCACCGACATTACAGTCTTCCAGGGCAGATGCCATCGTATCTACTTCAAACAGCAATTCAGAGAAGGTGATTCTTGTACCTTCGAAGATCACGGCACGACGATTCGGAAAAACTTTGGTCGTCCGTAGGAGCATCTCATATAACGTTAGATCCGGATTCTGTGCTTCTCCGGTCATCTCTTTATCGTATTGGTCAAGCCAAGATCGATCCATGTGTATCTACTTCCTTATTTTAGTCAACAATCCATAACATTCTACCTAATTTTGCCAAAAAAAGAAATACCAAGGCGCGTATGCTTCAGCATGGCATCAGCCATTGACAGGGTCGGTGGTTCTCCAATCGAAAACCGGATGAAAGATTCGCCGATTCGTGATACCATTGTTTCAGTGATTCTGACTTCGTGCACCCGAAATAAGGAGGACACACGCGTATGGCCAAGAAGAAAACTCAGTTTGTCTGCCGCAACTGCGGTTATGAGACCTCCGGATGGATGGGACGTTGTCCTGGATGTCAGGAGTGGAACACTTTCGACGAGTTTAAAGAGGCACCTTCTGCACCGGCGGATGCGAAACCATCCTTGAAGGCTGGCTGGATCGCCGAGCGTGGCGTATCGAAGCTCGCAGAAGTTTCGTCCGAGAATGAGCCGCGTTTCTCATCCGGCATCGCCGAACTGGACCGCATCCTAGGTGGTGGCCTGGTAGAAGGTTCCATGACGCTGGTCGGTGGCGACCCGGGTATTGGCAAATCCACCTTACTCATGCAGGTGTCCGGTCTCGTGGACATCGACGGCGAGATTCTCTATGTTTCCGGCGAGGAATCCAAGTCCCAGATTAAGATGCGGGCAGACCGTCTCGGTATCCGAAGAGAGAGTATCACACTTTGCTCCCAGACTTCTTTCGAGCATATTTCCTCGTTGATCACGGAGCGCAAACCAAAATTATGTATTATCGATTCCATTCAGACACTCTATAGCGAAGAGATTTCTTCCGCGCCGGGGTCAGTCACCCAGACCCGTGAAGTGACCGCAGGTCTTCTGCGTCTGGCTAAATCACTGAATGTCTCGATCATTCTGGTCGGTCACGTGACCAAGGACGGTGCCATCGCCGGCCCGCGCATTATTGAGCATATGGTCGATACTGTGCTCTATTTCGAAGGAGACGGCTCTTCAGCCCTCCGTATGCTTCGGGCGACCAAGAACCGTTTCGGTGCTACGGGCGAACTCGCTTTCTTCGAAATGACCCAGAAAGGTCTGGTCGGTGTCGAGAATGCTTCTGCGCTGCTGCTTTCGGGACGTCCGCATATGGCACCGGGTTCCGTCATCACCTCCGTAGTAGAGGGTTCCCGCGCAGTCTTGCTTGAGATTCAGGCGCTTCTCTCACCTTCTTCCTATGCCAACGCCCAGCGCATGACGCAGGGTCTGGACCGTGGACGTGTCTCCATGTTGCTTGCAGTATTGGAGAGTCAGTGCCATGCAGGGATCTTAAATATGGATGCATACATCAACGTGGTTGGCGGCATGCGAATCGATGAGACCGCCTGTGATCTGGCCGTTGTCTGCGCCGCCTTCTCTTCTTTCTCGGGAAAACCACTTCACGAGGATACGTTGGTACTTGGTGAAGTGGGCTTGACCGGTGAACTTCGTCCGGTCAGCGATCTTGAGAAACGTCTAAGTGATGCAGCTCGTCTCGGCTTCACCTCATGTGTACTACCAAGTGCTAGCAAGAGCGCAGCCAGCAGATTGCCGTTGAAGATCGACTATATCTACGTCGACAAACTTTCCGAAGTGATCGACGTACTTTTTACCTAACAAAATGTCCGTCGAGAGTTTTCTCGATGGAGAGATCACACTTGAAATCAGGTGTTTCTGTAAGGAGGAAAACATGCAAATCAAGAAATTTACAGATTCTCATTCGCTCAGCGAGCTAGTAAGACCAATATACATCGTGATTCCTGCGGCCGGACTTGGGCTTCGCATGGGCATTTCCGACAGCAAGCAATTCTTGAAGATTCAGGGTGTTCCGGTTCTGGCCCACACACTTCTTGCTTTTGCAAAATGGAAAACAGAATATAACCTTAAGCTTCACGCCGTACTCGTCACGAATCAAGAGAATCTTGAGCGAGCGAAGGAACTGGTGGATGAGTACCAGATTGATTTTGTGGAGAAAATCGTTGAAGGTGGCGCCACCCGCCAAGAATCTGTCTCGGCTGGAATTGCCGCGTTGGCTTCACTTCCACGTGCTCCGGAAGCCAACGACCAAGTCTTCATTCATGATGGGGCACGTTGCTTGATCGATCAGAGTACCCTCACGAAACTCTTCCTGGCCGGCGCCCGTTACGATGTCTGCGTAGCGGCTACACCATGCAAGAACACCATCAAAGCGATCGTGAAGCCGTCCGTAGCAGAGAATGCTGCCGCTTCGGGTTCTATAAATTCTGATATGACCGAAAACGCTGTAACCGAGGCACCCATCGTTGACCACACCCTCGAGCGCGATACACTTTATGAAGTACAGACGCCACAAGTCTTCCGTTATCGTGTACTCCTAGAAGTCAACAAGAAAGCCAAGGAAATGGGCATCGTAGCAACCGACGATACTGCCCTGGCCGAAGCTTGCGGCATCCCCGTCCATCTCATCACTTGTTCCTATGGAAACATCAAGATCACAACCCCTGAGGATGTGGCACTGGCCGAGTTTATCCTGAGCCAGCAATCATGAATGAGGATTTGTTATTCCTCTTCTTCTTCGCGGCGCATGGTCACGCTTGCAAAGACCATCATACCCTCGCCTTCACCAAAGCGTGTCAGATTTTCACCGGATGTAGCTGTGATACCGATGCGAGCTAAATCCAGTCCGGTCAGGGCACAAATCTTCTCTTTCATGGGACCGATCATGGGGGTCATCTTCGGGCGTTTCGCCTCAATACTGATGGAAACATGGCGGAGCTCCCACCCCAACTCATTCGCAAATGCGAGTGATTTTGCCAGATAAGCAGAACTATCTGTGATTCCCTGCTGGCACATCTGGTCAGCGATTGAACCCAGCACGTTGACGCCGGATACGCCGGAAATCGCATTCGTCAATGCATGCAACACAACATCCCCATCACTGTTGGCCACAAGTGGGGTCTCTCCCTCGAAAACAACGCCGCCGAGGATCAACTTCTTCGGCCATTTGTCGGCTGTCTTCAAGTTCGCCTCACACGGCTGCATGAAGCGATGACTATCTTGCCCGATTCCATGTGCATATTCGTATTGCATATCCGTAACCGCCTTTACTTCAATATTCGAAGACGCCATATCCGTCTTCTTACGGTGTCATCTCATTATATCATGGGGTGATCACTGATTCACCGCATTCTCAATGATCCAGTCCGCAAGGTCGATCGCTGTCCACTCGCCACGAGTCGTGCCATCAAAGCGTGCAATCTGCAAATTGTTGCGAATTACGATGGCATCCGGCATCGCCTTAATTCCATACGAAGAAGTGAGTTCTCGCTCCGCAATGCCGTCGATCGTCACGATCAGGACCTTGTCATGGTACTTCTCAGCTACCTCTTCCATACAGGCAAATACGCCGTATGAATCTCCCTGCATACCAGAATAGAAGAGGAAAACAACGGTCAACGGGCAGGACTTCGTCAGCTGTTCAAGATCAAGGACCTGTCGGTACAGAATGCCGGGTTCTGTCTCACCTTCCGGTGTCTCAAAGACCATGGCACTGATTGTACAGTCATAGTAGTCCTCGCCAAGATACTCGTGGTAGTCCCCTAGGTCCTCATTTGTCGTCTTGCTCTCCTTCTTACAGGCAACAAAAAGGCCTGCCATGCTAAGTGCAAGCACCAAGCATGTCAGGTCCTTCATAAGTTTTCGAAACTTGTTCGTCATCCTTCGATCATCTTCTCGACGTACTCAACAGCGCCGGAAAGGATGTCGGAAGGTACTTTCTCGATATGACCTTCGTCAACCAAAGCCGTTACTTCCGGATCCAGCGGAAGCTTGTCAAGAAGCGGTACACCCATCTCTTTGGCAGCCATCTCAACCTTGCCCTCTTCACCGAAGAGTGGTGTCTTCTGTCCACAGCACTTGCAGACCGTGTAGCTCATGTTCTCAACGAAACCGAGTACCTTCACCTGCATCAGCAAAGCCATGTTTCTTGCCTTGTTCACGATCATGTGTACAAGGTCTTGTGGTGTGGAAACAAGGAAAATACCATCCAACGGAATGGACTGGAATACAGTCAACGGAACATCGCCTGTTCCCGGTGGCATATCGATAAGCATAACATCGATATTGTCCCAAATCACATCTGTCCAGAACTGCTTGACAACACCGGAAATAACCGGGCCACGCCATACGACCGGCGCCTCTTCATTGTCCATAACCAGATTTACAGATACGATCTGGATACCAGAGTGGGAAGTCATCGGCAGAATGCCGTTCTCATCTCCTCTAAGCTGACCCTTCAGATCAAATGCCTTCGGAATAGAAGGACCGGTTACGTCTGCATCAAGGATCGCAACACGATAGCCATCACGTGCCAGACGAGCAGCCAATACAGAAGTTACGAAGGACTTACCAACGCCACCCTTACCACTGCAAACACCGATGACTTTCTTTACACTAGATTTCTCATGGAGTGGTGCAATGAGAGATTCCGGTTCAGAAGAACCACAAGATCCACCTGCAGAAGCAGACGGGCAGGAATCTTTCGATTTGCATGAATCACAAGAACCCATAGAACTCACCTCAAATCATTTTATCGTCCCGCCTATTTTACGCCAGGGCAGGAAGAAAAGCAAATCGATACAGGTATTTCAGTAACATCTTCACAACGGCCTTCAGACTTCTGCCATGCCGACCTTGCGAGTGAATCAAAAAAGGAATCAGAAATGGTTGTGAATCATACATTGGTATGAGCGATAACACTTGCGGACCCGCCCCAACTTGCGCTCACTATGCCCTTACTGCGCAGCCGTCGCTTTGACCGACTTCATGATCCAGTACCCCGACTCTTTGGCGATGATCTCGCAGTTGCCAAACTTCTCCAGAAGATACTTCTCGGAAGATGGCGCACCTTGCTTCTTCTGAAGTACCACATACAGCAGACCACCCTCGTTCAGATGCTCGTAAGCACCATCGTAGAAAGCGAATACCGTCTGTTTGCCCGCACGTACCGGTGGATTAGTCAGCACCACATCGTACAATCCTTCTACTGAAGCACATCCGTCCGACTTGTGAACATCGACGCACTTCACGCCGTTGGTCTCCGCATTCTCACGTGCCAGTGCCAGCGCCCGCTCGTTGATGTCCACCATGGTAACCTCCATCGATGGAAAGACGCGCTTCATAATAATACCGACAGGACCGTATCCACAGCCGAGGTCCAGGAATTTTCCCTTCTTGCGGTTCAACGCAGAGAGGTCCTCAATTGCTGTTTCAAGAAGGGTGCGCGAACCAAAGTCCAGAAACTTCTTCGAGAAGACTTCTGCATCAGTCGTAAAGAAGAAATCCATCCCGTGCATTCTTGCTTGAATGACGTGACGGTCAGATTCTCCCTGTGGATTTTCTTCGTAGTAATGTGCCAACGTGCACGCCTCCGTTCATCTAATGAAATACGAAATATCTTTGGTAAAAGCACCCGCCTTACGGAACCAGGTACTCGATTCCAACAATGGAACCATTCTTCACGGTCAACATCATTTCAGAAGTACCGCGGGTGAAGATCCACTGTACATCAGACTCTGTGTCCGGATCGCCATACAGTTCGCGAGCCTTGTCCGTGGTCATGCCGATCTCCAATCCTTCCGGTGTAGCCACCAGGTCAGAAAGCAGACGAACATCGGAGATATAGCCCTTCTCTTCGCCAGTCAGATAGGAAGCGGTAACAACAATATTGTCGTATGTGTATACGAAGTCAGTGCCATCGTGTGCACAGGAAGGAACTTCCAACTTAGACTTCGCCTCGCCCAATGCTGCAATCGTTGCTTCCGGCTCACTACCCAGTACGATCTGTACATTCTGGTATGTGAAAACAAAGTTGTCCTTCGTGTCTACAGAGATTTCAACGCTGCCCGCAGCTTCGTCACTGGAAGCCGCCTGGCTTTCTTCTTTCTGCGTATCGACCACTGCCGCAGTAGCAGATGACTCGCCACCTGCAGCCTTAGTCGTTGTATCTTTCGTATCAGAACAAGCAGCCATGGATGCTGCCATAATTGCCACTAAAATCAAAGATCCTAATTTCTTCATTCTTATCCTTCTCCTTAGAAAATGCTTCTTCAACAACACGTTTATTGTCGCACGATTACTGGGTAGATTCAATCAGCAAATTGTCACATTCCTTGTAACACTTACGTGCCAGAAGTCTTGGCCTCATCGTATCGAGTGCAGACTTCTTCCCAATACTCCGCCATATCTTCATCGTTGCGGTGATCCTGAAGACCGTACTTCTCCACAAGCACGCCCCCCAAGTAGGATGCACACTTCTCCGCGCCGGTCACATTCATGTGCAACCCCGCATCGTAGGTATCGAGACTATAATCAATGCCCACTTCACTCTCCGCAATCTCCAGCATATTGATGTAGAGCAAGTCATGCTCCGCTGCATACTTCTCGATCTCCTGATCCCACTCTTCGTACCAGTGTGGGTAGAGGGATGGCGACTTGATGAGCACCAGATGGATACCCTTCTCCTCGCAAAGCTTCGTCATCTTATCCAGATACTTCATCGCCTTGTCCCCGAAGCCCGGTTCAGCCAACGGGCGCGGCGGCGGGAATTCACCGGCCGGCATGATCTCCGTACGAAGATAATAGCCGTTATACGAAACAGTATCTTTCTTGAACCAGTATTTGAAATCATCGCGGGTCAGCTCATTCCATCGACTGTGATATCGCAGAATCGGGAAAAGGTACTCCACCATGCTTTCGCCTTCACACATGGAGGCATTGATTGCATCCCACTTGGTCTTGCTCCAGCGCATACCGTCCAATGCCATGCGGTTATAAGCCTCATTCTGCGGCTCGTTGTACATCAGGGACAGCACGTTGAACACGACAACATCCGGTGTCTCATATCGCAAGGCATCTTCCAGAAGATAGTAAGACTGCCACACCAACTGCTGTGCACCACCACGAATGAAGCTGTTCAATCCATATTCTCGCCACAACTGTACTGTGGAGAAATTCTCATATACTTCGCAGTCACCCACAAAGAGGACATCGTGGTCACCATATGCTTCATAATACTCGGCGGTCAGCGCGCCTTCTGTGACATCACCCATATACTTCGGACGAAGGAGCAGATCCAGTAGATAAAGGAGCACAGCAGACACCACGATCAACGCCAGCACCAGGGCAACCTTACGAACCTTGCTATGTTTCTTTTCCGATGTTTCTTCCATTATGACTCCTTGTCACTCCCTTGCATTTTCTACCACGACCCAGGAGTGTTATTCCTCTGATACATCACCAGACAGATGCATTGTAGCACAATGCACCAACCTTGTGATAGAATAATTGCTTGGAAACACTTTATCCCTTGGAGGTTCACATGAAATATCTGCTTTATGTGCTCTATGCATTACTCGGTTTGATCGGCGCACTGGTCGCCGCGATTATCCTATATTTCTTGTTTGTATTTGCCGCATCCATGTTCATCAACACGAAGAAAGAATACAACAAAGACTCCAAGTTCTACCGTTTCCTTCTTCAATCCTCGACCGGCATCGGCATGCGCATCATGCGCATCCGCTATGATCTTCAGGGCCTCGACAAGATTCCGGAAGGCCGTCAGATGCTCTTTGTCTGCAACCACCGTTCCGGTTTCGACCCGATGATCTCCTGGCGAATCCTTCGCAAGCACGCCCCGTCTTTCATTTCCAAAGAAGAGAATTTCAAAGTTCCGTTCTACGGTCGACTGATTCGTCGCTGTTGCTTCATGTCCATCGACCGCGAGAACCCGAGAAATGCCATGAAGACCATCGACCGCGCCAGCAAACTTCTGCAGGCCGATGAAGTTTCCATCGCCGTCTACCCAGAAGGCACCCGAAGCAAGGAGGCCGTGTTGCTTCCTTTCCATAACGGTGTATTCAAAATCGCGCAGAAGGCGAATGTACCGGTCGTCGTAATGACTATGCAGGGTACCGAACTTGTGAAGAAACGTTATCCGTGGCGTAGCACAGTAGTTCGTCTCAAAGTCGTCGGCATCATGGAAGCAGAGCATGTCAAAGGCACCAAGACTTCGATCATTGCAGATGAAGCCCGCGACATGATGGTCAAGGATCTCGAAGAGAATCCCCTTCGCCAGAAGTAATTGAAATCAGAACTGATTGTAGATGAACTGCGCGGCGTCGTAGCCCTCACCGTACGCGCCAAATACCAGAATGATCATCACTAATATGGTAAAAGCACCCCATCTCAATGGCATGGGCAGCTTCTTCTCCATCTTGTCCCGTACAGATCCGGAACGTCCGATTATGCTGACAATGATCAGTACCAGCGTACCGATACCTAAGATGACATAATCCGCACGGTTGATTCCCAACTGCAGCATTGCATTGCTAGAAAGAAGGTTCCAGTTCCACGTCGTGAACAATGTTCCGAACATCTTGAAGGTCATCGGCACATCCCGATAGCAGTCGAAGAGTCGAAGTGCGCTCATTAGGAGCACTGTACGACCGACCTGGAAAGTCTTATAAGATGTACTTGTCAAAGCATTGCGCTCCGTGTTGACCTTCTTATGGAACTTCGCATAAAGCGGTTCCAGTTCCTGCGAGATCATAATGACCACGAAGTTTCCAAGTCCCCATACAATGAAGTTCCAGCTGGCGCCGTGCCAGATACCGGTTGCGAACCATACAACGAAGGAAGCCAGATATACCGGAACACGCTTGCCCATCTTCTCCGGAAGATGCTTGCGGCTCCATTTGCTGAGCTTCAGCATCGGACCGCTGACAGAAATCGGGTAGAAGATATAATCTGTGAACCAGGTACCCATCGTAATATGCCAACGACGCCAATACTCGGCGATGTTTTTGCTGAAGAACGGGCGTTCGAAGTTCTCCTTGACCGGAATCGCCAGCATCTCGGCAATACCAATGGTGATATCGATGCCTCCGGTAAAATCCGCGTACAGTTCGAGCGCATAGAACATCATGACCATAAAGACGAACATACCCTTGTAGTTCTCCGGTGTCTCAATCATGACCTTCACTGCCGGAAGGATACGGTCCGCAATGACCAGTTTCTTGAAGAAACCCCAGATCACACGTTCCAAACCTCGTGCGACCACACGGCCGGAGAAGTCGTGCGGTGTATAAAGCTCGCGACTTAGGTCACCATATCGGCTGATCGGGCCCTGTACAAGCTGGGGGAAAAAACTTACAAACAGTGCATACTTGAAGAAATTCTTCTGTGCTTCATGGCGGTCACGATACACATCGATGACATATCCCACCGCCTGAAAAGTATAGAACGACAGACCCATCGGAAGCGCAATATTCAGGAAACTGATGCGCTTCGAGATCTTAAAGACCGATAGGATACTGTTGATATTGTGAATGGTAAAGTCGGTATACTTCACGACGGCCAGGATCAGCAGTGCCAGGATGATGCCCACAGCCATGATGTGGCGGCGCTTCTTCTTCTGCTTCTCCTTGTAGAGTTTCCGAGCAGTCTTATCAACCGGTTCCTCTGTACTTTCCGCAAATGTCGGATCGTCTTTGACCAGTTGCGAACGTGCCTTCTCACGGGCTTTCATGTCCGCGATCTTGGCATCCGCCTGCATCTTATTCTTCGAGATCAGTAAGCCCGCCACATAGGTGATCACGGTGACAGCAAGGATATAAAGGAGACATTTCCATCCTGCATAGTAATAGAAAACATAAGACCCCAGCAGCAGAAGCGGCCATTGGGTCTTCTTAGGTAGCACATAGTAAAGCGTCACCAGCGCCAGAACAAAACCGATAAAAATATACGAAGCAAAATGCATAGGTTCGTCTTCATCTCCGCGCGCATCATGTCATGCTTTCACACGACCCCCGTACGGAAGTGTCTCTTACTCCTCGTCCTGAAGTTTCTCAATCAGCGACCACAGTGCCTGGGCAGAATTGAAGTTCTCAGGGATCATGTACTCCGCGGAGACCACCACGTCGAAGCGGTCTGCAATCTCGGAGACGAGAGAAATAATATCGAAAGAGTCGAGGATCTTGCCATCGACCAGATTTGTAGCAGTTTCATAATCCACATCCGGGTGGATCTCTTGTAGAATCTCAATCAGTTCATCCATTTTTCTTACCTCAAGACTTCTTATTCACCGATATGATACCATTTTCCTCTGCATTTGGTAAGCGTCTAAGCTGGATTTGACACAATCCCCTTCTGAACATACAATTTATACATAGTTATAATAATTTCAAACAAGATTATTCGGTTTGTCTGAAAGATGCCAACGGATCAAGTGGGGAGGTTTTTCCTTGGAGCCTAAGATCAACTGTGATGAATCAAGACCCTATATTTTCATCAGTTACGCCCATCTGGACTGGGAACGCGTGTGTCCGATCCTAGATAGGCTATATGAATCAGGCTTCAATCTCTGGTACGACAAGATCATCACCGCCGGTACTTCATGGGATGACAATATTGCATTGCACATTGATGCCAGCGCGTATTTCATCGCTTTTGTCAGCGAGAACTACTTAAATTCCGACAACTGCAAGGATGAACTCAGTTACGCAAGAGACCTGAATAAAGAGATGCTCCTCATCTACCTCGATGAAGTGAACCTCCCTTCTGGCCTAGCCATGCGTCTCAACCGAAGCCAGGCCGTTATCTGGAACCCGCAGGATGATTCGTATTCCGACGAGGATTTCGCGAAGATCACGAATGCCCAAGGTATTCGAAAGGCTTTGCTGAATTCGGATGAGACAGACGAAGATTCAGAAGAGAAAGAAGTTGGCACTTCGACGCCGACTACCGTCTCAGAAGCCATCCCGCCTGTTTCCCAGGTGCAGGCCACGCAACCCTCGACGGATACTTCCGCCCAGTCTACGAAAGATCTCTCCAAGGTAAAAGCACTCCAGATTGCATTGATTGCAGCAGTAGCGGTACTTGCGATCGGACTATGCTTTACGCTGGTGTATATTTTTACCAAGGACAAAGGGGACGATTCCATCGATGCGACCACTTCGGAAGAATCCGTTGACGGCGACGAATTCGACCCCTATGAAAATAATGAATTGAAATACAAAGATGCGCTGGGTGCCGAGCAGGTCTCCTTCGAATATTGGGTGGATAATGATGAGGAAGAGAAAGTATCGAGGATCTACTATTGGGTAGAACTTCATAATCCGAATCAAGATGTCTTCATCGAAGATGTGAAGTTGAAGTTCACAATACGAGGCCAAGATGGTTCGACCATCGACACATCGGATGACTATTGCTACTACATTCTTGCCGGTGACACAGTAACATATTTCGGAAGCTTTGAAGATCCTCTCTACGAAGGGCCTGATATCGTTCATGAGGTGACCTGTGAAGTCGCGGATACCGATTGGAATGAACTGGGTGATCAGGAACTGAGTCCTTATTCTGAAATCACGATTAAAGACGATAAGCTATGGTGCGATGAATCATCGGGAGAGATCCGCTTTACAGGAGATATTACTCTCGGTCCAAATACCGATCCGGACATCAAAGTCCTTGCCATTTTCTACAAAGATGGGAAGTGCGTGTACGTAGATGAGGGCTATATAGAGGATCTCAAGCCTGGTGAACAGGGATTCTCTTTCGAGCTCTTAGCCTTGGCCTCGGATATTCCTGCGTATGATGACTACAAACTTAAGGTTGTAGTTTAATTCTCCTACGTTAATAGTCTACATAACGGATCCAGTCCGGTATTCAGAATGCTCGAGATAATCAGGAAAAGCAACGAGGTGGGATTCCCCTCCGTCATGTCGATCATGGACGAATTACGCATATTGTGAGCCATTCACCTCTTTATTTGCTACAAAGATTCTTCACTTCTTCAGCATGGCAGCAAGGGTCACGCGGTCCGTCTTTCCGTTACTGGTCAGCGGGATCCGTTCCAGTTTGCGTGTCACATTCGGCACCATATATCGTGGAAGGCTGTCTTTCAGGAGGACCTTCATATCGGCCTCTTCCTTATTTCCGCTATAGAAAAGCACGATCTTCCCCTTCTCTTTATCGTAGATGCAGGCCGCGCCGGTGATCCCTTCGATCATCTGCGCATTCACCTCGATCTCACCCAGTTCGATGCGGTGTCCCATGTGTTTGATCTGGAAATCCTTACGGGACACGAACATCAACTCGCCACGCTCGTTGTATCGGCCAATGTCACCGGTCCTATAGATGAGTTCCAGCCATCCGGTCTGAAGCGGATTCAAAGTGAAAGCTTCCGATGTTTTCTGCGGATTATTCATGTAGCCTAAGGTCAAAGACGTACCACGGATACAGATCTCACCCTGCTCGCCGCTTTCCTTCGTGACCTCATGGTTGTCCTCATCCAGAAGGATGATGTCTGTGTTATCGAACGGGCGTCCGATCGGAATCGCTTCGCCATCTTCGAATTCATGGTTCACGCGGTAGTAGCAGCACATGCCCGTACCTTCCGTCGGTCCGTATAAATTGGTAAAAGTAGCCTCCGGCAATGCCTGTCGCCACATTCTGAACTGCTTGATCGGGAATACTTCCGAACCGAAAGCGATGGTCCGCAGGTACTTCGGAATCTCCGTCTTAAAAGTGTTGAAAGTAGAGATAATGGTCAGCGCCGATACCACCCAGCACACCGTATTGATCTGGTGTTCATTGAGATACTGCACCAGTTTCAACGGTTGCATGAACAATGTCTTCGGCACGAAATACGTCGTCGCGCCATAGCGGATCGTCGGATAGAGTTCCTTGAAGCAGGCATCGAGATAGAGCGGGGTCTGGTTACCGAACACCGTCTCATCCGAGAAGCCCAGCACCTCAGAAAGCTGGTCAATATAGTCGTTGACGGCACGGTGGCAACCTACTACGCCCTTCGGTACACCGGTCGAGCCGGAAGTAAATACGATATATAGCGGATCGGTATCGATGGAAGACTGATACACAGTCTCCAATGCATCCATATCGATCTCACTGGAAAGAAGTTCCTGGTAGCGGACGATTTTTCCTTGGAAACCAAGTCCTTCCGCAGCTTCGGCCGTCGCATCGTCGCAGATGAGAAGCGGCGCCTTCACGTTCTCCAGGATCAGCGAAATTCGCACCTGTGGCATCTCTGCATCGATCGGCACGTAGTAACTCCCTGCACGGATAATACCGAAGAACGCCGCAACCTCTTCAGGTGATTTTTCCATATAGACCACAATCGGACTTCTACGAATGCCGGTCTTCAGGATGAACGAGCCGATGCGGTCGATGGCCTCGTCCAGTTCACGGAACGTAAGCGTCGACTGCTCGCCGCAGAAAGCCGCTTTGTCTGGAAATTTCGCAACCGTATTCTTCAATTGGGAAAGTACATGATTATGCATGTTTCATCTCCTATGCCATACATGCCTTGACGCAAGACGCGGCAAGCACATCAATAATATCGATATAGTCTTCATTCAGATCCATGGTGACCGTCGCCTGCGAAAGCTCCGTGCAACCCAGTACCACCGCTTCTGCCCCTGCTTGGAGCAAAGCGTTTCCGACTTCGGTAAAATCACCTTCCGAGATGATCCGGCCGGCTTTGACGTCTTGGTAGATCATGTGCATGACACGTGCCTGACCAGCTTCATCCGGCCAGATGCAGGACACACCATACTCTTGCAACATCGATTCATACACATGCGACGCACGCGCGCCATCCGTAGCCATAACACCCACGGTACGGATACCACGCGCCTTCAAAGTCTTTCCTAATTCGCCGATAGCATGAAGGATCGGGTGTCCGATTCCTTCTTCCAGATCTTTGTGGAATGCATGTGCAGTAACACATGGAATCGCCAATACTTCGGCACCGGCTTCGACAAGTGAACGGCCCGCTTCAACCATCTTCGGTCTCGGATCTTCTTCACTTCTTCCCAGAAGAAATGCCGTACGGTCAGGAATAGAGGGGCAAGAACGTATCCAGGTCTCAATGTGTTCCTGATCCGATTCAGCAGGCGTCAGTTCGACCACACGACGATAGAAATATGCTGTAGCCAGTGGTCCAAGTCCGCCAATGATGCCTAATGTCTTCAAATCTCTGTCCTCTCTTCGTTCTACGACGCTTACGGAATCTCCACCGGATACTGGGAAGCATCGTAATAGAAATAACCGCGATGGCTATCTGCGTACTGCTTCATCTGCTCTGAATTCCACATGAAGAAACGTGTACCTTCTCTGGTCGTCAGGGCATCGCAGTGATACCACTTGCCGTCGATCTTGACCGCATTCCAGAAGTGCTGTGCATAGGTGATCGGATCACGGCTGATGATGAAGTTCTCCAGTCCCGCGCGGGTATAGAGTGCGTAGCATGCGCACGCAGTATTGTAACAGTCGCCGATTCGGTTCTTAATGCCTTCGTATGCACCCTGGATCCAGCTTGTCTTCTCGGCATGACCCTGGTACTTGATGTTCCAGTCCACCCAGTTGAAGATTGCCTCGGCCTTCTCTCTTTCAGACATGCCATCTGTGATGATGCCCGCCAATACCTCGTCGCAGAGCGCCCAGAGATCATCCTCCGTGTACGGCTTATACACTACCGTTACCTTGATCTTCACCTCGGAATGGTTCCCCGCTGCATCGGTCGCAGAATAGGTTACCTCATACACGCCGTCTTTCTCTATATCTACCGCAGAATTATCCACAGTATAGGTCACATTCGGATCCGCATTGTCCGTCACGGTAACATTGTTCTTATACGCAATCGCCTGTCCGGTGATGACACTAATATCCTTGGTGCCGGAAATGACCGGCGGTTCTGTATCTTCCTGAAGGCTCAGATGAGAAGTCACGACCTGCTCATTGCCACCTAGGTCAGTAAGACGGATCTGAATGTCTCGATCACCTGCCGTCTCGAAATGTGGTTCATCCACATACTCGACTGTCACAGCAGTCGCATCCGTTAAGTCGGTAACCAGTTCCGAAGCTTCCTTCGGATATCCTGCAAAACCTGTATACTCTATGCCATTTGCACATGGTGGAATCGTATCCTGAAGATGCAGGATACTGTCGTAACGGATACCGTCCACGCTGAAGGAGACGGTATAGTCTGCCGGCTGATTCATCTTTACATCACTCAATGGTGTCAGAAGACCTGCCTGCTCCTCCGCAAAGACGAAGTCACTGACTTCAATTCGTGTGCTTCCTGCTTCTTTGGTGATCTCCGGATAAATTCCCACTACACGAAGCGTAGTTGTACCAGTGGAGACATTGCCACCAAGATCGCGGAAGAGGATCGTCACATTCTGCTCCCCCACTTTCTTGAAGTCCGGCTCGACCTGGAACTCCGCAGTGACTGCTGTCTGGTCATTCATCGTTACAATGAAATCATCCGGCACAAGCGGCATACCATACATGGTCGTCTTCGGCGCTACGGCCACGACCGGTGCAACTGTATCTCGAACAGTGAGCTTTGACTCATAGGTCTTATTACCGATCTGAATCGTAATCGGGTACTCACCCGGTACATTCACATCGTATTTCGATGTACCGAAAGCAAAAGAAGCTGAACGTTTATCTCGCTTGAAGCGTACAAAGTCAGAGGCCTGAAGCGGTGTTCCGGCTTCGATCGCGCACTCTTTGAAGACGCGCTTCTCACGATCAATATACATGTAGCCTGCAACCACAAGTGCCACGACGACGGCTAATATTGCGCCAATCACGATCAACTTGCGCAGCCAGGACTTCTTCTTTGGTTTCTCTATCGGTTTTTCTTCAACTGTCTTCTTCATACTTCTATACTATAGCACCTTCAGAATGAATTATCACGATTTTGAACCGAGAATTTTCATGGTCCAATTCGCATCGATCAACTCGTATGCTGTCGATTTCTCGCTTTCCACACGATCACCGAACATGTTGATCACTTCATCATAGAGACCCTCCGGCCAGACGACCCACAAGGTCTTTCCATCCTTGCCCATGATGACCAGTCCGTCTTCTCCGTCCTGTCGATCGTAGAGGACCTGTGCCGCCAGAAAATCCGGCTGCTGTCTGAGGAACTGTGCAAATACGAAAGCCTTGGTGATCTCTACATATCGATCATCCAAATCCGCATCTGCAATCTTGATCTTCTCGCACAATTCATTGATGGAGCGTACCGCACGCATCGTGCAGACCTTGGCCGCCTTCATCATGTCGTCGGACCACTTCTCCTGCTGCGCATTGAGTTTGGCCAGAGCAACTTCCGTCTCATCCGGCAGAAGGTAGATCATGAGTGCTTTTCCCATATCATCATAAAGACATGGATAGGTCACTGCGATCGACTCGCCACAGTCCGGGCACTTATACTGGAAGAAAGAACCATCCAGCACCTGCGCCTTCTCTTCCGGGTGAAGGGATACATTCACACAAGCTCGAAGTGTCAACGTATGGGTCTTACCGCACTTCGGGCAGGTCAGATCCGCTTTGACCGGCTTGTATCGCTCATTCTCTCCCGGTGTCAGGTTGAATTCTTTCTCGTTTTCCTTACTCATTGTCTCTTCCTCTTTTCTAAAAATCTACTATACTTTTTGTTTTCTTCAAGCTAAATCAACGACTCTTCATCTTATAGCAGAATGCCGCGATGCCTTCGCAGATCTTATGCTGATATTCCGGATCACTTAAGAGCCGGTCGTCGTCACTATTCGTCATGAACCCCATTTCCAATAAGAAAGATGGGATCGAGGTCGACCAGTTCAATCCACTATACGTCGAGGAGGCATTACATCCACGGAAATGAGAACCCGTAGACTCCTCCAGACAGTTTCCCAGCCAATTGCCCCATTTCTCCTGGCTGTCCGCCAGTTCACCACGGTTGCAGACGAAGACACCGATTCCACGTGCTGAGGATCCGTCGGCTGCGTCGCAATGTAATCTTAGAAAAACATCCGCATTGTTCTCCACCGCGATGTTTGCGCGTTCTATGTTGGAAATATCCACATCGTTGGATGTTCTTGTCATGATGACCGTTGCGCCCATGGACTCGAGATAGTCACGCAACATCAGTCCGATCTCCAGTACCACTTCGTACTCCGGACGTCCGGTGGCCACACCCTGTGTGCCGGAAGAGACTTTCGCTTTACGTTCATCCGACCAAGGTGCAACAGGTTCAGTATCTGAATTGGCATGTTGCTGATGGCCTGGATCGATCACGATCACCATGCCGCTTAAGTCGTAGTCTCCGGAAGATCGTTCCGGTGCTTGCGTCGTAGATGCCGTGGTCGCTTGGGTCTCTGGTTCTTCTGTAGTCGATTCCACGGTTGTCTCGACGGTCGTCGATTCCGTAGTCGACGCCGTGGTTGATTCCGTAGTCGTTTCGATCGTAGTTTCAGAAGTAGATTCTATGGTGGTCTCTTCTGAAGAAACCGTGGTCACCTCTGAATCCTGTTGTGAAGTCGGCACATATTCGGCCCGACTCTCAGTACTCTCCGAAGAAAGCGCGGCTTCTGTGGAAGACGCTACCGTCGAAGCAGAAGTGACACTTGTCGCGGAATCCGCTTCCTGAGATGCATTCTCCTTTCCATCCTTCCAAGGATGTAGAGCAAACAGTAGAATCACCGTTGTCAAGACGATCACCGCTGTAATACAAGACATGATCGTGAGTTCTTTCTTGCCCAATCTCATCAAATTACCTCCACTGCATCTGTAAGTAGGTGCGTACCATCACTATTATATACCTCAATCGTCAAATCACCTTTAGCCACCTTATTCAGATTCACGGTGATCAGGCATCGGTCATACCAGATCACCTCGGCTTTACCTTCTTCTATCAGTTCACCCGCTTCGTCAGTCAGTGTGTACGTAAATCCCACATAGTCATAGACTGAGTCCAACAGGAACACATAGTAGATTGTTTCGTAGGAACTTGAAACACGCTGACAGTGTTCTTTCACATCCATTTCTGTCGTCCAGTATCGATCCACGTAGCTCGCGCTGCCGGTAGAGTAACTGAAGGTTTCTCCTTCGGGAATCACTTGAAAGAATAGAAACTCTAAAATGGTTCCTTCCTTACTCGTTATTTCAAATATGTATTGGCCGCTCTGAAGTGCAGGCAGATCAGACAATGGCAATGTCATTTCATATCCATTCACGTCTATGTCCGCTTCAGCGATGATTTGAATCTCTCCACTTTCATCGATCGGGCTGAGTGAATAATGAAGTGATGTTGAACCATCTTCAACCATATACGCAAGCTGAACTTTGACACCCACATACATATCGCCTTCGTAGAAACCAGGAACGACCTCTCCTTTTTCATTCACCAGTTGCGCGTAGATACAGTCGATGGGTACCGGTGCCTCTTCATTCTCTCCAAAGATGTGAACGGAGGTGCTATAGATCTTGTGGTTGTCGTCATCATAAATATCACAGCACAGCGTATCTAGTCCGTATAGAGATGCTGTCTCCCACAGACACTCAATGTAATTATTTCCGTTCGTTACATAGTATTGACCTTCGTACAGCACAGCGCCTTCAGGTGTCGTATATTGAAAATAGAATCTTTGGTCATAGAATTCATTGTTCACCGCAATGAAGAGCAGTACAAATGTCTCGCGCTGGCGATAACCGTCCACCTGATTGAAATACTCGTTCAGCCAATACGAATAATCCACCGTTAATTCCAGAACGGTGGGTTCAGGAGAAGGCGTAATCTTGGGTGTCGTCTCCACATCTGTCTGATCGATAAATCCATATAACGCTTCAATCGTCTGATTCGCGGATTCAGGCGTTATGGCCCATGACTTCTCTGTCTTCACTAATTCCAGTGTGACCGTGATTTCTTCTTGGGATACCTCGGAGATGATCTGCTTGATTTCTTTTGCTGTACTCTCCTTGGTAATGCGCGCCATGACCTCTTCGTGATCAACGGTTGTGAAGCACACTTCTGCTTCACCGGACGTGCGCTTGAGATTCACATCCTGGATCTCAAATGAAGTATATGCGCCCACCTGCTTCAAGAGAGAAGCCGCGTCTGAATTCTGGTAATTGCGTAGTTTTTCGATGCCTGTACAATTTCCATCTACTAATTTCTCAACACGGTCCAGTTTTCCGCTACTTAAGAACGTACAGAAATCTTTCACCACGATTTCAGCACGGCGATTGGAATCCGTCGTGCTGGATTGTTCCTTCTTGTTCTTACATCCAACGACAGAAATACTCATCAGCATCGTCAGAATTATCAGTAATGCAACACTACGGATCTTTCTCATTCTCGCTCCTTCTCCTACCGATACTAGTTTGCGCTTTGTAATACTATTTCGCAAGTAGGCCCTACTGGTCATTATTTCGTTTTCGTTAAATCGAGATAAAAACCATGATAAATCTTCCAAATGCTTCCGCGATTCTTATTTCCTGTGCTATTATTATGAAGGACCTTGCTTAGTGGGAAGGAGCGGTTCGGGGTATGAAATTATCAGAATTGACACAGTATCAGAACATCACGATACAGTGCCATGACAATCCAGATCCAGATGCAATTGCCTCAGGATTTGCTTTATATCGTTATTTTAAGAGTCATCGTTGTCACGTGCGCCTCATCTATAGCGGACGCTCGAAGATTACGAAGGTTAATCTTACGATGATGATTGAGATGTTCCGTATCCCGATTGAATACTGTGTTTCCGATTTCGGCACATGTGATCTGCTCATTACGACCGACTGTCAATATCGTTCCGGCAATGTCCGCTTCTTTCCGGCACCGAAGGTCGCTGTCATTGACCACCATCAGTTCTGCGGCATCGATGTGGATTATTCCTATATCCAGCCGAATGTGGGGAGCTGCTGCACCTTGATTTGGCAGCTTTTCAAGAATGAAGGTATTGAGATCAACAAAGATCCCGTCTGTGCCACTGCACTCTATTACGGACTTTATTGCGATACAAACCAGTTCAGTGAGATGTATCACCCTCTGGATCGAGACATGCGTGATGCCTTGGCTTTTGACCAGGCCGCCGTTGTGCGTCTTTCAAATTCCAATCTCTCGTTAAGTGAGCTGGGTATTGCCGCCCAGGCGATGAATGATTTCACCTTTGATAATGAGTTGCGTCTGGCACTGGTCCAAGTGCAACCCTGTGATCCAAATATTCTCGGTCTGATCAGTGACTTCCTGATTCAGGTTGACCGCGTCGATATCTGTATTGCCTTTAATGAGACCTACACAGGATATAAACTCTCTATACGAAGTTGTATCAAAGAGACCAAGGCCAGCGAATTGGCTGAATTCATCACCGACGAGATCGGCTTTGGCGGCGGTCATCGCAACAAGGCCGGTGGTTTCATCGGTAAAGACGAGTACTCTGCCAAGTACGGCAGTATGCGTATGATGCAGTTCTTGCGTCAGAAGCTCACAGAGTACACCGGCGAATGCGAGATCCTCCGTGCGGGTGTAGACAAGATCAGTGTGGAAGGACTCAAGTATTATCGCAAGAAGCGTATCCCCGTGGGTGTCGTCTTCTGCAAAGATTTTGTTCGCACAAGTACACCTATGCTCGTTCGTACACTGGAGGGAGATATTGACTTCAATGCCAGCGCAGATACTTGCATCATGGTAGGCATCAATGGTGATATTCAGCCAATCTCGATGGACAAATTCCAAGCTTCCTACGATATGTGCAGTGCGAAATCACGCGTATCTTCCGAATATCGTCCAACGATCAAGAATCTACGCTCCGGCGAGACTTTCGATCTGACCGACCACATTCGTTCCTGCATTACGAAAGGATCCGAATATGTCTACATTAAGCCGATCGAGAGTTCTGTGAAGATCTTCACCGTGTGGGATGCGAACAACTACATCCGCGGCACCAAGGGAGACTATATCGCCATCCGTGAGAATGACCTTTCCGATTTCGATATCGTTGAGAAAGATCTGTTCAAGAAGATCTACGAACCTGCAAACAAGTAATGTCCATGATCAATTGATCACTTTGGAAGTTTACCAGCGTTTTTTGCGGTTCTTCTTTCTTTCTTCTTTTTCCTTTCTACGTTTTTCGAGCCAATTTAAACCTTCATTCACGACGATTGCGGTCGCAATGTTATCCAGAAGTCCGGCCTTCTTGCCATCACCGTAGTCTTCATAGTCTTCTTCGTATTCATCCTGGTCTTCATCATCCGGATCATCGAGATAGTGAAGGTTCTGTTTCTTGTCGATTTTCTTGATCATTGCATCGTGCTTGCCGTCATCGAAGTATTCCAGATCGTCATAAGTAAATGGCAGGTTCTTCTTCACTGCAATATCCAACATCTTAGATGTCATCTCATTCTCATCGTAACTGTCGATCATTTGAATGATCTCCTTCACCGAGAAGACTACACCCATGTTGAGTGCTTTCTTCTGAAGTTTCAGTGCACATTCTTCGGATATATAGTCGACGATTTCAGCGATCTGCGCCGAGGGGCCGATGTCAGAGAGTAAATCAATCTTCTTCAGAAGCACATCATCTTCCCACTCATCATAATTCTCATATACTTCTTCCCATGTCACCTTACGCTGCATGGCTTTGGTTCCCATCTCATCATCCTCCGCATCGAGCATCTCCTCTTCATCAAGAATCTCTTCTTCATCGAAGATAATTGCTTCCAATTCGTCATTTAAGTCAGGGAATCGCTCGCTGGCAGCTTCAAGAAGTTCATCTTGGTCAAGAAATTCACCTAATTGGTGTACCTGCTTCTTGGTTGGCATTCCTTCCATGTGACGGATTGCTTCAAGGAGAACATCCTCACTTAAATCATCTTCTAATTCTAGGATCTGCTCCGCAGAGAACTTCATTCCTTGTCTCATTACATTCTGAAATAATAGATCTAATACTTCAGCGTCGAAGCACGTGCAAATCGTCTTCAGTTCCTGATAGGAGAGTGCAATTTTCTGCTGATCAGCCATCTGGATGAGCGCAATCATCTCCTGGTCAGAGATCGAGCAATCTGTACTGAGCGTCATAAACTCTTCCACTTGAATCGGTTCATTGCGAGAGATGAGGCTCAAGAAAGGTTTCTCATATTCTTCGACATCCACGCACTTGAAGATTTCGATGGCTTGTTTCCATGATAGAGGTATGTCTCTCTCAATCATCTGCTCAAAGATACCAAGATAAGTATCATCGTCCAATGCACGGTATAGATTCACAAGGTCTTCACTTTCATAAACGACACCGGATCTCATTCTGTCGATGATATAAGAAGACCACAACGAGGCTTCTGTCTCCTCCCATATTCGATTCGACAGCAACCCAAGATCCTTGGAAGTCAAAGCAGGCTCGAAGGATAAGAAATACTGGATATATGTCTCATTGGAATCCTGATCAATCTCATCCAGAAATCTGAGAAAAGAAGGAAGTAGAAACTGTATCCGGTTCTGCATCGCATACTGCGCCAACACTTGCTTCGCATAATCCGAATCGAGAGAAGTAAGCAACTTGATAAGCTCTTCTGGGTTGTGAATATGCGTATCGAACCATTGAAAAGCTTCCAATCGCTTCATGAAATGGTCAAGTTCCGGTTCGTTCTCGAAACAATCCAGCACGTTGAGTACTTCGTTCACTGTGCCGACGTTCTCAAGTGAATCGATTTCTTCTATGGTAAAAGGACTCGACATCTCTACTGAAC
>JAGHVD010000001.1 GCA_018064475.1 Candidatus Scatonaster coprocaballi
TCGGTGTTGGCGTCGGTGTAGGTGTCGGTGTCGGGGTTGGTGCCGGCTTAATCGTGAAATGTGTGGAGGCCTTACCGTCTTTCGATACGATTTCGAAGGAATGGAGACCATCCTTTAAGTTTTCCAGATATGCTGGCTTCAATGTGACGATTGTGGAACCGGAGACTGCTGTAAAGTTTGCTGCGTCGATGGCGACACCATCCACTACAACACTGTCGAATTTCTCGAACGGGGCATCCGAAGCAATCATCAGACCATCTGTGGAACCCTTGGTCCATTCACTGTCAGCGCCGGAGATGATCTTATAGTCTACCGGTGGGATCTCTGTCCACTTGGCATAGAGTTCAGTATCTGCGCTGATTGCAGTATCGAAGCTGAAAGCCTTCGTGCAAGCTTTGTCTGTATACCAGCCTTCGAAAGTCCAGCCCGTAGCGGTCGGGTCTGTCGGCTTCGTAGCCTTCTTGCCAGCGATGATCTTCTGACTGTCTGGCGTCGTGGTACCATGACCGTTCAAATCGAAGGATACTTCGTACTTCAAGTCAGAAAGATAGATGACGCTCTTCTCGCTGCTTTCAGGTCCAAATACTTCCGTTGCTTTCTTGGTTGCGAGAGCCTGCAAAGAATTGATGGAATCACCTGTCGATACGACATAGTCCAGAGAACCTGCGGGACGTGAAAGGGTGAAAGTACTCTCGTGATATACAGCTTCCCAACCTTCGGTATTCTGAATCAGAACATCTCCTGAACATGTGATGTTCGCTTCGTCTACGATAGCAGGTCCGGTGGGGTATGCATTGGAGACGGTGACACTGTTGGCATTCTTTACGATCAAGCTATTCGTGACAATGCCTTCGCCTTTGTTCGCGATATTCAAATCACCAAGACAATCTACGGTAATGTTATTGAAAATAGTTGGAGCGGAGGATGAATTGGAAATATCAACGTTTCCTTTCGCTACGATATCGGCATGATCATTACAAACCATAAATGGGGAAGTCAACAATACATCTCCGTTGGCATTGATCGACATAATGCCATTCACCATGACGGTATTTTCCGTAGTATGATTCATTACACTGACATCATTGGCAGAACCGATTGTTAAATTACCACTAGCCATTACCATGCCGGTTCCTTTGTTCTCTAAGATTACATCCTGTGTACAGTTGATGGTGACATCTGCTTTAAATAGTGGATTCGCGCTAGTGCCCACAAGCGTGACATTCTTGGCTTTCTTTATTTCCAAACTGTCTGAGAGGATATTTCCGCACTTAACAGGATTGGTGGACGTGTTTGCGATGTTGACATCCAAAGCGCAACTGATCGTAGTCGGAATATTCATGATGCCATATGTATTATAGTTTCCTCGAATGTCTACACCGCCTTGTGTGGAGACAATGGAGTTCTGAGCTGTGGATGCTCCTGCACAGACCATACCCTTCGTGTTCTCGAGTACGACATTGCCCGTGCAGTTGAGATCAATGTATCCCGAAATCATCGGATTCAATGTGTTACCCTTGACGGTGATATTCGCAGCATTTTCTACGATTAAGTCTGTGGCTACGACGAAATCAGATGATGTATTCTCAATCAGCAAGTTGCCCTTACAATCCATCTTCAGCTCCGTAGCGCTATAACTGGTGAATAGCGGATAGGAGTTGGAACTGCAGGAAACGGTGATGCCACCATCACTGGAGACAAAGTTTGTTTTACCACAGGCGATGCCACCAATATCGTTGGTGGCTGTAATTGCGCCCTTGCAGGAGATGTCTACGTTCACATCATCAGATGGTTTGTTGCTTTTTGCGATAAGGAAGGAAGAAGAATGACCGAGCAGATCCACACCACCGTCTGTTGAGAGAATGCTCAGATTGCCTGTGACAAGTCTACCCTTTGCATTAGCAATCTCTACATCGCCCTTGCTCTTAATCGCAATACTCGTGCCTTTAGGAGCAATAAGCATAGCGTCAGAGGAAGTCTCGCCTGCAAGATTTACCCTACCTGCGGAGGACTCAATGGACAAACCCTCCTCGACTAGCAATCCACTACAGTTTGAGAGCTCCACATTTCCGCTACATTTGATATCCAGAAAACCATTGAACATTCTGAAATCTTTTTTGTCCGTAGTTGCTGTGACATTGTTCGCTTTCTGAATCTTTACTTTACCGATTATACCTTCTGTGTTGGAAAGCAAGACG
Organism: Candidatus Scatonaster coprocaballi; assembly: GCA_018064475.1. GTDB lineage: Bacteria > Bacillota > Clostridia > Saccharofermentanales > Saccharofermentanaceae > Scatonaster > Scatonaster coprocaballi. The sequence goes on from JAGHVD010000001.1 coordinate 2,199, forward strand.
TTTCCGGAACAAGAGATCTCTGTTGAGCCAACGAGATAGTAAGTGCCATGACCGATGATGGACACATTGGTTGCATTATGCACATTGATATAGTTGGGACATACTTGTCCGCCAGCCTTGTTCTCAATCTTAATCGTGCCAGAACACGTGATATCCGCAGTATTGATCACGTAGTATGTGTAGGATGATTCGCTTGCTGAGGAACTAATATCTACATTTACTGCTTTGGAGATGACACAATTATTGAATGTCATTCCCGTTGTATTCTTCACGATCACGTTACCATTACAACTAATTGTTGTATCGTATGAAGTAATACGATCGCTGATATCTACATCGACGGTGATATTGTTCACTTGACTGATCGTTATTTTTCCGTTGGTTAACGCTTTAGTCGAGTCATCGCTGTTCATGACGATATTACACGTATCATTGCCAACAACTTCAAAAGCGGAATCAAGGTTGCCACTGACTGTAAGTGTATCCGTCGTCGGGTCGTACTTTACTTTGCCATTACTAAGAATGTCATCCTTGTTTGTGTCGCTTACAGCGATGGCGTTTACCTTGATGCCGTAGGTCTGACCGCCTGCGGAAACTCGATTTGGCAGGAGTGCCACGCAGAGTACCAAGCTTAAGACAAGGCCCAGTAAACATGACCATTTCTTACTACTATTCATATCAATTCCTCCATGTAATCATGATGTTCAGAAAAAATGATTTTCTCAACTCAACCCACAAGTAACAATTATAATACATATTTATATGAAATGCATAGTAAAATTTGATAATCATGCACATTTTTTATGCAATGAATGGAATGAAAGTAAAACTGATTTTCATATCCGGTTCGGAACGCGCGGCGAGCTTCGAGAACTAAGAAACAAATTTCAACGAAATGCGAGTTCTTTTGCCATATATCAGGTAAAATCACTTGAATTTGCGGTATACTTATAGGGTATTTGAATTTCAAAGATCTTATCGATCGTGCAGGAGGTAACCGATGAAGGTACTGGTAGTAGGCGGTGGCGGCCGTGAACATGCGATTATTTGGAAGTTGAAGCAGAGTCCGAAGGTGACAGAGCTTTACTGTGCACCGGGTAACGGTGGTATTGCTGAAATAGCGACATGTGTGCCGATTAAGGCAACGGATGTAGACGCGATGGTGGAATATGCGAAGAAGGAGCAGTTCGATCTCGTCTTTGTGGCACCGGATGATCCGCTTGCACTGGGCATGGTAGATAAGATGGAGGCTGCGGGACTTCGTGCTTTCGGTCCGCATGCGAACGCGGCGATCGTGGAGGCTTCCAAGGCTTTCTCCAAGGAACTTATGAAGAAATATAACATCCCGACGGCGAAGTATCAGACGTTCACCAATCAGGATGAAGCGCTGGCGTACTTAGAGACACAGGACATGCCGATCGTAATCAAGGCAGATGGCTTGGCGCTGGGTAAGGGCGTAATTATTGCGCAGACACTGGACGAAGCGAAGAAGGCGGTCGTCTCCATGATGAGCGATGGAGCTTTCGGCACGGCGGGAAGTACAGTTGTCATTGAGGAATGCATGGTAGGTCCGGAGTTGACGATCCTGGCATTCTCTGACGGAAAGACAGTCATTCCGATGATCTCTTCCCGTGACCATAAGCGTGCATATGACCATGATGAGGGCCTGAATACAGGCGGCATGGGCGCGGTAACACCGGGTGCGAATCTTTCGGCAGAAGATGACAAAGTGATCTACGATTCGATTATTGCACCAACGATTGCGGCGCTCGCTGCGGAAGGTCGTCCGTTCAAGGGCGTGATCTACTTCGGCTTGATGCTGACCAAAGACGGCCCGAAGGTAGTCGAGTACAATGCACGTTTCGGTGATCCGGAGTGTCAGGCAATCCTCCCACGTATGGAGAACGACTTGATGGAACTGATCGATGCCTGCATCGACGGAACATTGGATCAGGTGAAGCTTTCTTGGAAGCCGGGTTGTTCCTGCGTTGTCGTAATGGCTTCGGGTGGATATCCGGAGAAGTACGATAAGGGGTATGAGATTACCGGTATCGCAGATTGCGGACACATTGTTTTCCAGGCCGGTACAGCTTTGAAAGATGGAAAACTGGTCACTTCCGGCGGTCGTGTGCTCTGCGTATATGCAGACGGTGCGACGATGGATGAAGCCATTGATTCTGCTTACGAGGGCGTCAAGAAGATCTCCTTCGAGAAGATGCACTATCGTACAGATATCGGACGTACGCTGAATTGAAGGGAGACTTCTGAAGCATGAAGATCGGCATTTACGGAGGAGCATTCGACCCATTTCATAACGGACATCTGTCCATGGTGAAGGGTGCGATCGCCAGTAAGAAGGTGGACCGCGTGATCGTGGTGCCTACAGGTATGCCGTGCTTCAAGTCTACCCGCAAAGTGACGCTGGCGCCGTATCGCTATTATATGGTCAAAGCGGCATTGAAGGATGTGCCGAAGTGTGAAGTGTGTGATATTGAGCAGGTCTATGGTGAGCCAAGCTACACTGTGACGACACTTCGTAATCTTCGTGAGAAGAAGATTGTCTCCGAGAAGGACGAGTTGTTCTTGATGTGTGGTTCGGACATCCTGTTCGAGTTCGAATCGTGGTACAAGCCGGATGAGATTCTGAAGCAGGCGAGACTGCTCTGTGCGCTGCGTCCCGGTGTGGACGAAGGCCAAGCGAGAAATCAGGCCGCGCACATTGAGGAGATGTTCGACACCAAGGTGAAGTTCTTCGAGATCGATGGCGTGGAGGTTGCTTCTTCACGACTTCGTTCGACGACAGCCGGTACGAAGTGGTGTGAAGAAGAGAACATTCCGGAGGAGGTCCGACGCTTCATCAAGAGTCACGACCTTTATTGCGAAGATGCGCCGTTGATGCATGTCTCGGATGAGACATATCAGAAGTTGATCCAACATAGTTTTACGTTGTTTCGTGAGATGGGCGGCAAGCGACTGCTGCACAGCATGAATGTGTGTGTACTGGCGACGCGTTATGCGATCCGTTTCGGAGCAGATCCGGATAAGTGTGCTTTGGCGGGACTTCTGCATGATTGTGCCAAGGAACTTCCGGAGAAAGAACAGCTTGCGCTTGCGGCCAAGATCATTCAGGATTATGTGCCAAGCAAACAGATCCTTCATTCGCCGGCGGGTGCGGTCTATGCGCGTGAGCATTACGGGGTCGAGGATCAGGAGATCCTGGATGCCATTCTGTATCACACCATCGGCCGAGAGATCATGACGCTGACGGACAAGATCGTCTATCTGGCAGACAAGGTGGAGCCGAGTCGCGATTATGACGATCTCTCCATGATTCGCACCTTAGCAGAACACGACATCAACGCAGCGCTGATCGAGTGTTACTGTGCAATCAAAGAGAGTTTTGCAAGGAAGGGACAGCAGATCCACGAGGACACGAAGAAGTCACTTGCGTATCTTCTGGCCAATCGGTCGCAGTGACGGGGCTTCTACCCAATCAGAAATAGTGTATAATTGAAATAAGAAAATACCTTCGGAGGGAATACATGGAAATCAAAGAGTTGGCAGATAAGATTGTTGAGATTCTGGACAATAAGAAGGGCGTGGATATTGAGTTGATCCCCGTTGCAGAGAAGACTGTACTTGCAGATTATTTTGTGATTTGCTCCGGTACATCCTCCACACATATTAAGGCTTTGGCAGACGAGGTCGAGTATATGCTCAAGCGTGATTTCGATGTTGCGCCGGATCATATCGAGGGTAGAGAGTCCGGCCGTTGGATCCTTCTGGATTACAAGGACGTTGTCGTGCATGTTTTCCATCCGGAAGAGCGCGCAAACTATAACCTTGAGAAGTTGTGGAGCATGAAGAAGGTCGAAGGCTGATCGACTGCGAGTTCATCAGGGCAAATAAGACAGTTCGGACAGGACGGACAGTTCGGACAGTACAGACAAATAGAACAAATATAGAAAGCGCCTCCTTCTAGGGAGGCGCTTTTTCAGTATCTTCGAGAATCAATACTATTCTTTGACAATGTTCTTGATCCACATATCACTTCGAACGAGCAGGAAGGCAATGAAGCATTTGACGACTTCCAGACACTGGACGATGGCGAAGAGGTAGAGGATACCGATTCCGGTGAAACGACTTAATACGAACGCTACCGGGACGGCGATGCACCAGGTATAGACTGCATCAAAGATAACGGTGATCATGGCATTTCCGCCGGAACGAATGATGAAGTAGGAGGCGTGATTATAGGCGCCGAGCGGCATCAACGCGCTACTGATGATGATGAAACCGGTGGCCAAATGGCGAATATCGTCGCCCGTCTTATAAAGAAGTGGGAAGAACGGGGAGATGCCGATGGATAGGACGCCAAATACGACAGCACATAATACAGTTATCCAGCGCATCTTCACCGCACGCTTCTTCGCGACTTGCAGTTCGCCGGCGCCGAGAATGTGGCCCATGACGATTCCGACTGCTTCGCCCATGGCCATGAACGTTACCGACATGAGATTCCATATGGTAGATTGAATACTCAAGGCCTCTACGGCTGCGTAACTACGGTAAGAGAAGCATTGGTTGATCATGGTCATACCAAGTGACCAGAGGGTCTCGTTAGCCATAAGCGGCAACGCTTTGAACAGAAGTTTTTTTGCCAGATTACGCGGAAGACGGATATTCTTGAATGCCCCGACAATGAAGGGGAAGGTGGTAGGATGTTTGCCAGTATAGACGATCAAGATAGCGAGCTCGACAAAACGAGAGATGACCGTGGCGATTGCGGCACCATCGGCGCCAAGCTTCGGGAAGCCACAGTATCCGTAAATGAGCAAGGTGTTGCCAAGCAGGTTGACGAGAATGGCGACTACGGATGCAACCATCGGCGCTTTGGTACGGCCGAGATCGCGAAGTGTGCCGGCGTAGGCTTGTGTCAGTCCAGAAACGATTAAGCTACAAAGCATGATGCGCATGTATCGTACACCGATGTCGAGTGCTTCGGCTGTATCGGCTGGGTCGCCTTCGCCTTGCAAGAATAGGTTGATTAAGAAACGCGCACTAAAGAGAAGGACCACTGTGCAGATTGCGGAAAGTATCGTATTCAGAACAATCTTGAAGCGGAAGGTGTTTCGGATGCCTTCATTATCACCTTTTCCGTGATATTGGGCGGTGAAGATGCCGACGCCTGCCGTGGCACCGAAAATCATGAGAAAGTAAACGAACATGATCTGGTTGGCCAAGGCGACACCAGACAAGGCATTACCACCTACACGGCCAATCATGAGATTGTCGAGAAGGTTGACGAAATTCGAAATGCCGTTCTGGACCATCATCGGTATGGCGATGGCAATCAGTTTCTTATATTGACTCTTATCCTCTTTGCTTGAAAGTGTTCTGCCCATGCTGCTCATAATCATGCTCTCTCACTACGAATGTGTCTCTTCTGGATGAATGGTGTATTCCCTGTGCGAACTATCTCAATATTAGTATCTTCTACTTATATATACAATAGCGTGATAACGTCTGAAAATTCTATCAAAGATAATATTTTGTTGCAAGAGCTTGGTGGTATAACCGACAGATATAGATGTATAGCCAACTGATGTAGAGCCAACAGATGTAGAGAAGAACACATGTGATGGAGAAGCGCGGGACAGGCAACTGTTGAGTAAGCCCGCATGCGCAAGTGCTTTTACCATATAAGTATTATGGCGCGCAAAGGGAATCGAGCATACGGTTGATCTGACTCTCAAAGTAGTTCGCTCTAGGAGGATAGTTGCTTCGCTCGTAGGTGAATAGAATGTCGATGCCGGGGAGGAAACCGCAGTTGAGATAACTCTGGATCACCTTGTTTGCGTGCTCGAGGTATTTCGGGGAATCCATCATGCCGAAGTGTTCAATGATGAAGCCGATGCCGAGTTCTGGGATGAAGCAAACGAAGTCTGGGTAAATATCAGTGTTCATGATTCGCAGGCGTGGCTCGTACTTGTATGCGATGCCGAGTCCATCGAGGTATTCGGCAATTTCACGCTCGGATTTGGAGCGGAAGTTGATGCCGTTATATGGGTTGGACTTGTCGACTTCGCGTGGGTTGGATTCTGGGACAAGGCTATCGAAGAGTTCTCTAGTGATGAAGGCTTGGCGCGATTTGCGAAGTTTTGGAAGATTCAGTTTGGGGCAGGGGAATGCGTAGAGTGTATCCCACATCACCCTGTATTGTTTCAACTTGTTCTTGGTTGCCGCACGGAGCGCATAGACCTTCGCGAGGGTCTGGCCTTTGGGGGAATTATCTTGGTGTGCATGGCGTTTACAGGTAGTTGAATCTGTGTAGTAGTAAACGTAATGCTTCTGGCGTTCATTGCTTTTTGGATATCTCTTGACTTCTGTCGTGTTCAAGAGGAATTCTTCGGCTGCGTTGATTACGAGTGCAAGATAGTGAGACGAACGAATCATGTAGACACCTCCTAATAATAGGTACAGTAATCATATACGAGAGAGAGTACAGTTGTCTGTATGATATATGAGTAGTTGAGACTTCTCTGGAAGAAAATCTTTGTTGAACAGAAATTGAATAGAATAGAAGAATCGTTCAATTCTCAGCGAATACTGTCGATGACACAAGCGTCGCGAGGAAGAATTGAACAGAAATTGAATAAATCAGAAGAATTGTTCAATTTTCAGCGAATACAGTCGAGGACACAAACGTCGCGAGGAAGAATTGAACAAAAATTGAATAAATGAGAAGAATTGTGGTTCTTCACGGAAAGCTTGGGAATAAGTAATTGAAAAAGGAGCATATAAATCCTAAAGTTTAGTTGCTAGACAAAAACTGAAAGGATAAGAAATATGCT
>JAGHVD010000105.1 GCA_018064475.1 Candidatus Scatonaster coprocaballi
TAAAATTGAAAAGAGACTGAAGATTTCACTTCTCCAGCCTCTTTTTGACTTGTTTATGTGGTCTCTTTGAGTCAATGCCTTCTTAACTTAATGACATTGGCCTCGCGGGGTAGCTCTTTTCTTTGTGCTGAATATTGTGTTGAGTGCGGAAGGCTCTTCATCGTCCCAGTACGACCAAATCGAGGAAACTTGAAAAAAGTCGTAGTGTCACGCTACCTGCCGCTCATTTCGATACGACTAAATTAAAGAAATTCATAAAAAGTCGTAGTGCGGCCTGCCTCGTCACTCACCGGCGCCACTCACGTCCAGTCGGCTTCTTCTTTCGTCACCTTCTCGCCCCAACTGGAAGCCCAGCGTTCGCAATAGAAGCGGGTATATGGAATATGCTTCTCACGTCTCATTCTACTCAACCTCTTGCTACCGGCCCACACAATGGAAGGCAATCCAATCACGAACAGGTAGAAAGGGCCCAACAAGAGTGACTGGAAAGTGTGACCGTACTCATGGATGGCCACACGCTCACAATATGCACGTTCTTTCTGCGCATGCTTGCTCTGGTCGTCCGCCGCAGGTTCACATGGTGTAAAGATGAACATGCCCATCGAAAGGCCTGCACCCGACGTCCATACCGTTCGCACGACGCCTTTGTAGAATGTATGTGGGCATCGGAAATACCATAGAAATACGGCAAAACCACCCATAGTCTGAAGAATTCCCCATGTCCACTGAATACAGACAGCAATCGGATAGAACCAGCGTCGGTCCTCCTCCGGCGCGTTCTCCACATCGAGCATTGACGCATGCTTGGGGGCCGTCACGGCCGCCGCGCTTCCCGCCGCCGCCTCTGCAGCCTCCTGCCCAGCCGCCGCACCAGCACGATGTGCGTGATGTGCACGACGCGCGCGGCGTTCTTCCCTACGGATCGCACCGCGGTGCCCGCGGAACCAGTGTGTCTCCACCGCAAGGAAAACACCAATCAGCACCAGCCCCAGATAATAGCAGAGGCCATCTTTCCAGTCCGGCACACCACCCAAAGCAATCCCAAGCGGAGAGTTTGCATCGATTCCAAGATGATCGATCAGATGCAGCGCCTGAAGAAGCTCGGCCACCCAGCCAAGCAGATAAGTAAGGAAAGGCAACCCATACACGGCCCAGTGGCTATGCCTCGGCCAGACTAAAGCGCGAAGGAAGAAATAAATCAGAGGAATCACCAGCACATCGCCCACATAGCCACGCAGGATCCCGCTCCCGAACTTCGCGATCAGTATCTCAACGACCAACAGACTCAGGCATATCAGCCCATATTTCAGCCGCGCATGCATCGTATTCATCTGTACTCCCCCTTTCACTCGTAGTCACCCTCACCTACAAGTTCCCACTGTCATTTCAGCATATATGGAAGTTTGTGATATACTGTAGGGCATATTACGCAAATCCTATAAACTGCGACCGCCTACATGGGCGAGCAGTTTATGAGACCATATTAGCAGAGGTGGCTAAAAAATGACAGTATTCGAATGGTTCAAACTTATCTTGATCGGTATCGTGGAAGGCATCACAGAATGGCTTCCTGTAAGCAGTACCGCACATATGCTCCTACTTGATGAGATTCTTCCCCTGAACCAAAGCGCAGAATTCAAGGACGTATTCTTCATCGTGATCCAACTCGGCGCCATCATGGCCGTCGTCGTGAAGTTCTGGAAGAAGCTCTGGCCGTTCGGCTACGGCGAGCAGCCCGGCATGGCCCAGAAGAAATGCTACATCAAGAAAGAGATCTTCATGATGTGGTTCAAGATTGCATTTGCTTGCATTCCGGGCTTCATTACCGCCATGCTGTTCGACGACTACATCGAAGCGCACCTGCAGACACCTTACATCATTGGCGCGACACTCGCGATCTACGGCATCATTCTGGTTATCATTGAGCAAGTCAATAAGAAGAAGACCGCACGCATCACCTCCGTAGATGATCTGTCTTTCAAGGACGCATTCATCATCGGCCTCTTCCAGTGTCTGTCCATTATCCCGGGAACTTCCCGTTCCGGTTCCACCATCATCGGTTCCCTCTCGATTGGTGTAGATCGCCCAACATCCGCTGAATTCACATTCTTCTTGGCCGTCCCCGTCATGTTTGGCATGAGTTTCATCAAATTGCTCAAGTACGGCCTGAACTTCACCAGCACAGAACTCCTAGTACTCCTTGTCGGATGCGCCGTCGCTTTTGCCGTATCGTTTTTCATCATCCAAGCATTGCTGAACTACGTCAGAAAACGTGACTACAAGGTCTTCGGTATCTATCGTGTTTTCATCGGATTGGTCGTGATCCTCTACTTCATGATGTGCGCCTGATTCCCACACATCGCTCATTTGAACACAACATAAATCGCGGCGAGATTCTACTTCAGATTCCCGCCGCGTTTGTTTCTATATGTGGTAGAAGCACTCTTGCCTAGAAGTTGTGCGAAGTCTTACTCTTCATCCTCGTCTTCCGACTTCTTCTCCTCCGGGATCACGTGCAAGAGAAGTTTCGAGATCCAATTCTCTTCGACCTGAACCACCTTGATCAAGATGTTCTTATACTGCACTTCCGGCGTCTCACCATGTTCCGGAACACGGTCCAGAATGCCCAGCGTCAAGCCCGCGATCGTATCGTAGTCCTCACTGTCAAGATCCACGCCGATCTGGTCTTCCAAGTCGCTCAACGTCATATCACCGGATACCAGGAAACCGCCGTCGTTCATCTTCAGGAACTGGGTGTCTTCCTCGTCAAATTCATCCGTAATGTTACCGACGATCTCTTCCAACATGTCCTCAATGGTCGCAATACCCATCGTTCCGCCATATTCGTCGACGATCACCGCCAGCTGCATGTGACCCTTCTTCATCTCGTGGAACAGAGATGAAATCTTCTTCGTCTCATGCACAAAGAGCGGTTCACGTATCAACTTCTCAAGCGAGAATGTACCATCTTCTACCTCTTTGGATGTCAACCCAAGCAGGTCCTTGATATGCAGGATACCTACGATCTCATCGATCGTCTCTTTATAGACCGGAATACGTGTATACTTCTCATTTCTCGCAACGTCCATGACCTCGTCGTAGGTCGCGTCGATCGGCAGGGAGACGATCTTCTTACGATGCGTCATGATCTCTACGACATCCTTGTCGTTGAACTCGAAGATGTTCTGAATCATCTCTTTCTCGGCATCTTCGATGGAGCCCTCTTCAGAGCCGACGTCGACCATCATACGGATCTCTTCTTCCGTGACATTGGTCTCCTTGACCTCTGGGTCAATACGAAGCAGTCGTAGTACCCCATTCGTAGAGAGTGTTAGGAATTTTACGAACGGGCGCATGATCGTGCCGAATGTGCGCACGACAGAAGAGGAACGGAATGCGAGTCTCTCCGCGTTGTTCTGCGCAATACGCTTTGGTACCAGTTCACCCAGAACCAGTGAGAAATAGGAGAGAATAATCGTTACCACGATGGTACACACTGTACCAAGGAACGAATACTTTCCGTTCGGATCAAGCCAATTCGTTAATCTTCCGGAGAATTTATCTGCGGCAAAAGCACTGGACAAGAAGCCGGCGAATGTTACGCCAACTTGGATCGTGGCCAGAAATGAGGCAGGATTCTCGATAAATTTAAGGATTCTTTTTGCTTTCTTGTTGCCTTCTTCAGCCTGCTTCTTAATCTTCGCATCATTTAATGAAATGACGGCCATCTCCGTGGCGGAGAAGAATGCGTTAATGAGGATAAATACAAATACGATGACAAGGTCTAATACTATTTGGCCTATACTGTCGTCCACTTTCTTTCCTTTCCTTCCTGAACTTCCGCCTAATAAAAAGCGGAACAATTATGTTTTTGAACAATCTGTATGGTTACACATGTATCCATGAATATACCAGATTCAGGGCTTTTTTTCAATAACGGCAATGTTTCAGTCTGATATCGTAGCGCTTTGCGCGATTCTCCTACACAGTGTGGTATCATGAGTGGGATATGAGAATGGGAGGGAGAAGCCGCCAATGTCAGCCCCAGAACCACTTTCTAAGACCTCTTCCCGCAGGCACCTGTTTCTGGCCGGTGTGTGCTTCAGCATACTCTGGGCGCTCTTCTTTATATTGACGGAAATCTATCTTTCGAACCCGAATGGATGTGGCACATTCGAGCTGGCCACCATGCATGTATTCCGGAATCGCTTCCACCACGCCAACTTCAGCACCTACACCTTCGATGTCGGACTCGGCATGAACATCTTCCGTCTCCTGTCCGCAGGCTTCGGCGGGATCCTGACTATACCACTTTCCCTGCTTCCGGAGAAGATCCATCCGGAAGTACTGGCTCTGCTAAATGCCCTCCGCCTCGGTGTCACAGGCGCATGCTTTGCGAATCTCTACATACGGTTCGGATGGGGTTTGCGTGAGAACAAGCATCGATGGGCACGTCTTCTTCTGCGAGTCCTCCCGATTCTTCTCGGACTTCTTACATCCATTGTATTCTTCGTACTCTGCTACTTCCTACATCTACCTGTAGCCGATACCTTCTTCCTGCTCCCGATCCTTCTTCTGAAACTACAGAAAGAATCAGACAGAGATTCACGTCCCTCCGAGTTCTCTCTTTTACTTCTGCTTCTGGTCTGCATGTTTTTCGGTGCAAATGTCGTATGGGGGCTTCTCCTCCTTCCGATCCCACTTGTTTATATCGCCTGCCGGCACTTCATCTTCAAGCAGCACACGTTACGTCAGTATCTAACCTTTGCTGCTGCATGGCTTCTGCTATCTTGTTATCTTCTTCCGCACTACATGCAGTTCCCTTACGCATGTGGAAAAGGTGAACCCGCATCTGCATTCTTGCAACTACTCGGAAACGACACGGATGCCTACCATACAGACGTCACGTTCCACTCCCCTGCCACCGACATTCTGCTTGGCAAATCACCGACCCTTCTCATCACACAAGTCGATCCGTCGGTCACTCCGGAACTTGATACTCCCGAACACGCCCAAACGTTCACTAACGATCCATCGCAGACGCAGTTCCAGTTCCTCAATGACTGGATCTATTCACTCTGGCCTTCGCTTCCGATATCTCCGTTCCAGCCCATCAACGATATTTCATCATCGTATACCGTTCCGGCCACACAGATCTACTCCTTCAGCAATATGTTCGCCCACGAACTCTACTGCGCCGTCCGTCTTCCCCAGCGCCAGCACCCTGTAGAGGTCTACCTGAATGATCTACTCATCACGACCATCACCCAACAACAAGGCACCGTCATGGTCGACCTGGGTGCATACAATGTTGGACAGGTCCTCACACTTCGCCTCGAAGGTAAATCCCCACTTGACCTCGCCAATGTGGATGTAAATTTTGCATATTTCAATACGGAGAACTGGGATCTCTATACACAGAATGCAACCTTCGGTATCACGAACCTGACAGTCGATCCGGACGGCATCACTTGCGAAGCCATCGTAAGTCCCAACATGATGCTCCTGACGAACATTCCCTACGAAGAAGGCTGGACGATCTATTTTGACGGCCAGAAACTCCCGACTCGCGCTTACCAAGAAGCGCTGCTCTGTGCAGATCTTCCTGCAGGTAACAGTACCCTCCACCTTCGGTACACTGCACCCGGAAGCACACTGGGCGGCTGGATCAGTGGAATCTCTTTCCTGGCACTTGCCGTATATGTAACATGGAAAAAGCGCTGAAACAGCGCTTCTTCTTATTCCTACTATGTCAATTGTATAGGGAAAACCGAACCTTCTTACTCGGCTTCTTCCTCTGTGCCATGTTCGCTGACTTCCAGATCCGGTGCTTCCTCCAGAACCTTGTAATCCAGACCCTGACGCTTCAATTCCTTGAGGAACGGCTGCGGGTCGAACTCAGAGATCATGTGGACACCATCTTGTTTCCACTGACCGGTAACGATCATGTTCGCACCGGAGACAAGTGCCGCCGCCGACATGAAATCCGTTGCAGAAGCACCAAACTCTTCGTAGCACTGCTGGTGATCGACCAGTGCATAGATCAGTTCCTGCTTCTTCTCACCTTCCACCGCACCGGTTACCAGCATACCAATACCGGTCTTTCCTTTGGCTGTTGCAGCAAGATCATCCTGCTGCGGCATCACTTCATATAAGAAATCCAATGGCGCAATCTGTTGCCCGTCAATGTCGACCGGCGTCGTAGAAGTCATGCCCACATCACGAAGCACCTTCACCATAGACATGAACGTTCTCTTGAATCCAGAGAAATAACGGATCGTCGGCAACCCCGGAAGCTCCGTACTCAATGCATCAATCACTTCGTGGTCCACCATAAAGAGATTACGCTTTCCAATCTCCGGGAAAGAATACTTCGCCTGAACACTCAACGGTGGCACGCTGATGATCTTCCCATCAGTAAACATACGTCCTTCAGAAGAAATCTGTCTGAGACTGGTGTTCATCGGTGTATTCATCAGATAAGGATGTGCATTGGTGCCGGCATTCATATCGATAATGTCGACCTTGCTGATCTCATCCAGCAGTTTGCCGGCTGCGTACTGTCCGAAAGCATTCATCACGCCAGGATTGAAACCGCATCCGATGATTGCGGTCAAGCCTTTCTCACGGAACTTCTGGTCATATGCATACTCAGCATTAATATCACACTGGGTACTTCCTTTCGGGATATAGAGAGAAGCGTCGAGATAATTGGCCTCGATCTCCAGACACAAGTCCATCACCTTCAGATTCAGGTAGGACGGTGCAAGATTAATCACCAGATCCGGATTATAGATCTTCGCCATCAGGCGCGTCTTCTCTTTGTTATTGATATCGACAAAAGCAGTCACGATCTTCTGCTTGTCGGAGGAATACTTCTTCTTATAGGTATCGCACTTCTCCTTGGAACGTCCGCTTACACAGATTTCCCGGAAGAACTCAGGATTTCGAGCTAACAATGGAATTACGGCGCGGGCCATCTTGCCACAGCCAATTACCAAAACTCTGTTCATGCGTATTCCTCCTCGTATTATTAGATTTGTAGTTTTTATAGACCCTCATCAAGGTCGTATAATTGCTAACAGACGCTGTGGATTAGTCTTCACCTCCTAACGCTTTGAC
>JAGHVD010000042.1 GCA_018064475.1 Candidatus Scatonaster coprocaballi
GTCCTTTTCGTTTTTGTGTGGCAACTAAACTTTAGGACTTTTAAACTCCTTTTTCAATTTGTATTTATTTTTCTATACCCACAACTTCCGTGAAGAACCAATATAGAGGCTATTTGAACGGTTGGAGGGATAGAAACATGAAGAAGTCAGCAAAGGTTTTGGCATTTGGATTGGCTGGAATCATGGTCCTGCCAATGTCCTCCTGCAAGAAGAAAGATGGACAGAAGGGATCGCAACAAACACAGCAGAGTGCACCGCTGGTTCCGGTTGCGACGAGGGAGACGCAGTACGTCCAGGAGTCGGATCCGTATTTCACGGATTCGGAGATCGAGTTCCCTGTCCCATTCGATGAAACGAGAACCATGGAGGGTATGTCGGTCGGGAATTGCAAGATTCTGAATGACAAAGTCTACTTTACCTTTGATATCCAATACATGTTGTCACCGGAGGAACGCGAGGAGCGGGATTCACTCGTGGGAAAATGGGAATCGGAGAGCCAGCTCCGATACTTCGAACTACAGGATTCTCTCCAGGAATGCGGACTCGTTTCGTATTCGATGACCGGTGAAAAGGTGGCTGAGTTTGAGATAGCACCGGAAGAATCTGTGCAGGGATTTTTCTCGATGAAGGACGGAAGAATCGGTGCTTTTCTATCTGAAAAAAGATATGAGGTTAACGAAAACAACAATCAGGTTGAGATGATTTGCGGAGAGAACCTGGTGTATTTTTCCGAAGAGGGAAAACGACTTGAGGAGTTTTCCATCGAGCAGCGAGAACAGGAGTTTTTGGGAGATCGGTTTTTCGAACTTGATAACGGAAATATTCTTGTAGTAGGTGACTCAAATGTGTTTATCATGAGCCATGAGGGAAACATCCTCGCTCAGGATTCATTCAATGAACAAAAAGGAAGTGCTTTTGAAGAGAAAGGAAAATACTATATTCTGTTCTCCCATTCAACCATGGAGGACGATAAAGTGAAGTATGAAAAGACCGTCCGCGAGATTGACACGGTGACAGCGAAACTAGGGGATCCGAAGCAAATCGATCCTTCGATCCCGGACTATTTCTTCGATTGTGGGGATGCATGCTATTCGGTGGAGGATTACGAACCAGTCAAGAAAATCAATGTGTTCGATGGTACGGTCGAAGAACTGATGAATTATGCCTACACCGATATTACTCCTTTTCTTAGCGGTGAGATGAGTGATTTCAGATGTGATCAGGATACGGATTTGTATTTCCTGAAGAAAAAAGCGATCAGAGGAAATACATCCTGGGTACAGTCTGTGCCGGTACTGGTGCATCTTCATAAGGAGGAGAAAAACCCTTATGCCGGGCGCCCGATTCTTTACGCAGCGACCTGCAAAACGGATTATGATTCGCCATTTACACAGGCGGTTAATGCTTATAATAAACGGCCTGAAAGCAAGGCGCGAATCATCGTGTATTCTCCGGAAACCGAGGTTCCCGGATATGGAGCGGCCCAGGCAGATATTGCCGACCAGATTCTTCTTTCTATGAAGTCGGGGAACGGGCCGGATATTTTATTGAACTGCGGAGAATTCAGCCAGTTTAACTCAGAAAAGATTCTTCTTGATCTGAATCCTTACATGGATGGGGCAACGGGAATTAACAGAGCCGACTATTACGACAATATCTTTCGTGCATTCGAGGTCGACGGGAAACTTTACCAGCTTCCAATCAACGTGCAAGCGGATGGTTTTCTCGGAAACCCGGATCTTCTTTCGGGCGTGAGTGGATGGACGATCAGCGATTTTGACGCAGAGATGGGAAATAACAAAAATGGCGCATACCCTCTGCTTGGAGGGAGTAATATACTTGCCATGTACTGGAACGAGGAAGGCAATGTCGGAATTACCGAGCCTCTCGGAATGCTCAATGCGTTGCTGGCACATGATTTCCATCACTATGTGAATTATAGTAATTGCAGTTGTAGTTTTGATAGTGATGATTTCCGTACACTTCTTGAAATTGCAGCGAAATACGGCGGCTGTGTTGATCAAGGGGGGCTCATGGACATTTATGACAAGTACGATGATATGTCTGACACAGATCCTTGTGCGAAAGCGATGCAGGACGGAATCAGTGCGCTGACTATTCTGGAGTTCTCTAATCTGACTTATTTTTCAGCGACGTCGTATGTATGCGGGGGAGCCCCACTCTATCTGGGTTGGCCGACTTCGGGGCAGTCTGGACTCGGTGCGAAGGCATGTGTGTCTGTCGGTATTTCTGCATATTCGAAAGCTCCGGAAGAAGCATGGGATTTTGTGGCCTTTCTTCTAAAGGAAGATTCACTGTTTAACGATATAGGAGGAGACTCTTATAGAGGTGGAAGTGTCCTTGTAAAACGCTCTGCTCTGGATTTGAACGCACAGCAGGAACTGGATGCGTATCTGGCAAGGGTGGAGTTCTATTCGGACGAACCGGGTATGATTGCTTTAGATGCCGTGTTGAGCGATGAGTCCATGAGTAAGTATAAAGAAATGATTGGTACGATTCATTCTTCCATTCAGGTTGATACAAGAATCTTTGCCATCGTGATGGAAGAAGCTCCCGCTTTCTTTAATGGGCAAAAGAGTACGGATGAAGTAAGTAAATCGATTCAGAACCGGGTGACCACGCTTCTGCAGGAACAAGGATAAGGGACGAAAATTCAATTACAAGCTTGTGTAAATGGCGATGGATAATCAATTTTGAAGAATACTATGGAGGATTGCTTATCGTTTTATATGTTGGTTGAACACCGGAATTATAGCCACTGTCCCCAAATTGTCCCCCAATTTGAGAAAAACGGCCAGTTTTGAACAATCCAAAACTCGAAAAGTCATCTTGTTGTACTGCACGTTTGCGCCGCCCTTGACTTTGCGCTCGAAATCTTCCGCAAACTCAAGAACAGCCTTCTGCTCCTGCTTTGAGGTCAAGCCCTTCGGAGGGACAAACGTTGTGGTCCTGCGGATCTGCTTTCCGTTTTCGTCATATCCGAAACTGACGGTAATCTTATACGCATCGCTTCTTTTCTGAATCTGCATAGTATCACCTCCTGAACACCTGAGAATAAACGCTTTTTTCAGCTATGCTACATACATTGTAAATCGGACTCTGTCCCAATATTGGGGGCGCGCCGTATTGTTTTCAAAATGCAAATCGAAATGTTGCCGAAATGTTCCGAAATGTTGTCGAAATGTCATAGAAAAGTTCCGAAATGTCTGGTATTATCAACTTGTAAGGAGGTAGTGTTATGAAAATCAGTGAGTTATTCCCCGATGTAATGTGTGAAGATTTGAATTATGAGTATAAGGCTGTCTTGAACCCTGATCATATTGTCAAATGGGCAAAAACTATTGTTGGATTTGCAAATGATAAAGGTGGAATAATATTCATAGGTGTTGCAAATGACGGAGAAGCATTTGGCCTTTCACTTGAAGATATTGATGCTACGAAACTCCTTGTATCTCAGGTAAACGACAGAAACATATTTCCTCATGCAAAGTATACATATATGTTGCGAAGTGTGGATGAAAAAGCGGAAAAGTATGTGTTGGCGCTTAAAGTCAAACCATCAGACTCGATTGTCAGATACCGCGAGGGCGACTATAACGAGACAGTTTATATCAAAGGGGACGGAAACACAACTCCAGCAACCCCAGAAGAGATAATCGCATTGTCAAAGCGAAAATACGGGGTCGATAACGAAACAAGTGAAATCAAATATAGCAGCAGGGAATGGAAAGATTATGTAGATCTGTGCAAAGAATACCGGTCTGATTCATCTGCTCCTACACTTAAAGAATTGCAAAATGAGGAAGTCGTTTCAAAGGATGGTTTTGCAAAAACGGGACTGCTCATGTTTAAAGACAATTATGAAGGTGATGATACGCTGATTTGTTGCCGCCTTTGGAAGGGTGACAAGAAGATTGGAGATGCGCTTGATAGCGACAGGTTTAAAGGGCCGATTTCTACAGTTTTCAGAAATGCAATAAGATTCATCGAGCGTAATACAAAAACAGGCTGGCGCAAAGTTGAAGGAGGCGGACGAGAAGAAATTCGTTCTTATCCGGCAGAAGCAATAAGAGAAGCACTTGTTAATGCTATTGCCCATCGTGATTATTCGATTTCCGGTACTCAGATAGATATAGATATTTATAGTGACAGGATCGATATTGTCTCGCCAGGCTCATGGTTGCTTCCCAGACCATATGAAGAGTATCCTCTAGGTTCTATTCCTTCTATAAGGAGAAACGCAATAATCGCCGCATGTCTTGATATAGCAAATCTGATGGAGCGAGGCGGAACCGGATTTCAGACTATAATTGAAAGCTACAAAGATGCTGGGGAAGCAAAGCAGCCCGGCGTATTAATATATCCGGGATTCCTTGATTTGCGGCTTTTTGATTTGTTGTATGATACACAGACAGTAAATGAAGATCTCTCTGATAAGGATAAAGTCATAGAGTTGCTTCGAGTAAAGCCTTGTTCTGTAAAAGAATTGCAAGCGGTAACGCACTATAGCAGTAGGAGTACTTTTTTGTCGGAGATACTTAATCCGTTATTAAAAGAGGGCATAGTTTATCGTGAGGGTAATCCTAAATCGCCGACGTCTTTGATTAAAATCTCAAATCCATCGCAACATAACAAAAACTGAGACTGACTGATCACCGTCAATCATAGACATTGTCATATTTCGTGAATTTTGCGCGTCCACAGTTTACGATAATGCAGAATTGACAGACTTCTTACCTGGTGTTACCATAAAGATAAACTACAAATGTATTTTATTGACGGGAGAGAAGTTATGAGTGGGAAGGATATCAGAAAGCTTCCAGATGCGGAGTTTGAGATCATGCGTGCGATCTGGCAATGTCATGAGCCTGTGACTTCCCCGATCCTTACGGAAAAACTGCGAATAACTCTCCCAGAGAAAGACTGGAAACAGCAGACAGTAATGACCATGCTCGTCCGATTGGAGAAGAAGTCATTTCTGCGATCAGAGAAGAATGGGAAAGAAAGATACTATTCTCCGGCAATTACGGAAGAGGAGTATCTTCAGGTAGAAGCCCAGAGTCTTCGCCAGCGTTTCGGAGGAACTCGGATAACCGGTCTGGTGAAGTCACTCTATGACGGTGGCGAGTTATCGAAGGAAGAGATTACAGATTTGCGAAAATGGCTCGATGAGCAGTGAGGATATATGGAATCCATATTTAAAGCAATTCTTCTGAATTCAATGAATATGTCATTAGTAGCAATGCTGCTGATGGTGATTCTATTTGTGCTAAAGAATAAGCAGTCTCCGAAGATTCGTTATTATTCATGGTTGGTTATTCTTGTCGGCTTTCTTATCCCTGTGAGATTTACATTTGGTAAAGCACTGATTCGTATCTCCGATAGTACTGCGTCAAAACCAGTTCCTGTAGGAAATGGAACACAGCTTGTTGAAACGGCAAACCATGGTATGACGTTCAACACAGTATTCCTTGTTCTTTTCGTAGTGTACATTTTGGGAGTTGTTGCTTCACTTGCAATTTCATTTGCTCTTTTCTTAAGGTGGAAAAGAACTGTGCTTCGTCTTTCTCGTTCTTTTACGCAACTTAATGATTTTCTCGAGCCTGTTGCTGAAGAAATGGGAATTTCCGAAGCTAAGATATTATTAACGGAAGCGATTTCTTCCCCGATGATGATTGGACTATTTTATCCAACTATCCTGTTACCTAAACGTAAGTATGGTTATGATGAACTCCGGTTGATCCTTAAACATGAATTGACTCATTTTCAGCATAGAGATCTGTGGATAAAACTACTATTGATCGTGTGCCGTTCTATCCATTGGTTTAATCCGTTTATGTTCTTTTTTGGAAGATCAATAGAAAAGGAATGCGAGTACTATTGCGACATGGCTGTTATGGAAAACGAGCCGGAAAGCATGAGAAAAGTCTATTGCAAGTCTATTCTCAACACCTTGGCAGATCAGGTTCGAAGAAAAAATAGTTCTTTCCGACCAGTGCTTGCAACAAGTTTCTATTCGCCGAAGACCGGACTAAAACAAAGATTCTCGATGGTACTCAGCGAGAAAAAGAAAATGCTTGTAGGTATTCTGGTACTTGCTGTTCTTTTGACTGTGATATCTGGATTTGCTATCTCAACTACATCAACTGATGCAGTCCCATTGCAAACGGAAGCGGTGATAACGGAACAAACACTTGCAAGCGATTCTGCGAAAGAATCAAAAGTGATAGAAAGTGCATTTTATGAGCCTACGGAGAGCTCGGATTATGATTCCAAAAGTGATTCGTGGAACGGTGATAATGTACGTATTGAGCCCACAGAGAGTATGGATTATGATTGGGAAAATGATCCGTGGAACGCTGAAAATGCAGCGATTGAACCTACAGAGAGTTTAGAGTATGACTCAGAAAATGTACCAGGAATTAGTGAGACTGCGATTTGCGAATCGGAGATGACTTATGAGACAGAACTTAGTGAACCTGATGCGCCGACGAGTTCTGTTGTAGATACGTAGGATACATATTTTTTTGCATTAAAAACTACATATGTAGTAAATGAAAGGATGGTTGAAAATGAAAAGAACATTTCAGAGAGTTATAGGGTGCTGCTTGAGCTTATTGATGCTCGGTTCTTGTGGCTGTTCCCCTAAAAAGAAGAATTCGGGTGATGTGTCGGAGTTAGTATCCCATGAAAAGAACATTGTGCTGAATCAGGGACAGTTTGTGAAAGAGGAGGATACATTTTTTGAAACAAAAGAAATTCCGCTTCAAGTACCGATAGATAGTGATAAGACAGTAAAATGCGTTGAATATTTGGATACGCTGATCAGTGACAATCAGGTAATCTGTGGATACCTTATTGAATATGAAGAACAGATTTGGGTGTACGGTGTTGCTGTTTATTCTACAGAGGGTGAACTTGCTCAAAATGTTATTCTTCCCCAGAATGAGATTCTGAATGCAATCTCACTTGGGAATGCGGGGGAGATACTGGCTATTTCGATGAACGAAACAAATGGAGAACACTTTAGTCTTTATCGGATCACGGCAGATGCAAAGTTCGAAAAGATACTGGATTTTTCGGATGAGCTGTACATTGGAACAGGTGCATATTTTACTATGCTGGATGACGGCTCGTATCTAGAGCACAATTTTGGAAAAATCCTTCATATCAGTGCCACAGGAGAACTCCTTTCCGAACTGAGTGTGCCGAACTCACAGCATACGATGATTCGTCTGGATGATGGCTGGTATTGTGGTATCTATGAGTGGAATGAAGATTTCACGGAAGAAGTGTTGTCTATACAGAAAATAGATCTTGCAGAAATGAAAATAGCAGACGAGAAAATCTTAATAGATAGTACTTGGCTCTATAACTTCGCCCAGACAGGACAAGACTGTTTCCATACAGATATTAACGGCATATACAAGTTGGATATGAAGTCAGGTACGTCTTCTCTTATCCTTACGTGGAACGAGACGGACTGCGTGCCGGGTACTATGAGAGATCCGGTATTTTGGGTTCCATCTTCTGATGAAGTGCTATTCATAAAGAAAAAACAGGCAGAGGAAAGAAGTAGTGACGAAGTCGCTGAAAATGTTCTTGTACATCTTACTCGAGCGGAGGAAAACCCATATGCGGGGAAAAGAATCCTTACAGCTGCCATTGTCGGAAATGGTGAAAAGCAAGTGTTCCAAGAGATTATGAAACAATACAATACAAATCCGGAGAGCACTTCCCGTATCCAGATAGTCGATTATAATTCACTCTATGGAATATATGATAGCTCGGAGACAGAAGAGGAGCTTCTTGATCAAATCAATCAGGAGGTTTTGTCTGGATCTGCCCCGGATATTCTTGTCAACTGCGCCGGTTATCCGAGGTTTTCAACATCGAGTAGGATGGCGGATATGACTCCTTATTTTGACGGAAATAACGGAATATCTAGAAATGAATACTACGACAATATTTTCCGTGCCTTTGAAACAAATGGAAAACTCTACCAGGTTCCGATCTATGTAGAGATGAGCGGAATACTCTATAATGATGCACTTCTAGGAAACAAACATGCTTATTCGATTTCGGATCTGATGTCTGCAGTGGATACGTTACCTTCAGATATACAATTGTTTCCAGCGTATTCCTATGAAGAAATGTTGGATATTTTTCTTCCAGTCATGATGACTTCGTTTGTCAGTGACGAAAACGGAACATGCCAGTTTGATAGCAAGGAGTTTCAGACACTTTTGGAATTCTGCAAGAAATACGGACAGCAAAAAGGAATGAACGATAACAATGGCGGTGAATGGATCAATCCGTTGGACTATTTAAATGTTGAGACGGTGGCAGCGGTGCCCTACACGGTAAGTGATGTGATACAATATTCAGACTTAGCAGGTGTTCTCCGTGGCCAAGCTCTTTTAGGTGGATATCCTTTGATAGATAACTCAGGAGTTGGTGCAGAAGCAGCAATGTCGGTAGGAATTTGTGCTGCATCCTCTGGAAAGGAAGAAGCCTTTGAGTTTATCCGTTACCTGCTTTCTCCGGAAATACAAACTCAGTTGTCCTATTATTTATCTGGTTTTCCCGTTCATCGTGCTGCCTGCAAAGAGGCAACCGAACGGCTCGTCAACGAAAATGAAGATTATATTTTAGCTCCATCCGATCCATCGATGGCTCAGCCTGGGAAATACTATGTTGAGAAAAAGGTGATATGTGAAGGAATTCCTGAACTGATGGGGGATGTCAATGCTGCTATTTATACAGATCCGATTATTCAGGACATCGTCAAAGAAGAAACTGCTTCATATTTCAACAACCAAAAGAGTGTTGAGGAGGTATGCAGTACCATACAGAATCGTGCTCAAATCGTTATTCAGGAAAGAGAGTCATGAAGTGGTATTAAAGGAGAGATTTGGGGCGTGAGAAAATGGTTTATTGAGTAACGTTGGCATTTTTAGGACTTATCGTGGAGTATCGTTTTATAACTGAAGCTTGTGAGCGTTTTTCGCAACAGCCCCCAAATAGCCCCCAAATTCGAGAAAATCGGCTATTTTTGAAGATCTCTTTAGACAAACAAAAACCCCGCAACCGTTGTGGTTACGGGGTTTCATCTTGGAGCCGATTGCGAGACTCGAACTCGCGACCTGCTGATTACAAATGGAAAAGAAGGTGTATTTCATCGTGGTATAAGATGGCATAAATGCCTGCGATTACGAGATTTTCCGAGATGAAAGGTTTCCTATCATGGCACATCTTTTTATATGTTTTCGAAAAATTGTTAACCAAATGTTAAGCCGAACACGATAAGCTACGAAATGTCTACATTCCTCGTAATCTGTGTTTACTTTTTGAAATTAATTATGTAAACTAAACACAGGAAGGTGGTGCTGACATATGTTCAATAAGAACCTTAAATATTATCGGTTACAAAAGAATATGTCGAAAAAAGAGCTGGCTGATAAATGTGGAGTGTCGGCTATGGCAATCACGCATTACGAAAGTGGTGAACGTAAGCCAGATATTGATATGATCAAGAAACTGGCTGAAGCTCTGGGTGTTTTTGTTGCGGACTTTCTGGTTGAACGAAATGCATCCCTCTCTTTTGTTCACGGCGAATTCCGTAAGCAAGCCTCACTTTCAGAATCGAAACAGGAGTTTATAAGAGAGTCGGTTGAAGAGTATTTCAGCCGGTTCTTTGATGCTGTTGAGTGTTTGGGTGGGAATCCGCTCCCAGATCCACCTTGTACGAAAATTCTTGAATGGAATAAGGACCCGGAGATTGATGCCAAAAATCTGAAACAAGCGCTCAAGTTCCCTGTAATCGGACCTATAAAAGAGCTTTATGCTGCACTTGAGAATTGTGGTTTTCTCATCTTTGAACTGAATTATGACTGCCGAAAGTTCAGCGGTATGAACGGAATGGTAAACCAGTATCCTTACATAGTAATTAACGCAAATATGACGCCTGAACGTAAACGATCTACGATAGTTCACGAGTTAGTCCATCTTATGTTTTCGCATAACGCGGATTTCAATGAAAAAGAGGAGGACCTGGCTACAGAGGTTTCGGGAGCTTTTCTAATCTCACAGAGAGATCTTCTGCGAGAGTTGGGTACTCGTAGGACTAGAGTGACAAAGGATTTTGTGCTTGTTTGTGAGGAATACGGAATATCATTATATCTTCTTGTGAAACGAGCAGAGTTGGCTGGTATTATTTCGTCTGCTTTAGCTAAAGACTTTTATATCAAAGCCAATAAAGCAGGATATAAAAAGAATGAACCAGTTCATATAAAGAATCCTGAAGCGCCTTCTCTTCTCAAACAGTTAGTTTATCGAGCTGTCAATGAGGAGGGGCTATCTTTGACTCGTGGAGCAGAGCTCCTTGGGACTGACGTATCTGATATAGAGCAGTTCTATGGATTGGCGGTGACGTAACTTGCAATATATCAGTAGTGACACCAATATATGGTTCGATTTTTATATGGTTTCATGTTTGGATATTCCTTTCAAGCTTCCATGCACCTTTATAATGTTTGGTGAAGCTCTTCGTAAGGAGATTATCCACCCACCGGGTTTGATTTCGGAATTGCAAGAAAAAGGGTTACAGGCAGTTGATATTGATACTGAAGAGTTCTATCTTGCCGAAGAGCTTCGTTCGAAGTATCGAAAGATTTCAGTTTATGACTCTATAGCACTGTCCATTGCAAAGTCACGAGGTATTCTGCTTGTAACGGGTGATAATGCTCTTCGACAAGCTGCGTTGAAGGAGTCTGTGAAGGTCCAAGGGACGATAGGCCTGTTGGACAGTGTTTATGAAAAGAAGCTCATAGGACGGATGGAATATATATCTTGCCTGGAGCGGTTTAAAGAGCATCCTGAAAGACGACTTCCTGTTGATGAGATAGATAAGCGTCTGAAAGTGGAAAAAAGAAAGGGGGATGATGACTATGGGGATTGAAATAAAAAACACCTTGTAAACAGCGCCAACCGTTTACAAAGTGTCACTTTTCGGATGTGTACATCACAAAAAGTAGGTTTGTTTAGTATGCCACATTCGAGAGGTGAATTCAATAATCGGACAGAAAATGTTCGGATTAAATTCATTTTTTGAGGAGGTATACGTATGAAAAAAGTATACTAGACGATGGCTTTCAAGCCTATTTAACAGAGGGTGCATCCTTTGTCGGAGCACCTGGCATCCCAATGCTGATGAACTTGAATAATGCGCAGATTCCAAGAGATCTTTTGCCGTTTGGTAAAGCTCGTTCTTGTGAGAACAAACGGCAGTATATTCACTTCTATCAGTTCGACAATTGTTTCTCTTCTGTTTTGACTGCTACAGCGAAGTACATAGATGTCATGAAACAATATGATGGTGTGATTACTCCAGATTGCTCAATTCTGATAGGTCAATCTCCTTGCCTTCAGCAGACGAATACGTATATGAACCGAGCGGTGGGTTTCTTTCTGCAGAAGCAGGGAATTCCGGTAATTCCGAACATACGCTGGGGTGATAAGTCAACATATGATTTCTGTTTCTTAGGAGTTCCGAGGAACGGCATTGTATGCATTAGCACGCATGGATGCCTTCGTGATAAAAATCTACGAAAGATATTTAAAGCGGGAATCCCAGTTATGCTAGATGAATTGGAGCCAAAGACGGTTCTGATACATGGCTATATGCCAGAAGATGTATTTGGGGAATACATGCATCGATCACACTTTGTTCGATATGCAAGTGAGTATGAACGAACTCATCCAGAGAATGGAGGTGATACCAATGGGCCTAGGGTATAAAGGCGATACGGGTCATCATCATTCTGTGAGTGAAAACTTACCTGATCTCAAGAAAGATTATCCATTGAGAAATGGCTATTTTGGATCAAAAGCTGATTCGAAAGATGATCGTGTTCGTCATATTTCATCGCCGGATCCGGCGACGACAGCAAAAGACTTCTATGATCGCATTGCGAACGGAGGAATTGAGAGTGATATCGTTGACAAAAATGGTAACATTAAAGGTGCAACTACAAAGATGGCTGATGGCACTGTTGTTACCTGGCGTGAGGTATCCAGTTCAGATGGTACACCTGCTGTTGATATAAATATCAAGAAAAGTACGGACTCTGGCGGTCTGAAAGTTCAGAAGATACATTTTGTTAAGGAGTGACACGAGTTATGAAAACAATTGATATACGTTTAAAACAGTCTGAAGTGAACTTGCTTTGTTCCATGATTGGTAAAAATCTTATTGCGATTATGCATGATGAATTCCGATTTACCCCTACTAGCTCACAGGTGGTAAAGATGGTGACCGAAAATGATTCATCTTATCTCTACAGTTTTACTGAATGCCTCGATTATTTTGGCACGAAGGAAGATGTTGCGGTCTGGAGTGTGTCTGACACGAAACTGCCGATTATCGACAGTAAGTCATTCGTAAAAACACCAGTAGGTGAAGTTGTGAAAGGAATAACTCTTATCCAAGAGAATCAGCGCATGTTTGAAAATGGTGAACAGACCTATGATGTTTGGTTGACTCGTGGAATCATTATCGACGTCGGGGATCGCCAGATAGCTTTCGAGAAAGATGTATGGTTTTCTGAGGAGATAATTGTTCATCGAGGATATGAACTAAGCAAAGAGTTTTCACCAACTGAAGACTTCTGTGATCACTGGGATTCATCAGTCAAAGCGGAGTGTTCGCGAGAAGCGGTGGTGCTATGGCCGTCATGGAACGTGAACCGGAAAGCATGAGAAAAGTCTATTGCCAGTCGATCCTGAATACGCTCGCAAATCAGGTACAAAGACAAAGCAGTGCTTTTCGGCCGGTACTGGCGACAAGCTTCTATTCGCCGAAGACCGGGCTGAAACATAGATTCTCGATGGTCCTCAGCGGGAAGAAGAGAATGATAGTAGGCGTTCTGGTTCTGTCAGTCCTGTTGACAGTAGTATCCGGATTTGCTTTTTCCGGCAGTAGAACCAATACTGACAAGAAAGCAAATAGAAAACTGAAGAGAACAGAAGTAACTGAGTCATCTGCTGAACTGGTTGAGAATACGGAATGGATCGATCCGGAAGCCGAGTGGATCGAGGAAACGAAAATAATTGAGTCTTCGGAATACGAGGAGACTACTGAATGGCACGAAATGGATGGTGACGGGCAGTTCGAATCGTCGCAGGAATATGTGGATGATGAAGGCTGGGTGGAAAACACAGAGTATGATGAAGTAGAGGAAACAACGGCAACGGATATCTTTTAATATATTTTTGCTTAAATAAACGACAAGTGGAGTTAAATTGTGACCATTAGCCGAAATAGTAGGAGGACTATAAAGTGAAGAAAATGACCACTGCGAAAATACTGGCACTATCCCTAATTGCACCACTTCTGTTGCCTGTAACGGCCTGTAAGAAAAAGACCGGGACCGGTGAAACAGGCAGAAAAACTTTCGTTTCGGAGTCGGACCCGTATTTTACCATTTCAGAGATAGATCTCCCGATTCCTATTGACAAGGATAAGGAAGTGGAAGGTGTTTTCATCGGGGAAAGCAGCTTTGTAGGAAACAGTGTAGTGATTACTTACGAGATCCGTTATCTGACCTCTCAGGAAGAGCAGGATGCAATGCAGAAAAAACTGATGAACGGGCAGGAGGAGGAATACCTTAAGTGGTATGAGGAAAACTATAAACATGGAAAAAAGATGTTTGATCTGGATGGAAATGTGATCCTGGATCTGGCGGAGTATGATAACGCGGAGAATCGCATCATTAAGATAATTGAAAACTCCGGCGGCGAAAGATTTGCTGTTACTAACAAAATTCAGGAAGGAGAGACAATTCTTCAGAAAGTAAATGACGACGGAAGTTTGGTGAAAACGATGGAGCTTCCAGTGGAGCTGAATGAAGAGAGTGATGTTCTTTTCTTAAGAAACGGAAATCTGATGATTTCTGATTTCGGGGAGCTATATCTGGTTTCATCGGACGGTTCTCTGATCGGCTCAGTAGCAAACGATGAATTTGTAGGACAGATTCTTCTTCAGGATGAGAAGTATTATGGTGTAGGGAATCACTATGATTCGGAAGACTGGGATCAAAACTATAGTTATATTCAGGAGATCAATTCCCAAACGGGCGAGTTTGTGGGTGAAAAGCATCGAGTTGCCGATACTTCCAGAATCACTCGTGGGCAGGATGGAAGCTATTCTTCAGATGTGAACGGAATAACAAAACTCAATCTATTCGATTCTTCGAAGAATCAGGAAGTCTTTAACTGGAATTTCTCAGATTATAATCATGCAGGTGTCGGGAAAGCATATATCAAATCGGAGAACGAAGTGTATTTCCTGTCGGTTCAGGAGACGTACGAATCCGGGTCGAAGGGAGAGAATAGGACGATTCCGCAACTGAAACTGCTTCGTGCAGTCCGGGCAGAGAAGAATCCCCATGCAGGGAAGAAGATCGTACGGGTCGGTGCTTTTGACACGGAGGAGATAGCTTCGGAAATCGGAGAAACTGTGATCCGCTATAATCTGGATGAAAACTCGCTATGCCGTATCGAGATGATCTACTATTCACTGAACGATGTAGATGAAGGCTCGGGAAGAGAAAAACGGGAGAAAGCGCTTTCCGATAAAGTGTCTCTGGATCTGCTGTCCGGTAATGGGCCGGATATACTAATGGGATTCTCATGGATCTCCAGATTGAATAACGATGAAGTATTGGTCGATCTTAACCCATTTATCGATTCTGCCGATGGAACCGGCCTTGACCGGAGTCTATATTTCGATAATCTTTTCCGCGCAAGTGAGGTAGGAGGAAAGCTGTATCAGCTGCCGGTTACATTCGCGGTGTCCGGATTTGTAGGTAATAAAGATGTGCTTGGAGATAAAGATTCCTATTCCTATCAGGAGTTTTTGGATACGGCAAAAGCACTGCCGGATGATGTTACAGTGCTCCCGGAAATGCCGTACAAAGATATGCTTTCCTATCTGGATTATACGGAATTTGTAGATTATGGAAATAAGCAGGTGCATTTTGATGATCCTGCTTTCGAGAGGCTTCTGGAAATAATAAAAACATATGGTTCCAAGAAGACACATGAACAACTGGCGAGTGAATATGAGGAGATAGACGAGTCCCGGCCGGATGCATCCGCGATGTTTCGGGAAGGAATGTTAGCGTTTGTACAGGCCGGGTTCACCAATCTTTCCACCTATGCTAGGGTCAGAAGTGATCTTGGAGACAAGATCGTGTTCTGTGGTACCCCCAATAGTGCCCATGGCTCGATGTGCGCAAAGATCAGTCTTTCTATGGCCATATGTCAATCCTGTAAGAATCAAAAGGAGGCATGGGATTTCCTGCGCTTTGTGATTTCGGAGGAACAGCAGACTGGTATGGTGGTGGCAGGGAAGGTAGATGACCGGAGTATGCCTGTATCCCGGAAAGCCATGGCAGAGCAGAATCAGAAGATCCGGGAAACAAATCAAGAATTTGTCAGGACTTATACTTCTGCTCCTCAGAATCCAAGAGAAGAAGCCCCGATTGAAATCACGGAAGAGATGACTTCTGAGCTTGAACGAATCGTGGAAAGCATTCATGTTGTGAATGCCTCCGATCCGGATGTTTTTTCCATCATATGGGAAGAGGCACAGGGGTATTTTGCCGATCAGAGAAGTGTGGATGAGGTTTGCAGGAATATTCAGAATCGGGCAAATACGATCGTTTCGGAACGATGAAACGAAGTGCTTTCCATGAAGAGAATACAGCTTAAGACACTATCTATGATTGCGGCGGTTTCGTTACTTCTGGGAGTTGCCGGATGTAAAAAGACGCAGCAGCATAAGAATCGGATCTCCGGGAGGATAATTACTGAGAACGATCCTTTCTATACGGCGGAACTTGTCGATATGAAGATCCCGCTTGATGAGTCAAAAGAACTGGTCCACGTTCAACTGGATTCCGGCTTGATCTCTTCGGATATGGTGGTGTTTGATTATAGCATTTCATATGAAGTCCCGCAGGAACTCAATGCACGTACACTGGATAAAGATCAGCACCCAGAGAATTATACAGCGGAAGAAGCTGAGAAAATACAGGCAGAATACAATAGCTATCACGAAAACGGATATGTCGGATTTGATCATGAAGGGAACATCTTATTCCGGCAAACGGATGAAGGCGCAAATCGAAGCGACTTTTTTGTTGGCCCCAATGGGGAACTATTGAAGTTATCACGCCCCTACGATGAGGAAGCCCGAAAGTTTCATACGTTCATTTGTGAGGTGCAAAGAGCAGCAGATCCAATGCGCGAAAGACTTCTATTCCATTCCGCTTTATCGTCTCACTTTGTAGAAAACATCACAATGATGTACATAGGGGAAGAATTGATATTACGAAAATGTGATTACTTCCTAAACTAAATACAGAGCACCGTAGATTGTCTCGCTAGATATCTGCGGTGCTCACTTTATGAAATTCAAGGAAAAGCAGACAACCTTCTAATCCGGGAAATTGAAAGGCATGTTGGCTGTGAGATTTATCGTAGCGTATCGTTTTATAACTGATTCTTGTAGCAGTTTTTTGGCAATAGCCCCCAAATAGCCCCCAAATCTGAGAAAAACTACCATCTTTGAGAGACGTATTGAAAAATGAAAAACCCCGAAACCATTGAGGTATCGGGGTTCTTTGCTGGAGCCGATTGCGAGACTCGAACTCGCGACCTGCTGATTACAAATCAGCTGCTCTACCAACTGAGCTAAGTCGGCATCTCTTTGACGCGAGATATATTGTAGTTTGATGCGAAGGTTTTGTCAACACCTTTTTTGCAGACACATATATAAATATTAGAAAATCACTTGACGTGCCATGTGCGATGTAGTAACATTACCTAGCACATAAAGTCCGGTCTGGCATACGTGATACTTGGAATTACGCGCTCGACCTTTGATTTAAGAGGTGAAAGACATGAAAGAAGGAATCCATCCGACGACTCAGGTTGTCACAGTAAAGTGCGCTTGCGGCGAGACTTTCGAGACAACTTCCACAAAGAGCAGCCTTCGTGTTGATATCTGCTCTAAGTGCCACCCGTTCTACACAGGTAAGCAGAAGCTGGTAGACACAGGCGGACGTATCGATAAGTTCAAGAAGAGAATGAGCCAGCAGGGCTGATTTCTGATCTGAACAGTTTGGAAAAGAAAGAAGAGGTTACCTCGATGAGAGGTGACCTTTTTTCTTTGCCTTCATTGTTGGTTTCTTTTCGTTGCCCTTGGTGGCCCACAGTTCCCAAAATGAAAGATTACAAAGTACTCAAGTCGTGCCGGCACTTGAAATGACGGAAACAGACAAAATAAGTGCTGCACGGAAATAGGCTGAACACTTAGAAAACGAAAAACAGAGTTTTCAAGTGCCTGGATTTTTCAGCCCCAGCACTTAGGAATGCGAATATTAAGAAAACAAGTGCCATGCGCTGATAAAGGAAGCACTTAAAATGAGAAGAAATACAATTCCAAGTGCCAGCCTTCCATCCGAGTGGCACTTGGAAGCGCAATTATTGAAAATATAAGTGCTTGGACATGAAATAGCATGCACTTAGAAATGAGAAAATCACAGTTTCAAGTGCATGCACGATGAGAAAAACGAGAAAATACATCCAATTTATCCCCAATCGCGCTTATATCATATAGACTGCGCCGACTGTCAGACATTAGTATATGAGAAACACGCAAATTGAAGTTGGAATGGAGGCAAAGTTCGTATGAGAGAGTATGTGGAAGCACTTGAACGAAGAAGCAATCTTCTAAGACTGTGTATAGAGAAAGCCAAGCATGACTCGAGTTGCAATGTTAAGGGTCGATTGCAGATTTCTACGACCGGTAAGAGATGCGAGTACTATCATATTCCCGATTTTGGCGATTCTCATCTAAAATACATTCCGCAAGCAAATATTTCTCTGGCAAAATCACTCGCGTCGAGGGACTATGCGACCAAAGTTCTCCGCAAGCTGCAAGCCGAGAAGAGTGCCTTGGATCGCTATCTCGCAACTATCCAAAGAGGAACTGCAGAAGAAGTATACGCACGAATGAGCATCGCCCGCCAGAAGCTCGTTACCCCGATTCTCCTTCCAGATAACATGTGCGCGAAGAAGTGGGAACAAGAAAACTTCACCCAGAGCACATACATGCCGGAAAAGAAGATCTATCCGACCAAGAAAGGCGATTGGGTTAGATCTAAGACCGAGATGCTCTTTGCCGATATGTATACGGACATGGGCATTCCCTATCGTTACGAAGAAGTGAACACCTTGGCAAGTGGTGAAATCGTCATACCGGATTTCACGCTCTGGGACAGCAAACGTCGCCGAGTCCTCTACCACGAGCACTTTGGCCTGATGGATGACCCTGACTACCGCAAGAAGAGTTTGAAGAAAATCGACGACTATCGGCGAAATGGGATATACGTCGGTAAGAACCTCATCATGACATTTGAGGGGGACGGCGCGGTCCTCAACATGAAAGAGATGCGTGCGATGTTTCACGACCTATTGATGTGACAAGAAGAATTCTGTGCTAAAATAGGTATTAATATGGCATATCATGCACAGAAAGGAATTCAGCGATGAATGATGAGATGAACAATACAACGCTTCCTGAAGGCGTTGAGAATGATATAGATTCGGTAAAACCACTCGCCTCGGAGGCGGTCGCAGCTGTGGCGAATGAGACGGCCGAGGCTGCTTCAGAAGTTGCAGCGTCCGTGACAGAAACTGCGGCAGAAGTTGCCACGGCAGAGACCACTGCGGCAGAGGCCACAGCCCCTGTAGTGTCCGAGGTTGAAGAAGACGCGGAGGCTGAAGTGGCGAAGACGATCGTTGCCCCGACACCGACCGTGCCGGCTCCCTTGAAGAGCAAAGCAAAGAAGACCACCATCGGCGGTCAGGCCCTGATCGAGGGCATCATGATGTGCGGCCCACGTCGCACCGCGATTGCAGTACGCAAAGCCGACGGTTCCATCTACGTAGAAGAGATCAAGAAGAGCGCCAGCGAGACTTTCTTCGAGAAAGTACCGCTCGTTCGTGGTTGCATCCGCTTCTTCCGCCAGCTGATCACCGGCACCGCCGCCCTCATGAAGTCCGCGGAGATCTCAGAAGAAGGCGCGCCGGAAGAGAACGTCTCCCGCGTAGCAGTCGAAGAAGAGAAAGCACAGACCATCGCCGAAGTGAAAGAAGAGAAGAAGGCGGCCGCAAAGCCGAAGAGCAGTAAGCTCGACCAGTTCGCAGACAACCACCAGGACGGCCTGATGGTATTCGCCGCAGTACTGGGCCTGGCATTCAGCGTCGTACTCTTTATCCTGTTACCGAGACTGGTCGTCGACACTGCACTGCATTTCTTCTCCGCAGAGCGTTCGGACTCCATCAAGCTCAACGTCGTACTGAACCTGATCGAAGGCGTAGTCCGTATCGCGATCTTCCTGCTGTACCTCGTATTTACCTCCAAGATCAAAGACATCGCGCGCGTGTGGATGTACCACGGCGCCGAGCACAAGACCATCGCCTGCTACGAATCCGGTGAACCGCTGACCGTGGAGAATGTCCGCAAATGCAGCCGTTTCCATCCTCGTTGCGGTACGGCCTTCCTGTTTATCGTCGTACTCGTTTCCATCCTCGTATTCTGCGTCGCCAGCGTTTTCATCGGCGTACGCGTATGGTGGGTGAACATGCTGGTTCGTCTGGCACTGGTTCCGCTCGTCGGCGGTATCTCCTATGAGATCCTCCGTTTCTGCGGCCGCCACGACCAGAACCCGATCTGCAAAGTCTTTATCGCCCCAGGCCTTGGCCTTCAGAAGCTAACGACCAAAGAGCCGACCGACAGCATGATCGAGGTAGCCATTGCTTCCGTGCAGGCGGTCATCCCAGAGAACAGCAACGAAGATATTTGGTAAGCCCAATCCCGAGAAGCCGAAGATGAGGTGGACGTCGTGACCTTACAGGACTATCTGAAAGAGAAGACCGAGCTTCTCGAACGCTCGGGTATTGAAGATGCGGAGAACGAGGTGTGGGTCATCCTCATGTCCCTGACAGACCTCAACCGCGCGCAGATCCGTTTTTCCTTGGCAAAAGCACTCGACGACTGTTTGTCGGCGGAGACATTGTGGAAACTGGAGGACGTGTGGGTGCGTCGGGCGGACCACGAACCTCTGGCATATATCATCGGGAAAGCCCCGTTCTACGATCTCGAATTTGACGTGGGACCGGGGGTATTGATTCCAAGATTTGACACGGAAATCCTAGTCGAGACTGCCCTGGCTTCGCTCGGCTGTGAAGTCATGCTACCGCACGCAGAACAAGTCCCCCAAGTGGAACAAAATGCCGAAGATTCAGTTGACTATTACGAAGATAACACTGTTACAAACATAGAGATATCAGGCATTCCGAGCGTAATTCGGATTTTCGACCTTTGCACCGGTTCCGGCTGCGTAGGAATCACGATTGCACACGAATTGATGCGCCGAGGCATTCCTTTTGAACTAGTGATGACTGAGATTTCCGAGGAAGCTGCCCGCTATGCGACCGCCAACGCGACGCGTATCTTAGGGGACGGGGACTGGAAAGTAGAACGTGTCGATTTCTGGCCAACGATCACCGAAGAATGGGAGAAAGCCGACCTCATCGTCTCCAATCCGCCTTACATTACGAAGGAAGAGATGGAAGATCTAGCGATCGAAGTAAGAGACAAGGAACCTTCCCTGGCCCTGACCGATGGCGGCGATGGTCTGACACTATATCGTCGCATCTGTGCAGAACTGCCATCTTACTTGCGTCAAGGCGGCGTACTGGCAGTGGAACACGGCTGCGACCAGGGTGAAGCGGTCCGTACTTTACTGCATCCTGTGCTCGGTTCCGTTGGCACGCTCCAGGACTACGGCGGACACGACCGAGTGACTTGTGGCAGACGTGAAGTCTGAAGAGCAGACGCGCGTCTGAAGAGGACCAGAGCGTAAACCGAGCGATACGAAAGACGCGCAGCGTGTAGCCCGAGTAGCTTGAAAGAAAGGGAAAGGAAGAAACATGAACAATAAGTTTTTCCTCTATCCATATGAAGTAGGTCAGGTCGTGACCTTGAAGAAATCTCACCCGTGCGGCGGGAAAACCTGGAAACTCCTACGTGTAGGTGCTGAGGTTCTGATGACCTGCGAGACCTGTGGACACAAGATGACCATCCGTCGTGCAGCATTGGAGAAAGCCACCGTCTCAGTGGCGGGAGCAGAAGAGAAATAAAGTAGCAGGAGAACGAAGGATGAATCAAGATGTACAGGCGCGTTTCTTGCGCTATGTGAAAGTAGATACCCAGTCAGATGAGAACTCGGGGGCCCACCCGAGCTCGGATAAGCAGAAAGACTTAGCCCGCCTCATTGCCCAGGAACTGGATGCGATGGGATTTCAGCGTCTAGAAATGGATGCACCCGCAACGGTTGCGACGACTACGCATTTCGCAACCTACGTGTTCGACGAAGAACATTGCTATCTCTATGGCCGGCTGGATGGTGTAGGAGAGACTTCGCTTCAGACCTCATCGGAAACGAAAGAAGACTCCAAGCCACGCATCGGATTCATCGCACATTTTGATACCTCCCCAGAAGCCAGTGGCGCCAACGTGAAGCCACAGATCATCGAACATTACGACGGCGGGGAGATCCTCCTTGGCGGAAGTTCGGAAGGCGGAAATTCAGAAGAAGGAAGACGCGTTCTGCGTCCGGAGGAGTTCCCGGAACTTCTGAAGTATAAGGGTCAGACGCTGATCACCTCGGACGGCACGACACTTCTCGGCGCGGACGATAAGGCGGGCATCGCAGAGATCCTCAGTATGGTGCACTACTATCTGACCCACGAGGAAGAACCACATGCCCCAATTCGTTTTGCTTTCACCCCGGATGAAGAGATCGGTGAAGGCACCCTCTATTTCGACCAGAAGATCTTCGATGCGGACTATGCCTACACCGTGGATGGCGGGGAGATCGGTGAACTGTCCTATGAGAATTTCAATGCGGCCGGCGCGACCATCCGGATCACCGGAAGAAATGTTCATCCCGGCGAAGCCTATGGCAAGATGATCCATGCGGCCCGACTGGCTATGGAGATCGAAGCGGCATTGCCGGTCGATGAGAAGCCGGAGAAGACACGGGATCATCAAGGATTCTTCCATCTGACTGAGATCTCCGGCGACGCCTCCGAAGCCACGATGCACTACATCATCCGCGACCACGACGCACAGGCTTTTGCCACGAAGAAAGAGACGATGCAGCAGGTCTGCGCGGAAGTCGAGATGGCGCACCCAGGCGCGAAGATCGAGCTCATCATGAATGATACCTACTTCAACATGATTGACCGCATCCGCCCACACATGGAGATCGTGGAACGGGCAGCCGAAGCGATGCGACGTTGTGGCATCGAACCAAGAATCGAGCCGATCCGTGGCGGGACCGACGGCGCTACGCTCTCCTATCGAGGACTACTTTGCCCCAATCTCTGTGCCGGCGGACACAACTTCCACGGCGTGTATGAATTCATCAGCGTAGAAGCGCTGGAGAGAATTACAGAGCTGCTCATTGAGATTGCACGTGGCCGCTGATTTTCTACGTCTCTAAATTCTTGTGAGTGTTGAAAAAGAATTTTATCTTTGATAGTATTCATATAGATATTGCTTCGAATGAAGATCGCGCGGGGAGCATGTGGCATGAGACAGTTCCAGTTAGCTTATGAGAATCAGGAAGGACTTGAGAAATGGCTTGAGGACATTTCCCTACTCTGCGCCGACCACAAGTGTGATCAGATCATCTTCAATGTTGCGTGGATGCAAGTGGCGGAGACGAAGCTCAAGATGGTCACCGAAGCGATTGAGAAGTTCTTCCCAGATGCCATGTACTACGGCAATGAGACTTCCGGAAATATCCATATGGGTGACCTGTCCTACGGGATCAACATCACCGGGTTTATTTTTGACATGCCGACCTCCCGAACAGAACTGCTCTGGATCGAGAAGGAAACCGAGATGGCGTCTCTGGCTGACCTGTGGACCTACTGTAACCGCCAGCAGAATTTACGTGCGGTAGAATTGATCCCGTCTTTAAGTTACCTCGATGAGATGAAGATTGATGGCAGTGAACTGCCCATCGCGAAAGATATTCTGGTTTTCGGCGGTTCCTGCGTGAACTACGATTTTGAACCGGACTTCGGCTATGTCATGGCCAAGGGCCACAATCACATGAAAGACGGTCTGGTAGCGGTTCTTTACTATGGTGAGGAACTGTATTTCTATTCAAGAGATATCCTCGGTTGGAAGGGCGTCGGACGATTGATGGATGTTACGAAGACATCCGGTAAAATCATCGAAGAGATCAATCATGAGCCTGCCTTCTCGATCTATGAGAAGTATCTGGACCTCGCACTTGAGGACAAAGAGATGCTGGTTTTCCCATTGATCGTTGAGGAGGCAGAGAGTCGTTTCCTCCGTACACCACAACTGGTTCGTCCCGATAAGTCCATCATGATGTTCGTAGATGTGCAGGAAGGTGCGAAAGTGCGTATTGCTTATGGTGATGAGAGCACGATCCTGAATAGCCTTTCTGAAGCGACGACAGACATCCGGAAGTTCCAACCGGAGGTGATCCGCTCTTTCTCTTGCGCGGGC
The DNA here is from genome assembly GCA_018064475.1 of Candidatus Scatonaster coprocaballi. GTDB lineage: Bacteria > Bacillota > Clostridia > Saccharofermentanales > Saccharofermentanaceae > Scatonaster > Scatonaster coprocaballi. Next base: position 23,708 of record JAGHVD010000042.1, read on the forward strand.
CGAAGACTCTTCTGGGGCGATGACAGCGTCGGACAGGAGACCGACTATATGCAGAAGATTGCACCGGTATCCGGTTTCTACACCGGTGGTGAGATCCTACGATTCGATCACAAACTTCGTGTGCTGAACCAGACACTGGCCATCGTTGCGATCCGTGAGAAAGAATGTGAAGTAGATACCAATGAGATCGAGAAGATGAAGCCTTCTCGGAAATCCCTGCTTTCTCGACTGACCTATTTTCTTGGAACGTTGGTAAATGAAGCCCTGGAAGGACAGACGAAACTGGAAGAGGATACACGTATTATTGGTGCCCTCTCCGAACGTTTCGGCTATGTAGATTATATTGAGTTGACCGATGACTTCAAGATGGATACGGTCACGGAGATCCGTGTGTCCAAGGAATTGACTACACTGATCCCTGAATGGCAGGACGAGAAGATCTTCTACAGACGACTGGATCTTCTCATCGAACGCCTGATCTATGAACCAGATAAGCAGATGTTCTACGAGCGTACCCGCCACGATGAGATCATCCGTAGCTTCGAAGATAGTGATACCATTTATATCAATATGCGTGCATGGATCAATCATGAAATCGTGTACCTCCTCTTCCAGATTTCAGCAGTGCGTCTGGAGAACCGGATCGTAGGTATTGTAGCCGCGATTCGTTCAGTAGACGAACAGAAGAAGAAGGAGATCGAGACACAGAAACAACTCGAAGATGCGATGCACGCTGCAGATGCAGCCAATAAGTCAAAGAGTGAATTTCTCTTCAACATGTCCCACGATATCCGTACGCCGATGAATGCGATCATGGGCTTTACGGCGATGGCGAAGAAGTACGCCAAAGACGAGGAGAAGGTGAAAGACTACCTCGAGAAGATCGAAATTTCGGGTAAACAGCTACTGACCCTGATCAACCAGGTGCTAGAGATGTCCCGAATCGAGTCGGGTACGGTGGTCGATGACGAGACACCGTGTGACTGCATCGAGAGATTCCAGTCGCTATTGACTGTACTGTCTGCGCAGGCACGTGCCAAAGGTCTGGATTTTAAGTCTTCGATACAGAATGTTACCCATACGAGGGTCTATGCAGACGATACGAAGGTGAATCAGATCGTACTCAATGTCGTCAGCAATGCGATGAAGTACACACCGGAGGGTGGATGCATCAGCTTCAACTTAACGGAAGTCGAGCCACGGAAAGCAGGATTTGCGACCTATACGATTTCTGTCGAGGATACCGGTATCGGTATGAGCCAAGAGTATATCGAGAAGATCTACCAGCCTTTCTCCCGTGAGAAGAACTCCACCGTCAGTAAGATCCAGGGAACAGGACTTGGTATGACCATCGTCAAGAAACTTGTTGACCTGAAAGAAGGTACGATCGATATCCAGTCCAAAGTGGGTGAAGGTACCAAGTTCGACATCACGCTGGATTTCCGAATTGCGGAAGACCGTGACATAGAAGAGGCGCGGGCACGAAACCAGGAACTCACCACAGCTTCTTTCGAAGGAAAGAGAGTCCTGCTGGTCGAAGATAACGAGATGAATCGTGAGATTGCGAAGGATATTCTCGAAGAGTTCGGATTCGTGACCGAAGAAGCCGAAGATGGTGACGACGCAGTCAGAATGTGTTACGCCGCCGCGGAACGCGGTGATTTCACCTATTACGACTATATCCTGATGGATATTCAGATGCCGAGAATGAACGGCTACGAGGCGACGCGTGCCATTCGAGCCATCCCTGTACCGGATGACGTACATGTGCCGATCATTGCCATGACCGCCAATGCTTTCGACGAAGATAAGAAGAATGCACTTGCGTCTGGTATGGATGCCCACCTTTCGAAGCCAATCGAGATCGTCAAGCTGCTCGAGACACTTTCATTATTCTCGTAAGTTCACATTGCCAAACAGCACCCGCTACCATTACGCGAAGCAAAAAAGAAGAGCTGCCTCAGAATCATTTCTGAAGCAGCTCGTATTGTTTTTGCTTATCGCAAGCTTATGCGAATCGGGGAGAGAAGAATTACTTCTTCAGGCACTCCTCAACAGCAACAGCTACAGCTACGGAAGCACCAACCATCGGGTTGTTGCCCATGCCGAGGAAGCCCATCATCTCAACGTGTGCCGGAACGGAGGAAGAACCTGCGAACTGAGCATCGGAGTGCATACGGCCCATTGTATCGGTCATACCGTAGGAAGCCGGACCAGCAGCCATGTTATCTGGGTGCAGTGTACGACCTGTACCACCACCGGAAGCAACAGAGAAGTACTTCTTGCCAGCAGCAATTCTTTCCTTCTTGTATGTACCAGCTACAGGATGCTGGAAACGTGTCGGGTTAGTAGAGTTACCTGTGATGGATACGTCTACGTTCTCGCTCCAGTTGATTGCAACACCCTCACGAACGTCGTCTGCACCATAGCAGCGAACCTTTGCACGAGGACCATCAGAGTAAGGTGTTTCCTTCACGATCTTCAGCTCGCCTGTGTAGTAATCGAACTTTGTCTGTACATAGGTGAAACCGTTGATACGGGAGATGATGAAAGCAGCATCCTTGCCCAGACCATTGAGGATAACACGGAGAGGCTTCACACGAACTTTGTTAGCCATCTCAGCGATCTTGATTGCGCCTTCAGCAGCTGCGAAGGACTCGTGGCCAGCCAAGAAAGCGAAGCACTCTGTCTCTTCACGGAGCAACATAGCAGCGAGGTTACCGTGGCCAAGACCAACCTTACGGTCGTCAGCAACTGTACCCGGGATGCAGAAAGCCTGCAAGCCGATACCGATTGCCTCAGCAGCGTCAGCAGCCTTGGTGCAGTTCTTCTTAATAGCGATAGCAGCACCTACAACGTAAGCCCACTTTGCGTTCTCAAAGCAGATGTTCTGTGTGCTCTCGCAAATCTTATAAGGATCAATACCCTTTTCGTCGCAGATCTTCTTAGCTTCTTCGATGGAAGAGATTCCGTTTTCGTTGAGTGCCTTGTTGATCTGATCTATTCTTCTGTCATAGCTTTCAAACAATGCCATAATCTTTAATCTCCTTCCTCTTACTCTTTACGCGGATCGATGTAACGAGCCGCTTCTGCGAATCTACCATATGTACCAAGGTTAGCCTGGTATGCTTCGTTAGCATCCTTGCCACTCTTGATCTGATCGAGCATTGGTCCGATCTTCAGGAACTGGTAACCAATGATCTGGTCATCCTTGTCCAGAGCCAGCTTAACGATGTAACCTTCTGTGAGCTCGAGGTAACGAGGACCCTTCTCCAGAGTAGAGAAGATCGTACCTGTCTGAGAACGGAGACCCTTACCAAGATCTTCGAGGCCAGCACCGATGGAAAGACCACCCTCGGAGAATGCGGACTGGGAACGACCGTAAACAATCTGCAGGAAAAGCTCTCTCATAGCTGTGTTGATTGCGTCGCAAACGAGGTCAGTATTCAGAGCCTCAAGGATTGTCTTACCAGGGAGGATCTCACCAGCCATAGCTGCGGAGTGAGTCATACCTGTGCATCCGATCGTCTCAACGAGTGCTTCCTGGATGACACCTTCTTTGATGTTCAGGGACAGCTTACATGTGCCCTGCTGCGGTGCACACCAGCCGATACCGTGTGTGTAACCGGAGATATCCTTAATTTCTTTGGCCTGAATCCACTTTCCTTCTTCAGGAATCGGAGCCGGACCATGGTTGCAACCCTTTGCAACGCAAGTCATCTGTTCAACTTCATGTGTCTTGATCATGTTGAAAACCCCTTTCGAAATAATGCGTGTAGCCATTGTGCACGCCCATTGCGAAATCGGGGCACAACAACACCTCAACTATTATAGCAAATCTCCCATAAATAACAACCGCCAAAACAGATGCTGATCAGTCAACAGAAGTGAAAGATGATTTCGTGCCCGACGAGCAGGAATAACAGATTTCCTTGGTAAAAGGACCTTCTCACATCAGTGGAGATCCGAAAATGTCAAAAATATATGTTCCTGCATATATAAATATGTTATAATCAGACTAGTCTGTGTGACGGAGTTTTATTCAAGAGGGGTGCCCGAATGGCGTCAAATCATAACACAAAACAAGAGGAAGAGATCAATCTTCTTGCACTTCTTGGCGTTCTTTGGAAGAAGGCATGGATCATCGTGCTGAGTACGATTATTGTCGGCTCGGCCTGTTATTACTGGTCGTACCGGAATCTCTACACCTCGTACCGTTCTTCCGGCATGCTGTATGTCAATAACAGTGCGGTTTCTCTTGGTAGTGCGAAGTTGAGTATCAGTAGCGGAGATATCAAAGCTGTTAATAACTTGATGGACACCTATTCCGTAATCCTGACCAGCCGTACGACGCTGGAAGAGATCAAACAAGAGACCGGTCTATCCTATACCGTGGAAGAACTCCGTGAAATGATCGAGACCGAGACCGTCGGCGAGACGGCGATCTTCAAGGTTTCCGTTACCACTTCCAATCCTGAACTTTCCGCTCATGTGACCAATTCAATCCTACAGGTCTTGCCGGGCAAGATCATGTCGGTCGTCGAAGGTAGCTCCGTGCAGATCGTCGATTATGCGACTACGGGTGAAGCCGTAATGAGTGCAAACCCAATTAAGTCTGCGATCATCGGTGCCCTGATTGGACTAGTCCTGAGTTCAGGTATTATCATTGTGACCAGTCTGCTAGACACGAAGATTCGTGGGGAAGAATTCCTCCTTGAGACATATAAGGATATTCCGATTCTTACCAGTGTGCCGGACTTGAGTTCGGATTCGAAAGGTGGATACTACGGCTATGGCGAGAAGAAGGTCGTTTCTGTAGTGAAGAACACAGCTTCGACACCATCCACGGCGCGAAAACCAGAAACTACCAATAGACGACCCGGAAACGAGGGAAAGTAGTATGAGCAAGAAACCTGATCTATCCGGAAATAATGATTTGAAGTATATTGGCAATCAGCTTGGCTTCGAGGGCAAGGAGGCTTATAACCTTCTTCGTACGAATCTGCTCTTTGCTGTGAAGCGTACAGATCGTACGGCTCGAGTAATTGGTGTAACGAGCTCCGTTCATGGTGAGGGAAAGAGTCTGACATCACTCAATCTAGCGCACTCTCTTGCAGAGAGCGGACGCAAAGTTCTCTTGATCGAGTGCGATATGCGTCTTCCATCTTTACGTAAGAAACTCGGGCAGAAGAAATTTGCTGGCCTTTCCAATCTTCTTGCAGGTGTGGACGAAGAAGGCGATCTGTTGCATCACAACATTATGATCTCCGGATTAGATATGATATTTGCAGGCAAAGCACCGCCGAACCCTTCAGAACTTCTGGCATCCCCGGCTTTTGAGAAACTCATTGATAAGGTCGGTGATTTCTATAGTTTCATCATCTTGGATCTTCCGCCAGTCTGCGAAGTATCCGATGCGATGATCGTCAGCAAGCATACAGATGGCATGATCATGGTGGTCAGACAGGATTATTCCCGAAGCACAGATCTGGATTATGCTATGCGTCAGTTGAAATATGTCGATGCAAAGATCCTTGGATTCGTGTTCAATGGTGCTGAATCGAAGCACAAGCGATATAAGTACAAATACGGGAAGAGTTATTCGAAATCATGATCGATGTTCATAGCCACGTTTTACCTGAAATAGATGACGGAAGCCAAAGCTTGCAGATGTCGCTTGCAATGCTTCAGATGTCGAAAGAGCAGGGCGTGGAAGTGATGTTCCTGACCCCACATTTCTATGCAAGTGAGAACGATCCCGAGACATTCCTACATCGTCGAGCCAAAGCTGCAAGAATCCTTCAGGAACAGATGAATGCCAACCCAAGTATGTACCCGAAGTGCATCCTTGGTGCGGAAGTTCACTACTACCGCGGAATCGGTCACACGAAGGCCATGGATTTACTGCGCATGGGAAACAGTCGATATATTCTTCTCGAACCACCGTTCCGCAGGTGGACAGAGTCCTTCTTGGAAGATGTGAGACTTCTACGTGATGAACAGAATCTGAAAATCATCATTGCGCATATCGAGCGATATTTTGATCAGGATTCAAGTTTGTTACAGGAACTTCTTCAAGAACCTGAGGTCTATATCCAGTCGAATGCCGAGTGCTTCCTGAGTTTGCTGAAACGCCACAAACCGTTAAAAATGGTCAAGAACGGGCATATCGATTTCCTGGGTTCAGACTGCCATAATCTGCAGAAAAGAAGACCGAATCTGGCCGAGGGACGGTCCATCATCCAAGGTAAAATAGGCCCAGATTCCCTACGACAGATCGATCGAAACAGTGCCCAGCTCGTAGAAGCAGCCAAAGCACCAAAGAGGGACAGCATATGAAGAGAAAGAGCAGAGTGATATGGATCATAGCATCCATCGTAATGTTTTCAGCCAGTATCGGATTGATCCTCTACTACCTATGGGGAAATGGATACCTGAAGAAGGCTAAGACTGCACCGGCCAGCCCGACCTATGTAGAGTTTACCTATCCGTCCATTGATGAGGAGGATATCGCTGCCCTGACAAATCAGACGACTGAACCGAAGGAACAGCAAGAATCATCCGTACCGTCAGTGCCGGAAGAGACAGCTCCGGCGTATGAATGTCCAGTCGACTTCGATGAATTACAGCATGCCAATCCGGAGATTATCGGATGGCTCTACATGAGCGAGCCGCAGATCAGTCTTCCGGTCCTTCGTAGTTTCACAGATGACACATGGTATCTCTACCGAGATGCAGTCGGCAACTACGCACGAGCCGGCTCACTATTTGTCGAACATGAGTACAATACATTCGATTTTTCAGATCCAGTTACGGTGATCTATGGTCACCGAATGAACAATGGTTCCATGTTTGGTACACTTCAAGCTACGCTTTCTGAGAAGGATTACTTCGACGAAGAACGCTTGATTATACTATTTACACCGCAAAAGACACGAATTTATAAAATATTTGCAACATTACCTAGTGACAGTGACCATATTCTCTATTATAATGATTTTAATGCCGATGGTGTGTTCGAAGCCTATTTTGACGAGATATTCTCTGAATCCGGTGTGGATGTCAGACTGATACCTGAAGCAAAACCTTCCAACGGTGACCATGTATTAGTGCTTTCTTCCTGCCTCTGGGGAGACCGCTCACGTAGATATTTGGTGTTTGCGAAGGAAATTGATTGAGTGTACTGATGATAGAAAGAATTACGGGGGTAAATTGATATGAAGATGTTGAAGACTATTCTGACAACCGTAGTAACGATTGCACTTCTTGGCGCGACCGCATTTGCAGATCCGAGCCCGAGAGCTAAAGGAGATCTGAAGGTTGCGAAGGCTGTATTAGTTGATACTCAAGAGGATGTAGCAGATAAGATTCAGACAACAAGATTGGGTTCTACTTCTGAATACGACGAGGTCAACGCAAATCTCAAGATGGCTGCAGATTCAATCAAGGCGGCTGGTGAGAAGCCTGAGAATTTGAAAGGTCTTTCCGCTGATGCTGTGAAGGAAGCAGTTGGCGACAATGCTTCCATCGCATTGGTATTCGATTCTTCCATGATTGATGGTGGATATAAGAAGAACGACAAGAAGATCTCAATAACGTATGTATGGTCTGCTGCAGATGGCGAATCCGTTCAGACTATTCACATGGGCGAAGATGGTACTTGGTCTTTCGAAGATACAAAAGTGAACGGAGACAGCATCACCGTTACATCTGATGGAAACAGCCCATTCGCTTTCCTTGTTGGAAAGAAAGACGGTGGTGGTAAACTTGGCGGAGAGCCTTCACCACAAACCGGTGAGTATGTAACGAAGGCTGTTCTGGTTGGCGCAGCTGCACTGATGGTTGTTGGTCTGGTGTGTGTGACACGTGCGAAGAAGAGTTCGGCCAACTAAAGATACGATAATTAAGACGGTAGGAATAGCAGTAGCAATACTGCTATTCTTTTCTGTGCTATTAGTGATTACAGACAGGATCAAGAAGAAGGCGACTTCTTCTCCTTCTTCGTCGGACGGGTCGGCATATCTGGATCCGTATGAGACGGAAGAGGTTGATCCTGTCATTTATTATGACGGAAAACCCTATGTAGCCAAGAAGAATATCGAGACCATCTTGTGTATGGGAATTGATTCTAACGGCGAAGCACAGGAACGAGAAGGAAACCGCAACGACGATCAGGTCGATGTCCTGCTTCTTCTGGTATTGAATCACGAAGAGAAGACCTATCGCGTGTTGGAGATCAACCGCGATACCATGACGGATATTCCGAAGATTGGCACCACCGGCGATCGATTGGGCACGACGGTGGCTCAGATTGCCTTGTCCCATACATATGGCTCCGGATTACAAGATAGTTGTGAGTACACCTGTGAGGCACTGAGTAATCTTCTGATGGGTGAGAAAATCCAACACTACATTACTTTGAAATTAGACTCCATTGCAATCATGAATCATAGCGTTGGTGGCGTGGAAGTGGAGATACCTTATGACATGACTGTGGTCGATCCGACCATGACAAAGGGTGCAAAACTGAATCTGAACGATGAACAGGCCGAAACCTTCATACGAGCTCGAACTTCCCTAGATGACGAGCATAGTAACAATGTTACACGCATGGAAAGACAGAATATGTATCTGGAAAATTGGAAGAAGAAGGCGAAAGAGAAGATCAACGCGGACGCAAGTTTCGCACTGGAATTAATCGCAGAACTCGGCGACTATATGATCTCCGACATGGATCTCAACACCCTCTCAAAGCTTTCCGAGTATCTGACTGAGTACGAGAGCTGCGGCCGGATGAAGATACAAGGTGAGTCCAAACACGGAGAAGAATTCATGGAATTCTACTGCGATGGACAATCTCTGAAAGAAACTGTTCTGGATCTCTTCTATGAAGAGAAGACGATGTAAGAAACAAGAAAGACAGGACGAGAATTAGAGAATGTGGTACGTGATTTGGACTTCGACAGGCATGGAAGAGAAGACAGCACAGGCTGTTCGTGATTTGGCGTGCCAAAGTCGATGCTTCGTACCGAGACGACGCGTGCAGATCCGCCGCAAAGGAGAATGGATATTTGCCGAGAAACCAATCTTCCCAGGCTATCTCTTCGTAGATACTGAAGACATCGATGCGCTTGTGCTGGAACTGTGGAAAATGGAAGGGTTCCACGCTGTGCTCGCTGTGGAGAAGAAATACTATCCGTTAAGTGACGAAGATGCAGTACTGACGGAAAAACTATATGAGAGCGAAGGTGTCCTAGATGTTTCACAGGGCATGATCGAAGGCGATACCATTACCGTAACATCCGGTCCGCTCCAAGGACGAGAAGGAATGATTCGTAGAATTGATCGACATAAGCGAATGGCATACATAGAGATAGAACTATTTAATCAGACTATTCGTGGCGCAGTCGGACTGGAAATTGTTGAGAAGCGTCCATAAGTCATACATTTGACAACCAATTATCTTGATATCTTCAAATTGTAATCAAATTGAATTGATATAGTATTCTTCCAACACGTTCAGCAAGTATTCCTGACATATATTAATATTATAATTTAAGAAGAGTAGCAATGTTTCGGGCATTCCTACACCTCGAGAAGAAACATCGGGAGACAATCGTCGCCTAGGTTGCGCGTTGAAGAACGATGTGGAACAGAACAAGACAGGAGAAGGACAATGTGACCTTCTTCCGGCGAAGCTTACTTTATCGAGGAAAATGGAAAAACAAGAACATTGTTGGGTAAGAAATAGAGTAGCCAGCGAAGGATGTTTGAATGCAGGACGTAAAAGAGGGAAATATTCCCCCCAAAATGAGTCGGAACACGTTACGACTGAGATATATTTACCGTGGTATTTGTGCTTTGATTCTTACGTCATTTGCACTGGGTATGTTTTTGCTTGTGTGGTTGGACTATGTAACTGGCAATAATCACACTGGCTATCTGCTCGGATATGGTAATATCGGTCTTGCCTCGATGTTATACATCCTTCTATTTGCAATCTTTGGGAAGTTCCTTCATGCATTTAAAATAGGTGTAGAGCGAAAATCCAAGCAACTTGCAAGTATTGTACTAACAGTTTTGATAGCAGACTTCTTTGAGGTATTTGTTTCGATTACAATACTGAACAACTTTAGATACTTCTTTGATTTTGCTTGGCGATATATTCTTCTGTTTCTAGTACAGTCAATCGTGCTAGGTCTTACAGTTATGTTGATGGTGGATCTTTATAGAAAGATTATCAAACCACTGCCAGTAGTGATTATTCATGGTGATGAAGAGAACGATATCCTGATGAAAATCAATCAGATTCCCCAGAAGTATACGGTTGAGAAATCAGTTCGATATGATGATCCGAATCTAAGTCTTGAGAACCTAGTTGAGAATTGTACTAGCATTATGGTCAATGCTGTTCCGGCAAATGTTGAGAATCAGATCATTAAATTATGCTTTGAAAAAGATAAACGCATTTACATAGTACCTCAGTTAGCAGATATTATTCTAAAATCATCTGAGAGTCTCAATGTGATGGATACTCCATTGTACCTAAGTCGCAATCTTGGTATGCGCTTATGGCAAAGATTCATCAAACGTACGATGGATATTCTGTTGAGTGGAATTTCTTTGATTGTACTATCTCCGATTTTCCTATTTACTGCGATAGCAATTAAACTCGAAGATGGTGGACCAGTTTTCTTCAGACAAGATCGGATTACCAAAGATAACAAACATTTCATGATCGTCAAATTTAGATCTATGATCGTGGATGCAGAGAAAGATGGCCGCCCACACCCTGCTGGCGAGAAGGATAATAGAATTACAAGGGTAGGAAGAGTCATACGAGCATGCCGAATAGATGAGTTGCCACAGTTATTCAACATCCTTTCTGGCAATATGAGCATAGTAGGTCCTCGCCCAGAAAGATATGAACATGTAGATAAATACACTCAAGAAATACCTGAATTCAAGTATCGCACTAAGGTCAAGGGTGGCTTAACAGGATATGCTCAAGTATACGGAAAATACAACACAACACCGCTAGATAAACTAAAACTAGATCTCATGTATATTTCCAATTACAGCATAGTGCTTGATTTCCAGATTATTCTGGAAACAGTGAAGATTCTGTTTCAGAAAGAAAGTACGGAGGGGTTTGACACTGAACGTGCTAATGAAATACATGATGAAGTAAGCAAAGCACAGTTTTTCACAAGGAGAGAGAAATGAAGATATGGTATATTCACGAGAGTACAATGTTGCCTGAACATGGTGCTCTGAACCGCGGTTACTATTTAGGGAAAAATATCAAAGCCCTAGGACATGAACCAACGGTGTTTGTCGGTAGCCACCCACATAATACAGATATGCAACTTATCAAAGGCAGAGAAAGGTTTCATGTGTACACTACGGAGCCTTGCCAATGGGTTTGCGTTAAGACGTTGAATTACGAAGGAAGCAAATTAAAGAGAATATTCTCAATGTTCATTTTCTACCATAATATGAAAAAAACTGCGAAAAAGTTTGAAAAACCGGATGCTATAATTGGATCATCTTCTCATCCATTGGCGGCACTTGTAGCAATTAAACTAGGTAAAAAGTATGGGAGAAAAAGTATTGTTGAAGTCAGAGATTTATGGCCAGAGAGTATAGTGTCTTTTGGAGTTGCAAAGCGAAGTAATCCACTAGTTAAATTAATGTATTCATTTGAGAAGTATCTGTATAAGCATGCAGATGAATTAGTATTCACAATGGAAAATGCTTGGCAGTATTTCGAAGATCGAGGACTAGATAAGTATATACCTAGAGAGAAAGTGCATTATGTAAATAATGGAATTGATTTAAATGATTTCAATTTCAATAAGGATCATTATTCTATTGAAGATGCTGACTTGGAAGATGATAAACTGTTCAAAGTTGTGTATGTTGGGTCGATAAGAAAAGTAAATAATGTTGGTAAAATACTAGATGTGGCTAAATGTGTAAAGAATAGTCGAGTAAAGTTCTTGATATGGGGAGATGGATATGAACTTGAGTCTTTGAAGAAAAGATTAACTTCTGAAAAAATAGAAAATGTTTCTATCAAAGGAAGAGCCGAAAAAAAGTACATTCCTTACATAACGAGTCATGCTAATTTGAATTATATGCATGTTGGTCAAGCATCTGTATTAAAATATGGGATTAGTGCGAACAAGATGTTCGACTATGCTGCAGCTGGTAAACCTATTATTTCTGACTTTGCGTGTGGAATGAATCCAGCAGATGTATACAAGGCTGGACTTACTTGTTCGATAGATAATGTGGAAAAAATAGCAGAGTTAATCGATGGATTTGCTGTCATGGGAAGTGAAGAGTACAAGGGATATTGTGATAATGCTGTCAGATTGGCCGAAGACTATTCATTTGAGATTCTTGCGCAAAAAATGATAGATGTATGTTCAAAAGATACCTAACGAATTGTGAAGAGAAAACATGGTAGATGCATATGACAATAATAATCTATTGAAAGGTGTTTGGTGAGATTAATGAGTGAGTATTTTGTACATCCATCAGCCCAAGTAGATGAAGGTGCTGAAGTTGGAGAAGGAACAAGAATTTGGCATTGGTGTCACTTGATGCATGGAGCAAAAGTTGGCAGAAATTGCAATATCGGTGAAAACGCATTTATAGAGACAGGAGTTATTTTGGGAAACAATGTCAAAGTTAAGAATAATGTTGCTTTATATACTGGGCTGATATGTGAGGATGATGTATTTATAGGTCCCAATGCTGTGTTTACTAATGTAGCAAATCCAAGGAGTTTCATAGAGCGAAAAAACGAGTTTAAGAGAACAACAATTAGACGAGGGGCAACTATTGGAGCCAATGCCACAATAGTGTGTGGACACGATATTGGAGAGTATGCATTTGTTGGTGCAGGTTCAGTTGTTACTAAGACAGTTCCGAATTACACTATGGTGGTAGGTAATCCCGCAAGGAAGTATGCGTATGTGTGTAAGTGTGGTTTCAAACTTAATGCAGAGTATACATGTGAGAAATGTGGCAACGAGTACGAAGTAAATCGAGATGGTGAAATAATTCCCAAAAGATGTGAAGGGGAGGAGACGAAATGAATATTCAATTAATGAATGTACAACGTCAACATGAAAAGTATGCATCCGAATATGAAGAAGCTGCATTGCGTGTGTTGAGAAGTGGTAATTATATCGGTGGAGAGGAAGTAATCGCATTTGAAGAGGAATTTGCTCTATATGAAGGTGCGAAGTACGGGATATCTTGCGGAAATGGAACGGATGCGATTATTCTTGCTCTCCGTGCTTTAGGAATTGGACCTGGCGATGAAGTCATCACGACAGCATGGACGTTTTTTGCTACTGCTGAGAGTATTGCAGCTGTCGGAGCAACGCCTGTGTTTGTTGATGTAGATGCATTTACTTACTGCATGAATGTGAACTTGGTTGAGCATGCGATCACCGATAAAACAAGGGCAGTTCTTCCCGTACACATGTACGGACAAAGTTGTGACATGGATGCTCTTAGAAAAATATGTAAAAAGTACAGTCTATATTTAATCGCGGACTGTGCGCAATCGGCTGGTACAAAGTATAAGGGAAAACGAAGTAACACATTGGGAGATGTTTCTTGCTTTTCTTTTTTTCCAACGAAGAATCTTGGAGGTAGCGGCGATGGAGGAATGGTTCTTACCGATGATGAGAATGTGGCAAGAGCATGTAGGTCACTAAAAGTACATGGTTCCGGGAAAGATGGCCTGTGGACTTTGAAGAAAGAGTATGAAAGATCAGGAAAGAGTTTACCAGCTAGCATGCCGATGGGTGAAAGCAAGTACTATAATTACCTAATAGGTTACAATTCACGACTAGATGCTATACAAGCGGCAATCCTTCGGGTAAAACTTAATCATATGGATGAATTCATTGACAGAAGAAGAATGAATGCTTCTTTATACAATGAAGGACTTAAGAATCTTGAATTCATTACGCCAATAGAAGCTGAGTATTCAGAACATTCATACTATATCTATGCGTTAAAGCATCCGCAAGCAAGTCTTATTATAGACAAGTTGAAAGAGAGTGGTGTTTCATCAGGAACCTACTATCCGATACCTTTGCATCTCCAGGGCGCCTTTTCCTACTTGGGTTATAAAGAAGGAGATTTGCCAATCACCGAAGAACTAAGCAAAACAACGTTTGTTCTTCCAGTGTTTCCTGAATTATTCGAGCAAGAACGAGACTACATAATTAACGCATTGAGACAGATTAAGTTGAAGGAGATTTGAATATGAATTATGCATTAATTGGATGTGGACGAATTGCCGTGAATCACATTAAAGCTGTATTGAGCAACAAACTGAATATGGTGGCAGTTTGTGATGTAGTTCCTCAGAATATAGATGTTCTATTTGATAAGACAAATTACTCATCTGATGTAGATAGATTCACTGACTATAAGGAAATGATCAATCAACACCCAGAAATAGAATTGATATCAATTGCAACAGACAGTGGCGTCCACGCTGAAATTGCTTTGTATTGTATTGACAAGGGAATCAATCTGATAATCGAAAAACCGATAGCTTTAAGTCTGGACGAAGCAGATAGGATTATTCAGCTTTCCAATGAAAAAGGTGTAAAAGTAGCTACTTGTCATCAGAATCGATTTAACATTGCAGTTCAAGAGATGCGCAAGACAGTTGATGCTGGACGTTTGGGTAAAATATCGCATGGATCTATCAATGTGAGATGGAACAGAAATAAGGAGTACTACGAGCAAGCTCCTTGGAGAGGAAAGTGGGCGTCTGATGGCGGTGCGCTTATGAACCAATGCATACATGGTATAGACCTTCTTCGATGGATGATGGGAGATGAAATTGATGAAGTATATGGAACAACGCGACAGCAGTATCATGATTATCTTGAGTGCGAAGATGTTGGTTTGGCAATAGTGAAATTTAAGAATGGTTCTGTTGGAACAATCGAAGGAACTGTGAATGTATACCCGAAAAACTTAGAGGAGACATTGTACTTGTTTGGAGAAACAGGCACTGTAAAACTTGGAGGAACATCATGTAATACTATAGATGTTTGGAATATAAAGGGTGAGGGAGAAAATGGAAAAGCAGGACTTGAAGAGGCTACAAGTAATGTGTATGGAAATGGGCATGCACTTATGTTTGCTGATGTGATAGATGCAATTATTAATAACAGAAAACCATATGTAGATGCTGTTGCTGGCAGAAATGCACTTGAAGTTGTACTAGCTATATATAAGAGTCAGCTGACAGGGTTGCCAGTCAAACTTCCTTTAGACAATTTTGCATCGGTAGATATGAAGGGAATGTTTGGTGAAAGTAGCTTGATTTGAGAACTAAGTAAGGAAGTACACAGAATGGGTAGAACTTTGTCCGGGAAATTAAATCATCTGGCATTCAGAATACTCCCGAAACACATGTACATTCGTTTGTTGTATAGATTGAAGTGCAAGGGAAGTCTTAACTTGAAAAATCCCACGACTTTTCGCGAGAAAATGTTTTGGCTACTCGACTACTATGACAGGAAACAATTGGATGTAATCAAGCAATGCTATGACAAATACAAAGTTCGTGATTATGTAGAACAAAAAGTTGGAACAAAGTATTTAGTAGGTATTGTTGGGCGATACTTTACGCCTGAACAGATTGATTTCGAAACACTTCCTGAAAGATATGTCATTAAAATATCTCAGAGTTGTGGAATGAATATTATTGTAAATGACAAATCTATGGTAAATCCGGATGAAATGAGGAAGACTCTGTCCAATTGGATGACTATTGCTAAAAGAAGAACTGTAGAATTGGACAATTTTCATTATTCGGATGATGTGAGTATCATTGTAGAGAACTACTTAGAACCAAGTGGGAAAGAACCATTGAACGACTACAAGATATACTGTATTAACGGAAAGGTTGAGTTTACACGAGTGGCTGTAAATCCAATTGATTTGACAGGAAAAAGGAAAAAAGAGTTTCCCTATAATACATATGATAGAGGTTGGAATTATATCAAATTTGAAACTGGCAACGAGCATCACTCGGATCCAAGTATAGTTGTTAAGAAACCAGATAATCTGGAGGAAATGTACTGGGTTGCGGAAAAACTTTCAGAAGATTTTCCATTTGCAAGGATTGATCTCTATAACTATGATAACTCTATATATTTTGGTGAAATCACTTGGTTCCCTGGAAGTTATACGAACAAAATGTATCCGGAAGAATGGGACACTATACTGGGAGATAAACTGATCTTACCGAATGATACTTAATTGAACATGATTACAAATACGGAGTATGGAGATAGATGCGAGTCATGAATAATCGATCTGAAACGGCTTTGGGAATAGTACTTACAAGTCTATTGACAAAAAATATCTTTTTTGCCGCGGATGCGTTTGTCTCCTACAAACGTTACATTAATGCTTTTGTAACGCTTATTGTATTAGTGATGTTTTTTTGGCGTAGTAAGGTGCTTTTTAAACGTCACGGATATGCATTATTGCTAACGTGTTATTTGTCGATAATCTATACGCTTGGGCAGTTGCTGCTCTTTCCAAGCAATGCGGATTACTTTCTAGCTGATATCCCGCGCATAGTGCTCTATGGGGTTCTTCCTTTCCTTATAGCTATAACAGTTGAAGACTATGACTATTTAATGATTGTACTAAGACGAAGTGGATATATGATTGTCGGTGCGAGTATTATGACTGTTGCAGTGATATATCACGAAGGAGGTTTACAAGCAGAGTACAGCATGTCTTTCGGTAATAGTGTAGTTGTTGGAGCGGTAATATTGGAACACTATGCCCTTAAAGATAGAAAATGGTACGATATAGTTCTGTTTGCAAGCAGTATTCTATGCATTTTGGTGGGAGGCTCAAGGGGCCCATTCTTGGGCGTTATTGCTTATTATATTCTGTATATATGCTTTATTAGCGAGAGTAATACACTAAAGTCAAGATTCAAAAATAGTTTCATAGTTTTACTTGGATTATCATTATTCCTATTCTACGACACGATTCTGGAGAACCTATACTACTTTTTTTCGAGATTTGGAATCAGAAGCAGAGCACTACTTTTATTTATGAGTGGAAACATAGGCCAAGATTCTGGTAGAAGTGGTGTATACAAATTGTGTTTTGAACTTCTATCTAAGAATCCAATAAAAGGCACTGGGTACGATGGTCTAAAAGGTCTTGGATACGCGGATTTGACTCCGCACAATACATATTTGGAGTTCCTTCTTTACAATGGCATTTTTATAGGAGGTATTCTTATAATTGTTCTAGTAAGTGTTTGGTTAATAGGTATGGTTAAAAATCGTAGAACAAGCATCCACTATTTGTGTGTTATTTTCTTCTCCTTATACGTTCCAAGATCATTTATTGGAGCAGGAGGAATAGAGAAAATAGATTTTTGGATGTTATTAGCATTTTCGATAATGAGTATAGAGGTGTTCAGATATCAGCGACATAAAGAGGAAAATCTATCTGATATTCAGAGTTTGACGTGACTACCAGATTGAGATATGCTCTTGATTTTGAATAACTGCATATAGCTTTGAGTATAGAATACTGTATGAATAGAATGCTATTTTAGTAAGCGATGCTTACGAGATTATAGAGAGATTAAAAGTTTGATATGCCTATAGCAATTCGTATTGAGGTTGATAATGAAAATAAAGATGATTTTGACGAATGCGTTTTCTATCGATGTGCGTGTCTATAAAGAGGCTCGATACCTTGTCACAAGGGGGAATGAGGTTGAAATCCTATGTTGGGATAAGACCCCACAAAAACGATTGCCTCAAACCGAAAATATGGAAGGAATCAACATACGAAGATTTTCAATTTCTGCTATAGCTGGTTCTGGAGTAAAGCAACTAGGTGCCTACCTTAAATTTTTGCGCGAGTGCAAAAAGTACCTTCATGATAAGAAGTATGATGTTGTTCATTGCCATGACCTTGATGGAGCGATAATAGGATGTTTCCTAAAGCATAAGTTAATATTTGATATGCACGAATTTTACGATAAAGGAAGTTTCCTAAAAGCCAAAATTTCTCATTTCGCAACTAGAGCAATTGCAAAAAAAGCGATAGCAAACATTTATGTTACGCCTCTGTCTTTAGAAGCCTATGGACATGGGATTGAAAAGAAGTTTTTTCAACTTAAAAACTATAGTGATCGCAACAGTTTTGCTGATATAGAGAAGACCCAATCTTCAAAACTGAGAGTTTCATACATTGGAACGGTTCGGAATCAATTAACTGAATTTCATTCATTGTTTGAAGCTGTAAAAGATATTGACGACATCATAGTTAATATTTATGGTGGAGGAGTGGATCTTGCCGAGTTAGAGAAGATGGCGCTTCTGTATAATAATGTAAACGTTTATGGTGCTTTTAATGGAGTTTCGGAATCAGAGTATATATACAAAAATACGGATGTCAGTTATATTGCCTATTCCTTGACCAATCCCAATTACCATGGTGACTTTGAGCCGGTAAAACTATATGAAGCAATTGCTACGGAAACTCCCATCGTGGCGACTAAAGGTCTGAACATTGGAAGAGTGGCGTTAAAATATGACATAGGAAAAGCAGTGGACACGCAGAACATCAAGCAAATAAGACAAGCTTTTCTGGATATGCTAGACAAGCCAGAACTAATCAGGAGATATTCTGACAATATGAAGAAAATAGCTAAACAGTTTGATTGGAACGAGGCGGTCAAAGTCTTGGATCAAATCTACCTAGATATGAAGTAGACAAGCAGAGTAACGATTTGACTGAGGAAAGTCTTTATGTAATATGTGGGAAAGAGAAAATATCTGAAAGGAACATGATATGCGCGGAAAGAGAGCGATAGTCAATTCAATAATGAGTTTGCTGCAAGAACTAGTTTCAATCGTATGTGCTTTTATTCTTCCCAGATTGATTCTTTCTACATTTGGTTCAAAGTATAATGGGCTGACAACTTCTGTTACGCAGTTTTTGTCATGTGCCGTTTTGTTGCGGGCAGGAATCGGGGGGGCGACAAAAGCAGCTCTATATAAACCGATTGCACTCGGCGATGTTGATGAAATCAATGGCATAGTAAAAGCAACTGATTTATTTATGAAGAAAGTTGGTCTGATTCTTGTAGGCCTAATTCTAATTTTTTCCGCAACATATCCAATTTTGGTAAGAAATGAATTTGATTGGCTATTTACGTTTTCATTGTTTCTTATTATTGGTGCAAGCACATTCGCCGAGTCTTTCTTTGGAATAACATATGAAATAGTATTGCATGCCTTTCAAAACTATTGGTTTCCTTCGTTATTGAAGTCTGTATGTACAGTTCTTAATACTGGTGTGGCTACAGTACTGATACTCTGTGGATGCTCAATTCACGTTGTCAAACTTGGAAGCGCATTGATTTTTGTAATTTATCCAATAATTCAGGGCATCTATGTAAAGAAAAAATACCATATCAATACTGATGTTATTCCTAATACTAAGGCAATCAAACAACGTTGGGATGCATTTTGGCATCAAGTAGCTGACTTTGTTATGAATAACACAGATGTTATGGTGTTAACTGTTTTTACTGATATGTTAGAAGTGTCTGTTTACAGTGTATATAACTTGATTGCAAATGGCCTTAAAAGGAGTGTATTGGCATTTTCGAGAGGATTGGAGTCAGCTTTTGGCGATATGATTGCAAAAGATGAAAAAGAACTGTTAGCAACAAATGTAAAGATTGCAGAGAGTATAGTCTATTCTGTCTCTACAATCTTATATTCATGCGCGGCTGTTTTGATCTTGGATTTTGTAGCAGTATATACGAAAAAAATAGATGATGTTGAGTATGTGAGGCCGTTATTTGCGTATTTGCTTGTCACTGCTGGATTTTTCTATGGAATAAGACTGCCGTACCAATTGGTGGTACAGGCAGCTGGGCACTATCGACAGACAAAATGTGGCGCAATCATTGAACCAATCATCAATATTTCGGTGTCAGTTGTGCTGGTTTTTGAGTTTGGCATCGTTGGTGTGGCTGTAGGCACTTTGGTCGCGACAGTATTTAGAACGGTACAGTATTCTCTTTACATGTGTCGTAATATCGTGGTTAGAAGTGGATGGATTTCTTTCTCCCGCATACTGGTAGCGTTATGTGAAGGGTTATTTGTCTTTATTTGTTCAAAGTGCGTCGATTTTTCATTCGAAGTCAGTTATGTTGGCTGGATTACTAAGGCGGTATTGACGTGCGCTTTTTGCACGACAGTAGTGCTAGCAGGGAACTTTTTATTTTTCCGTCAAGATATGATTAATACTTGGCAAAAACTGCGCCACTTAAACAGATCTCATAGAAATTGATACGATAGTATCTCCAACAAAAAATCGGAACCATTCCTTCTGCATTCTAATCTGGTGAAAACGTGTAAATTCATATCAAGGAAAGTATAGCATTGGATCCTTCACAGTAAGTAGAGTTAATCTCTCTGAAAGAGGTCTCGAGTGTATACTTTTTCTTTGACGTCATCTAACAGAGAAGAATACCGGTTTGCGATAATACATCCGCTCATTGCCTTGAATTTTTCAATATCATTTACAATCAATGACCCAAAGAAAGTGCTTCCGTCTTCAAGAGTTGGTTCGTAGATTACGAGTGTTGCTCCTTTGGCTTTGATTCTTTTCATGACACCCTGAATAGAACTCTGGCGGAAATTGTCAGAATTAGTCTTCATCGTGAGCCTAAACACGCCAACTACTATTTCTTTTTGCTTAAGTTCTTTTGTTAGTGAATATGCTTCACTACCTGTGTATGTTCCGGCTATCTCGAGAACACGCTCGGCGATGAAATCTTTTCTGGTTCTGTTACTTTCAATAATGGCTTCGATTAGCTTTTCAGGAACATCCTGATAATTCGCTAGGAGCTGTTTTGTATCTTTAGGGAGACAGTATCCACCATAACCGAAAGAGGGATTATTGTAGTAATCGCCTACTCTTGGATCAAGACAAACACCCTTGATAATGTCAGCTGTATTCAATCCCTTCATTTCAGCGTAGGTGTCGAGTTCGTTGAAAAATGAAACACGAAGTGCCAGATATGTATTAACAAACAGTTTTATGGCCTCAGCCTCGGTATATCCAACAATCAATGTATCAATGTCTTTTTTGATGGCACCTTGTGTAAGAAGACTAGTAAAGACTTGCGCAGCTTCTTTAGTCTTGTTATCGCAACCGACAATTACTCGGCTGGGATACAAATTATCGTACAACGCCTTAGACTCTCTTAAAAACTCTGGAGAAAACAGGATGTTTTCCATATTTAGTTTTTCTTTGATTTGAAGAGTATAACCGACGGGAATTGTTGACTTAATGACGATAGTGGGTTTACTTTTTTTGCATTTGGTAGAATCTTTTATTAAACGAATCGTGTTTTCTACAGCGGAGCAATCGAAGTAATTCTGTTTTGTATCATAGTTTGTTGGTGTTGCGATGATTATAAAATCAGCTTTTTTGTACGCGTCAACACCATCAAGTGTTGCAGAGAGGTCTATTCTACGTTTCCCTTCTTTTGCCTCGCGCAAAAATACTTCTATATACTCATCCTTGATGGGTGAGATGCCGTTATTTAACTTGTTTACTTTTTCTTCGAGAACATCGACAGCAGTAACCTTGTTATGCTGAGCTAGAAGAACGGCTAAAGAAAGACCAACGTATCCAGTCCCAACCACGACTATATTGTATTTTCTACATGAACTCTGTTTGGAAGAAACTTGGTTATCAAATGCACTGTTAATTCCACAAATTATTCCACTAATGTCAAAATCAAGAGCCTTGGACAAGACTTGGAGTTGATCAATTGATGGGGAGTATAATTGTCGCTCAATGCGTGAAATGATCGAACGTTCGATGCCAGTGATTTCTGCTAGTTTAGTTTGGGAGAGATTATGTTTCCTTCTGTTCGACAATACAATATCAGCAAGAAATTCGGGTGATAGATTTTTCATTTTGTCTCCAAACAAGATAGTAGTAAATAATAACTGAACAACTTAAGTATTAATTTTATGATAACAATTTTCGTTTCAAAATCAAGCAGATATGATTCTCGATTTAAAGTATTTCCATGTATGAGTTGCACTCTTGACAGTCGACGCTTTACGAATTTAATATATACGTATAATTCTATATATTCCAAGTGTTTGGGGAGGATTAGTCGAATGAGAAAAAAAGCAAGTTGTTGTGTATTATCTGTGTTATTGGCTTTGATTTCGATAATCAATATTCTACCTATGAGAATTCGTGCCACATCTAGTTTGACGATTGTATCGCAACCTCAAGATTATGTTGGCAGTTTGGGAGATATGGCAAAATTTAACATTGAGGCAACAGGCGATGGACTTGTGTATCAATGGCAAATGCAGAAGGGAAACGGTGGCTGGACTAATTCAACTCTTTCAAGTGCAAGTACAGCAACGCTTAAAGTTAGTCTAACGGAAACTAGAATTGGTTATAAATATCGCTGTGTTATTACTGATAAATACGGTAATAGTGCTGAGTCGGATGCTGCACTGCTTACAATCGAGACTGAACCAGGTGATATCAATATAGTAACACAACCTCAAGATTTCGTTGGTAATTTGGGAGATATGGCCAAATTTAGCGTAGTGGCAGCAGGTGATGGCCTTGTATATCAATGGCAAATGCAGAAGGGAAATGGAGTCTGGACTAATTCAACTCTTTCAAGTGCAAGTACGGCAACGCTTAAAGTTAGTCTAACAGAAACTAGAATTGGTTATAAGTATCGCTGTGTTATTACTGACAAATGCGGTAATAGTGTAGAGTCAGATGCTGCACTGCTTACAATTGAGACCAAACCAGGTGACATCACAGTAGTGACACAACCTCAAGATTTCGTTGGTAATTTGGGAGATATGGCCAAATTTAACGTAGTGGCATTTGGTGATGAACTTGTATACCAATGGCAAATGCAGAAGGGAAATGGAGGCTGGACTAATTCAACTCTTTCAAGTGCAAGTACATCAACGCTTAAAGTTAGTCTAACGGAAAATAGAATTGGTTATAAGTATCGCTGTGTTATTACTGACAAACACGGCAATAGAGTGGAGTCAGATGCTGCACTGCTTGCAATCGAAACTGAACCAGTAGACCTAGCAATATTGACACAACCTCAAGATTTCGTTGGCAATTTGGGAGATATGGCCAAATTTAGCGTGGTTGCGGAAGGTGATGACCTTGTATATCAATGGCAAATGCTGAAGGAAAGTGGGAAATGGACTAATTCAACTCTTTCAAGTGCAGGTACGGCAACGCTTAAAGTTAGTCTAACGGAGTCTAGAGTTGGAAATACGTATCGCTGTGTTATTACTGACAAATATGGAAACCGTATGGAATCCGAATCCGTTTTGCTTGATGTACTTGAAAGTTGTCAAGTTACATGGAATGCCAATGGTGGTCATTTCGAAGAGGGTGAGGAGCTAGAAGTATCAATTCCTGTAGGTTCCTGGATTGGTGAATATGGATTCTTCGCTCCGGAGAGAAGTGGATATGTAGTAGATGGTTGGTATAAAGATCCAGCTTGTACGGAAGCAGTGGACTTGGACACATATATCGTAAACGAGAATGTAACAATCTATGCACACTGGATTGAAGCAGTCACCCTGACATGGAATGCAAACGGTGGTGCATTCTACATCGAAGAAGGTGTAGCATCTTCCGTGTATACACAAGACGTTCCACTAAACGAAGTAGTGATTAACATGGGTCAAGACGGTATTCCTGAGCGACCGGGTTATGCATTTGCTGGCTGGTATTCTGATCAGGCCTGCACGAAGGCTGTATATCTGGACTACTATGTAGCACTTTATGACGATACATTCTATGCCAAATGGGTACCTGGATGCCAGGTAACCTGGAACGCAAATGGCGGTTCTTTCTTCGGCCTCGAAGACCTTGTTACGATCACTGAGATCCTTCCGAAGAATGAAGGTGTTAGCAGTTACTATACGCCAGAGCTAAATGACAAAGTGTTTGTAGGTTGGTATTTCGATGCGAAGTGTCAGAACGCCGTGGACATTGAGAACTATACACTCACTTCTAACGTCACCTTCTATGCAAAGTGGGCGGATCCAGTAGAGATTACTTGGGATGCCAATGGTGGATATCTGGATGGTGATCTGAATAATACATTATGGATTGATGTTGTAGCGAAGGATGAGGTATGTGAGCGCTACTATTGTCCGGAGAGAGAGAATCATACTTTCGAAGGATGGTGTTTGGATCCGGAGTGCACAACTACAGTTGATCTTGACACATACATCGTTACTGAAGATGTGACATTCTATGCAAAATGGAACAATAGTGTAACCATTACTTGGAACAGCAATGGTGGCTATTCAGAGGTATCTGGTTCTTCTATCTTGGTTGAGCAGTTCCCGAAGGGCCAGGAACTTCAGTCTTGGGCTGGCTTCGAGAAGGACAACCTGATTCTCGAAGGATGGTATCTGGATCAGGCATTAACAAAGAGATTGCCTACGAACTACGTTCTGAATCAGGACGTGACACTCTATGCAAAATGGGCAGAACCAGTAACCATTACATGGGAAGCGAACGGTGGATATTTGTTGGGGGATCCTGATCTCGATTCTTATAAAGAGATCCTTCCAAAGGGCCAAGAAATTGCTGAACCGCCGACGATTGAACGTGACGGTGGCGTATTTGATGGTTGGTACTTAGACCAGGCATTCACAAAGCGGGTAGATATCTATGACTATGCTCCGTCTCAAGATACTGTTTTCTATGCGAAGTGGAAAGTAGGTATTACGATTACCTTCGATGCGAATGGTGGAGTAATGCCTTCAACAGGAACTTCTATCGAAACCATGAACGTCGTGGCAAATACGAAACTGAATATGAGCCCATATCCTACGCACGATGAGTACATGTTCGAGTGTTGGTGTTTGGATCCAGAGTGTACGCTGACCGTTGATGATGTACGTGAATATGTACCTTCTGGTAACACAACATTCTATGCAAAGTGGAACAAATCAGTTTACATTACATTAGATGCGAATGGAGGCATAGTCGCATCTAATAGTCAGCCTACACATACTATTCAGCTAACGGCTGGAGATGTTATACCGTATATTCCTGCCACCAGAGTCAATGATGTGTTTGAAGGATGGTACTATGATTTAGGCTTCACGCAGCCAGTTCCTACGGGTGCTCTGATTTACGAGGATACTACGATCTATGCGAAGTGGTCCTCTTCAGCTGCACAAGTTGCTTGTGAGGATATAGAGATTCAGCTGATTCTCCACGGGAATTTGATTACAGGTGTAAGTGTGGAACCGGATGCGACACAGGCAGAATTTGGACTCTACAGTGATGCGGCATGCACGAAACTGATTGCTACCACTAGTATTTCCGGAACAACTACGATTGAAGGAGTTCCGGTATATACGGCTAAGATCGATGGAAGCAAACTGAGTCCGGAGACCACATACTACATCAAACAAACCAAGGGCGTGAGTGGTTTTTCTGTAGATCAGGTTGTTATCAAAGTGACATTTGATTCTGAGGGCGAAGCAACGTATACGAACGAAACATTAGGAATAACGATTGTTGCGGCACAGTTTTCGAACAAGTTTGACTTGAATCAACCGCCGGCCATCTCTGGTTAATACGACGAGAGACATTAAGAACTAACGAAAAAGCGTAAAGAGATAGTCATCGTTTCGGTAACCGAGACGATGACTATTTTTGCCAAAAATGCACCATTTTTTGCCAGAATGAGTAATTATGACAACTCTGTCACTTTGTGACGGAGTTGTTTTGCTTATATAAAAATTAGAGTGGTTGTAGTTATTTTCCATTTATTCGATTAAGAAGATTCTGTTGAGCGGCAAGCGTGGGTGCTTGGAGATTTGGGTAGAGGTTCAATATGAAGAACATGAATACCAGAAGTCGTGTGTTGGCATGGTTGCTTTGTGGTGCGCTGATGTTGCCACTTGCGGCCTGTAAGAAAGATTCGGGTGAAAGTAACAGTGGCGATGCGTCGCAGACTGAGACGGCTGCATCCAGTGAAAGTGTGCCAAGTGTCGAGACCGATGCGGCAGGACGCCCGTTGTATGTGGCGGAGAGTGAACCATATTTCTCTTCCGCGGAAGTGGAGTTTGCCATGCCACAGGGTGAAGAATATGCAGACATTAAGGTGTATGCCACCACCTTCTGGAAAGATTATGTTCTGCTTCGTTATAACGTGTCGCGCGAACTTTCTGAGGCGGAACAAGAGGAGATGGATCAGCTCAATTGCAACAAACAGGGAGATTTACTGCGTTACTATGAACTTCAATATTCTACGAGTGAAGAAGGTATCCTGATTTGCGACATGAACGGTCAACTGGTGGAACAAATCAAGTTTGATTTGTATGAAAGCTGGGTAGGTACGCTAACCAAAGACGATCAGGAATTTGGAGTGGTGTTGAACGAGTTCAACCCGATGCAACAGTCCACTCATACGAAAGTCGTTTTCCTGAATGAAAAGGGTGAGCGAATTCATGAGATGTCAAGCGAAGTATTGGATTGCTGTATGGAATATCTAGCATTAGATAATGGTAATTTCCTGACTACTTCGTATAGTGTGAATGGGGTATTGCTGATCGATCCGAAAGGCAAGCAAATCGGATGTGGCTTGTGTGACAATGAACTCGTCAACTTGATCAGGATCGATGGAGATATCTATCTGATTTCTAAGCAATCGGATTATGATTTCGATGGAATCGATAAAAGCAAATATTTCTTGCAGAAAGTGGATCCGGAAACGGCGAAACTTGGGAATGCTACGGAGATTAAGAATCCCACGAACAGTTCTTGGATAGAGAGTAATGGTGTCATCATTAAGCGAATGGAAGGTTCAGACATTACTCGATGCGATCTGCTTCAAGGCACGGAAGAAGTGATGGTGAACTTTGACTACACGGATGTTTCAATCCCGTACAACCTTGCGGACATTAAAGTGAGTGCGGACCAGCGTGAGGTGTGCTATCTTACGAACGTGACCTCCGGTACGGGCGAGACTTCGACGGTGAAAGGTCATATGACCAAGCTTCATCGAGAAGAGAAGAATCCTCATGCGGGAAAACGCGTGATATACGTGGCGACCTGTGAAGGTGATACGAAATTCGAACAACTGTTGACTGACTATAACGCAAGTCCGAACAGTAAGACGCGGGTTCGAATGTATCTTCCGGAGGGGGATACCGGACTTCCGTACGACAAAATGAAGAATGACATGGCGGACCAGATCCTGCTGAGCATGAAATCAGGAAGTGGCCCGGATATTCTGCTCAATTGTGCGGCATATAGCCAGTTCAATACCGAGCGTGTGCTGGTAGACCTTAATACATATCTAGACGGCCCCCAAGGTATTGATCGAAGTCTTTACTTTGACAATGTTTTCCGTGCATTTGAGATGAATGGGAAACTGTATCAGATGCCGCTGGCCGTGTCGGTGGGAGGGTTCGTCGGCAATCCTGCCACACTTGGTGAGATGGAAGATTGGACGCCGGAGATCTTCGAGCAGAAGATCGACGCACTGGGACCTGCGATCTATCCGATTATGGGTTACAGTAACCGACTGAATTTTGCGAATCTTGCGGTAACGGACCAGACCGGAATACTACTCGAACTTCTTTATCACGACATGAACCATTACGTTGATTTTGACAAGAATGAGGCGTACTTCGACAGCCCGGATTTTATCCGACTCTTAGACATTGCGAAGAAGTATGGTGGACGTATCTCGGCGGACAAAGAGAGGGCACTTATGGAGGAGTACGATAGCTGGGGGTACCACTCCTCAAATTCATTGATGATGGAAGATGGTGTATGCGCATTAGATACATTCGGCGCGGACGCCTTGTGGGGCTTTGCGATGTATGCGGATCTTTGTTCGAATCATCCGCTTTTCCTTGGGTGGCCAACGTCGGCAGGCAAGGGAATCTCTGCAGAAGCGATGATTTCCGTTGGGATTTCTGCTTTCTCCGAATGTAAGGAAGAGGCTTGGGACTTCATCCTCTTTATGCTACAACCGAGTACATTGGATCGTTTCGCTTCAGTAGATACGAGAGGTGTCTGGGTCGCTCGTTCGAGCGCGCAGAAAGCATTCGATGCGGAAATCGCAGATTACAATCGAAAAGTTGAGCTGTTTCGTAATGAGCCGGGTCGAATCGAGGGTGAGGCCGTATGTGATCAAGAGAATGCTGAACGGTTCATCCAGCTGATCGAGCGAGTATCGGGTTCGGTTCAGACGAATCCGGTGATCATGGACATTGTGTTGGAAGAAGCGCCTGCTTACTTCGATGGTTCGAAGAGTGCAGAGCAGGTGAGTAAGACGATTCAGGAACGTGTCACGATTCTGATGGAAGAAATGGTATAATATCCTCACGTATACTATTTCTCGAGGTTTGGGCATGAACGCGAAACGGCTGACTGTGACTCTACTATTTACTGCGATTCTGATGGGATTCTTCATCTGGATGACCAGTGCATTGGTCAACGATGCGGCGCGGAAGAACCGAATCTGGAATGAGGAATCGAAGAAGGTGACGGAGGCCATCGAATACATCCAGTCCCGCCATTATGACATTATGTTCTACGGTGAGTCGCTCAAGGGACCGTCTGCGTTCACGGCGCGACACGTATATGATCTGGAAGATGAGCTGATGAATCCACCGTCGGTGGACGAGACCTGCCAGGGCAGAATGCTGATCATTGCGGATCAGCTCGGCAATGTGCCGCTTACCCAAGATCAATGGAAGACGGTCTTTAAGCTGATGACCGAGGAGGAATATGTCATCGTCTATCTGGGCAGTGCTCAACTGGAAACCATCCAGAAGACGGGATTCTTCTTCAAGACCTATCCGACGTCGACGCGTAGTGTGATTCTCTGGAACGGTGGTGCAGACTGTGAGTTCGGCTTCGCCGATAATGAGAAAATGGTGCCGGAGGTCGTCTTGGCGAACTTAAGCGAGGAACAGAAACCCATCTATACCATGATCATGAAGATTGCATCGGAGAAGTACTTCTAGTTAGGGCAAGTGTTCCCACGAAGCCAAAGAAGAATAACGATGCAATGAGGTGGTTTTACCAATGAATAATGAACAAGAGCGGATGCAGCAGATCCTCAGCCGTTACGATGAGATCGTGGCGTCTATGGCGGACCCATCGGTGGTCAGTGATGGACAGCGATATCTGAAGCTGACAAAAGAATTAAGTGACCTGGAGCCGGTCGTGACGCGTATTCACGATAAGGAACGTGTGAGCCGTGAACTTACGGAGGCACGTGAGATTCATACTGCGGAACAGGACGAGGAGATGCGCCAGATGGCGGCGGAGGAAGTCGCAAGCCTGGAGGCAGAACTTGAGCAAATTAATATTGACTTAGAGGACCTGCTGGCTGTCAAGGACCCGAAAGATGAACGGTCTGTCATCATGGAGATCCGAGCCGGCGCAGGCGGTGAAGAGGCCGCACTATTTGTCTCTGACCTGTATAAGATGTATGGTGCTTTTGCCTTGAGCAAAGGCTGGAAGACAGAGTATATCGACAGTAACGATACGGAACTGGGTGGCTATCAGAAACTGGTATTCTCCATCGAGGGACGTGGTGCATATAGCTGCTTCAAATATGAGAGTGGCGTGCATCGTGTGCAGCGTGTGCCGGTGACGGAATCGGGCGGACGTGTGCATACTTCAACGGCGACGGTGGCGGTGCTGCCGGAAGTGGATGAGGTGGAAGTCAACATCAATCCGAACGATCTGAAGATCGATACCTATCGTGCCTCCGGTGCGGGTGGACAACACATCAACCGTACGGACTCTGCGATTCGAATTACGCACTTGCCGACGGGGTTGGTGGTGACTTGCCAGGATGAGCGTAGCCAGCACAAGAATCGTGCCAAGGCGATGGCGGTGCTACAGAGCCGGCTTCTGGAGATGGAGGAGAGTAAGCAGTCCGGTGCGATTGCGGCGGAACGTCGTTCTCAGGTTGGAACCGGTGACCGTTCGGAGAAGATCCGCACTTATAACTATCACCAGGGACGTGTGACCGATCACCGTATCGGTCTGACGCTCTACCGTCTGGAAGAGATCCTGGCGGGCGACCTAGAGGAGATCGTGCGGCAACTGACACTGGCGGACCGAGCTAATAAACTTGGCAGTGCCTCGGTGGACGAAGAGGATGAAGCATAGAAAGAATCCGCATGACTGAATAGAAATCAGGTGCGTTATGTCGTAAAATGGGAGAGAGAAGAGGTGACAGAATCATGTTTGGCAACTGGGCAAATCGAAACGATAAGAAGCGTGAAGAAGCGCAACAGCCAACCGGTGCGTTGGCTCGTGTGATGAAAGATATTGAGGCGCAGCGTGAGGCGGCCGAATCGGGTATCTCCTCCGACGGGATGGAAGATTATTACGATTATTCGATGGTGGACGAGGAAGAGTTCTTCGCGCAGTTAAATGCGCAGACAGAAGAAACGATGCGTAATGCGGAGATGACGTCTGCGCCAATTGCCTCGGCGGTGACCAAGTTGGACGATGATTCCGAAGGTGTTGCAATCGTGCCGATGTCGATCGCTCCCTATGTACCGACCATTCCAGAATTACCTTCGTATGAGGAGATGATTCAGGACGCGACCGCACAGGAGAGACAAGGTGCGGCTGTTGATGCTGCAGAGACTGCGACGCAGGAAGATACGAAGGAAACCGCGCTGGATGCTGCGCGAGAAGCGGCGCAGAAAGCGAACGTGGTGCGTGATTATGACACCATGCTCGTTCAGCCTGACGATGAGGTGAATCTTGATGCGGCGGCGCGTGCGCTTGCGGCCGGTGAGGTCGTGGGTATGCCGACGGAGACGGTCTACGGTCTTGGTTGCAATGCCTTGATGCCGGAGGCGGTCGAGAAAGTCTATAAGGCGAAGGGCAGACCTTCGGATAATCCGTTGATCGTGCATATCGCAAGTAAAGATATGATTCCACAGTTGACTTCGGAAGTGACCCCGATCGCACAAGTGCTGATCGATGCTTTCATGCCGGGACCGATCACGATTATTATGCGCAAAGCACCGATCGTGCCGGATGTCGTGACGGCGGGGCGTGATACGGTGGGCGTTCGTTTCCCAATCCATGCGGGTGCGCAGGAATTGATCAAGCGTAGCGGTGTGCCGGTTGCGGCGCCGTCTGCCAATCTTTCCGGAAGTCCGTCACCGACGAAGGCTGAGCATGTCATGAAGGATATGGATGGCCGTATTCCGTACATTCTCGAAGGCGGGGAATGCCAGGTCGGACTGGAGTCGACCGTCGTCGATGCGACCGGAAACTGGCCGCAGATCCTGCGTCCGGGTGCCATTACCATGTCACTCATGGAGCAGGCACTGACGGCAGCGGGCTTTACCAAGCCGGAAGAAGTCATTGAACGAGAGATGAAGCCGGGTGAGGCACCGATGGCGCCGGGCATGAAGTATCGCCACTACGCACCATCCTGCGAAGTAAAGATTCTCGGCTCGGGTGATACTGCCAATTATGCGGAATACTATAAGCAGGCAGTCATGCGTGCGATTATCGATGGCATGACGCCGGTTGGTGTGTTCGTCGATGGAGAGATCGCGAACATGCTCCGAGCGTATTTCCCGAATAAACTGGACGACATTCTGATCTATGAATATGGCGAGATGAAGGACGTCCACGAGGCGGCACACGGCTTGTTCGACGGGCTTCGTACGTTGGATGAACAAGGCGCGAAAGTGATCTATGCACCGGCATTCCCGGCGGAAGAGATGGGCTTGGCTTACATGAATCGTCTCAATAAAGCGGCGGCCGGTAAGACGGAGACGACCCTCCAGAAGACGCGGTCGGAAGTGACGCGCAGAATTCTGTTCGTCTGCTCAGGAAATACTTGCAGAAGTCCGCTTGCGGAAGTGGTGATGCGGAGTCTGTGGAAGAAATACGCGCCTCACTTCTTGACGGATCACCCAGAGACAGAAGTGCTGCTTGAAGCCAGTTCGGCGGGTGTTTTTGCCGACGAAGGAACGCCTTTCACGCTTGATTCTGTGCGGGTAGCGAATTTTAAGTACGACGAAGATATTTCGGATCGGACATCCGTCCAACTGACACCAGATATGGTTGCCAAGCAGGATCTGGTGCTCTGTATGACCAACGATATTTCCAGGAGGATCCGCATCGAGTACCCAGGAGATGGCAAGAATGTATTCTCTTTCCAAGAGAAATTGTCCAGCCTCTTCATTCCGGACGTCTCCGGTGAGATCTTGGATCCGTATGGACAGGATTATCTGGTGTACCAGCGGACGGCGGAGCAACTTGAGCGTGTGCTGAATCTGTTGTTGCCCGAAATTATGAAGGAGTGGGGAACGAAATAATGTTATATATCATGAGACATGCGCGCACGGATTGGAACGATGCGTATAAGCTTCAGGGACAAGTTAACACACATATTAATGAAGCGGGTATCGAGATGGCCAAAGAAGCCGCGAAGAAGTATAAGGACGTTCACTTCGACGTCTGCTACTGTTCGCCGCTGGATCGTGCGCGGGAGACCGCAGCACTGGTCTTAGAAGGCCGCGATGTGCCGATCATTTACGATGACCGTCTGAAGGAATTCGGATTCGGCGTGTGCGAAGGCACGGAGAAGGTCTTCGATCGGCCGGACTGCCCGGTTCGTGTGTTCTTCTTCCATCCGGAAGACTATACGACACCGGTCGAAGGCGGCGAATCTTTGGATGCGCTCTTTGAAAGAACGGGTGCTTTTCTCAAAGAAGTAGTGGAACCGGACTTGGCGGCAGGGAAGGATGTTCTGATCTTGGGACATGGCGCCATGAATGCTTGTATCACCTGTCAGGTGAAGGGCAGATCCCGCGCGGAGTTCTGGGAAGGCGGGATTCCGAATTGCGAGCTGCAGGTGCTGAAGGATTGAGCAATAGTAAATTTTCGTTTACAATAATACGGGAAGACTATGGACTTGAATATCAAATGAGGAGCTGACAGAGATGAAAGAAATCGAAGCTTTGCCAAAGAAGAATATTGAGGGAACAAGTAACAAGGCGGATAGTAAGCCAAAAAACGATGAGGAAATGACCTCGGTTGCTCAGGGCTCCAAAGGACCGAAGAATGTAAAGAAGATCGTCATCGCTTCGGTGGCGGGTGTGCTGGCGCTGGGCGCGATCGGTACGGGCGTCTACTTCGGCGTCATTAGAAAGAATAGTTCTTCCGACGAACCGGCTGTGTCGACCGTCGAGGAAGTAAGTCCTGCGGATCTGGAGCAGATGCGCAAGATCGTGGATGATCCGAATTTCTATCCAGGTATTACGATCAATGGTCAGAGTGTGGCCGGTATGTCGAAGGATGAGGTCATGAAGAAGTTCGCTTCTACGGATGAAGTGAAGTTGGATATTCAGTTTCAGGTGGGCGATGAGAAAGTTCCGCTGAAGACGGGTGACCTGAAGTTCGAGAGCAATGCGGAGGCGGTGATCGAAGAAGCATACAACTATGGCAGGACGAGTACTTTTGCCGGAGATGACGCGATCGTCGACCGATTCCATACGATTGATGAATTAACCAGAACACCGAAGGACTTCACGTTCGAGACTGCGCTGAAGACAGAGGGTGTCGATATCGATAAACTGGTGCGGGATACACTGAATCCGTATAACACGGAGCTTGTCGAGGCGCAGCTTGGGGATTTCAACCTAGAGAAGTTGGAGTTCGAAATCACGGAATCGCAGAAGGGATGCAAGGTAGATATTGACCAGGCGATTACTGATGTGAAGGCGAAACTGGATGCGGGTGAATATCAATCTGTCATTACGGTGAAGGCTGACATTGTGGAACCGACTACTTCGTCTGATGATCTGAAGGCGCAGTTCGGCATGATCTCCACGACGACTTCGGAGACGACTTCGAATGAGAATCGTAATACCAATATCCGTCTGATCTGTGAGAAACTGGACGGCCTCGTCCTGCAACCAGGTGAACAGTTCAACTTCAACGATTATTTCGGCCAGCGTACGGCGGAGAAAGGCTACAAAGAGGCACATGGTATTTTCAATGGAAGTATGCGTGATGAGCTCGGCGGTGGTATCTGTCAGGCCAACACCATGCTGTACCAGAGTGTAACCAAGGCTGATCTTCAGGTAGATGAGCGTAAGAATCACTCGATTCCGAGTACGTATGTGGACAAGGGTACGGACGCTACGGTTACGTGGACCAGCCCGAACTTCCGCTTTACGAATAGTTCCGAATATCCTATCGCGATCCATGCTGTATATGCGGACCAGAAGGTAACCGTTGCAGTATATGGACGTCTTCTGCCGGATGGACAGTATATTCAGTTGGAGAGTGAGCATGTTCGTACGATCTCTCCGTCTACTGTGTATGTAGCGGACCCGACGTTGGCAGCGGGTACGAAGAATACCGTTACTTCCGGCCGTACGGGATATGATTATAAGTCATACAAGGTCTGGTACGATAAGGATGGAAATGAGATCAAGAGAGAGCCATATTTCTCAAGTCATTACCCAGTTCGTGATGAGGTGATTCATGTGGGTACACTGGGCGCGGATGGTTCGATCTATCAGATGGATCCGTCGGGTAATCTCGGTGATCCGACCACAACGCCAACACCGACACCTGACCCGAATAATCCGCCACCGGCTGATCCGAACACACCTCCGGCGAATCCGACTCCTACGCCAACGCCGGTACCGGCCGATCCGAACACACCACCGGCTGATCCAACTCCGACACCAGAACCGCCGCCGGCAGATCCTACGCCAACACCAGAACCGCCGCCGGCAGATCCGACACCGACACCTACGCCAGAGCCTGAGCCACCGACACCAGAGCCGGAACCGCCGACACCGGAACCTGAACCGGATCCGGGAACACCGGCACCGTAAGTAGGGTTGTGAACGGTGGGCCATGACGCAATCGGATGTATTTCGCTACAAACTGAAATCCATCCGACCGAAAACTGAAGAAGATGAAGAGAAAAGGGGATGTATGCATGTAAAATGCATGTACATCCCCCTTTTTCTTGGTCCTTCACGTTTTCTTGGGAAATGGAGATCTTTTTGTCAGGCAAGAAATGTTCCTTGTTTCTTCTAGACAGGACCGTTTCCGACTGGAATGAACAAATGTCGCTGTAGTCGGAACATCCAGGACCACTTTTTACGCTGCATACCGACTGGAACCAGAAAACTTCATCCAGTCGGAATGATTTGACCTCTCGACGTCTTCAGCTTCCGACTATAGGAAGAATTCTCATTCCAGTCGGAAGGATTTGAACTCTTGGAGACTTCGGTTTCCGACTATAGGAAGAATTCTTCTTTCAGTCGGAAGCTACCTCCTCTTTGGGGGGTATTTTTTCCGACTTTTGGATAATTTTTTCACACAGTCGGAATCACTGCTTGCATCGGCATGTTTTCCTTCCGACCAGTGAAAGAAAATGAATTCTAGTCGGAAGAATCACTCGCATCTTGCGTTTCCTCTTCCGACTACAGAACACTTTGTCTCTCCAGTCGGAAATCCCACTTTTCACACCAGCATGTTATTATCCCATTGCGAGTTCATTTCGCGGAGCGCAATGTTGTCTGAACAAGGGAGAGCATTTTTAGTTCTTGTTTTGGGTGTTGTCCGGGAAAAAATTGTCGTAAGTTTGTCGTAAGTTGCGATTTTTCAAAAAATAAAAACGTCGCAAATGCCTGATTTTACGGGCTTTCTGCGACGTCCTTGTTTTGTATGGCGGAGAAGGAGGGATTCGAATTATCAGATTTTGAAACCCACTAAACACAATATGCTGAAAATAGGCGCTTTCAGACAATTGAACAGTAAATTTATATATCGGTCAGCCCACTTTTCCCATTAAATCTGATCCTGATTGTCGTCAAAAATGTCGTCAAAAAATGAGGCTAGGGAAAATGTAAATCCATGATAATAATGTAATATTCTCTTGCGTTATATAATGAACGCTCGTACACTGTTATTGGTGTTGAAGGATTATATAAAATTGAGGTTGTATCATGAATAAAGAAAATCGTTCTCGTCGAGTTCGTCTCATTAGTGTTATTTTGACGCTTGCTCTTGTTATTGGTTTATTTCCGCTTAAGCCAGTCAAAGCTGATAACGGTGATATTACCGAGAATGATTTGAAGGTAACCTACCATACAGTGAGTGCCTGGGGTGAATATACGCAGGTTGAAGTCACGGTTGAGAATAGAGGCGGTTCACCTACAACTGATTGGCAGATCCAATTTGAGTATGATGATGTTACAACCATCTCTTCAATCTGGAACGCTGTTGCTGCGCCGTCAGATATGAGCGCACTGAATCTTATTACTATAAGTAATGAAACTTATAACGCGAAAATCGCACCAAATGAGATGGTATCATTTGGATTGATTGTTCAAGGTAAGATGAATGAGATACCGAAGATACATGTTGTGCCACAGTCTGTTATTCCTTCAGACGAGATGGAAAGTGAATTGTTTCCCTATGCCATCTTTAGCCAGAATGGATTTCTATTTCAAGGCTGGAAGAGTACCATCTCCGGAGACGTATATACAGGCAGCAACTTCGATTATCAGGGCTCTGAATTGAATCTGTATGGCACATTGGATTCTGTTGGAAGAATCAATGCCAATGGATACCAAATCAATATCGGAAAGAGAAATGAAGGAGTAAAGCCAACAGTTGCACCTGACTTCTCAGAAGCGATAACTGCACTTTCTGCGCGTATGACTCAAGTTGATGCATCTTCATTTACATCTCAAGATCAAATTATTGCCAATGGGTTCTATTACGCAGATGAAAGTCTAACCATATCCGGAACGAAGTTTACTGGTGATTGCGTAATCGTTGCAGAAAACGACATCACGTACAACGTAGATACATTGTCTGGAGATGGACGTGTCGTACTCTATTCCAAACATGGTAACATTACCATCAATGGTTCTCAGATTACAATCAATGGCATTCTTTATGCTCCGGAAGGAAGTGTAAATATCAATGCCTATGACACAACTTTTAACGGCCGAATGATTGCAAATCAGTTCCAGTACAATGGTTCTATATTCAATGTGACTGCAAGTGCAAGTGACCTTGAGCTTCTATATGATTTGCCTGTGATCAAAATCACGGCAGATCCGGAAGAGATTGAATTGGGTGAATCCGCTGTCTTCAGCATAGTTTGTGAAGATGAGGAGACTCCATATGAAGTCAAATTTCGCTTGAATGGAGAAGATGTCGAAATTGACGAAGATTTGACTTATACCCTCACGCCAGATCAAGCAGGCGAGTATAAATTTGAAGCGTATGTTGAACTTACAACCGGCGAAGTTGTACTTGATCAGACTAAAGTTGTTGTAACGCTTCCGAATACCCCCACACCAGTTCCGACAGATACGCCAACACCAGAGGAAACACCTACATCTATTCCGACAGCAACTCCTATACCATCACCAACGGAGGCGACTGTCCCCACAGAAACACCTGTTCCTACACCTACTGTAACAGCGGAGCCAACGTTGACGCCAACGAATACGCCTACGCCCAAGCCGACGAATGCGCCAATACCAGTGATAACGGAAACGCCAGTGCCGCTTCCAACAGAAACACCGACACCAAGTCCAGAGCCGACTACAATGCCGACACTTATTCCAACAGAGACGCCTACACCAACAGAAACGCCTGTTCCAACGGCAACATCTACACCAATTCCAACTTTGACACCTGTGCCGACGGCTACTCCACTTCCGTCACCAACGGAGACACCTATACCAACTAGTACGCCGATACCGACACCAACGAGTACACCTATGCCTACGTCTATTCCACTGGATTCAGAGTTGTACTATGTATTCTCTGAAGGTGATACAAATGCTTGTGGATATCGAGAGAAATATGATCGTAATCACTGGCAACTGAGTGGAAATGTTTGGATGAATGAAACAGTTATCTCTCTGTTGAACGAAGATATCATGACAAGTGCAAAGGCAACGTATGCCGGCAAACGAGCTTTCTCACCTGACTTTTCTCTCAGCGGTCGTTTTACTGCTTCGCTTTCTGGTGGAGCGAAGAGTTCAATCGGATTCTATTTAGTACCAGATACAGCTTCATTGGAAAGTTGTTCATTAGGGATTATCCTAGATCCACAGAATAAGACTATCAATATTGTCGAGAATAATGATCGCAGTAACCCGAAAGCAACTGCATATTACTCTGGTTATTCAGAAATGTGGGCGAGCAATGATATTTGGTTTGAGTACGATGGCCAAAACCATTGCTTCCAAGTTTTTGCTGCAAAATATAACGCTTGGGGTATCGCCGAAAAACCGAGTATATCTTTAATCTCTTATGATATTGACTTTTCAGAATTTTTCTCGGGATATGAGACGTTTACATGTGCGTTGTATGGTACGAATGCATTGTTTGGTACAACTGCTTCCATGATTCGAGGTGTGGAAATAGATCCATATCCGGAACTTCATACGGAGAGTGTACTGCCAACTTCGACACCAACTCCGACGCCAGTGTCTAGTGGATTTGTCTCTGTTTCTCAGGGTAAACAGGATTACGGATATGAAACGGAATTCATAGAAGACAACTGGACGTTCAGTGGAGAAGCGTCTTATGTTGATGGAAACAATCTTTCCATTTTGAATAGCAAAAATAGCATGCATGATGGTTCTGTGTTTACAGCGTTCTCAACTGATGTTGGAAACGACTATGAGTTCTATACACATTTTACTTTTACAACAAACAATGCAATGCCCAATGGCTTTGCTTTCGTGATTGAACCTGATAATGGAGATTTGGGTTTCTTTGGAAGAAATGGCTATGACAATCACCATAACAGTGTTGTAGTAGAATTCGATTTTGATCCTCAGAAAAACTATCAGCGAATGAACGATGATGGCGAATTCGAATCGTTCAATGAAAGCAATTCTCATGTCGGAATCATGCTATATGGAAACGAAGAAATGCATTTTGATGTGGCTGACTATAACGATATGCGTGAGTTTGGAAGCCGTACTGATGCGTGGGTAGAATACGATGGCGAAATATTGTCGGTATATGTATGTACACTCAACGAATACGGACACTTATATAAGTACGACAAACCTCTTGTATCTTTTGAAATCGACCTGGAAGAATACTTCAATGGCAATACTAATCTCCACATGGGATTTGTATCCAGCGATGCAAATAAGGCATCAAATGTAATACTTTGTGGATTTGAAATTTCTGAAAATCCTGTTCCGGGTACACGGCTCGGAGATTTGCCAATCGAAGAACAGGAAAGATATCATGTCATCTCGATGGGCGATGAAAAGTATGGTTACCAGAGAAGATTTCAGGCGGCTGAATGGACGGGTGATGGCGTATCTCCGAATGTATTGACTGTTGGCGTGGGTGTTGTAGAGACCAAAGAGAATTACTGTACAACTTCCTGTGAATTCTCTGATGACTATTCATGTGCAGGCCATTTTACTGTATATATTCCTAACGATAATCCGGGTCATTATATGAATTTCGTCCTGTCATCGTCTTCTGAGACAAGATATAACTCAGTCTCGATTCATTTGGATACAATTCCGACAGACGAATCAAACTGGAGAAATGAATTTGGTGAAGAAATGCCGGGTACTGAAGATGGATGGGGAACAGGAATGGAACCATACCAGTCGATGATATCCGTATGCACGAACGGAAATGACCGTCGAGACTGGGCCATGGCAGAGTATTTACCGCTCCTTAAAGGCGATACTATTCATGAAGTTTGGTTTGAATACGATGGCACAGAAGAGATATTCTATGTGTACATTGCTGAATATGACGAAGAGGGAAATGTTGAGAAACCATCTCAGCCAGTGATTGTATGCCCGATTTCTTTTGAAGAAGTATTTGAAGGATCTCATACACTCTATGTTGCTACACTTGGTGTGACTACGTTGTTAAAATGGGGCGAATACTACCTTTATGGGCTTGAAATTGATCCGTACCCGGCATTGCATGAACAATTAGAGGGTGTTCTTCAGGTGTTGGCACCTCTTGACAATCGCGAGTACACAATTGGTGAGAGTATTGATATTTCCGGCAGGATTGGCCCTGCAGCGTATCCGGATACAGATTGCCATGTGAAAATCAAAAATGATCAGGGAACCGTGGTTTATTCCGCAGTAGAAGATATTTCGGATGTATTCCGTTATATCGACAATGTCAAGACTACTGATATGATTCCGGGAAACTATACTATTGTGCTTACTGTCCTTGATCGGGATGGAAACGAGTTTAGTAAGACGATTCCTATCCGGGTTAAACTGAATGTTGTTCTCTCTGCCGAATTACTTGAGACAGAGAAAACGACCGATGCCATGGTTATTAGAGGAAGCATCGATTGTAATGAAGATTCATCGTACACTCTGCTCATGTTCGATGATGAAACCGGCGAGTGGCAGGAAATCTCTACCGGCTCCGGCAATAAGAACAACGAATCACTGGGATCGATTCCGCTGGAAGATCTGAATTATGGACACTATTACACAAAACTTGTCGTTACGAGTATATCTGGGAAAACATATGAAACCACTTCTGAATTTGAGTATCTGACGCCTGCTCAGGAACTATCGCCGGAAGAATTGTTTGTAGAGTTCCGGGATGGTCAGGATGGCATGGAAGTATCTTTTGTTAAGGAGCTATACGGAACAGTATCTGGGACACTTCTCGATTACTATGTCATCGAGGTATTCCCGGTTAACAGCGAGATAGCTGTTTCATCGAAAACATACACCGATCCTGTTTTGGACAATGTTGTAGGGCTGTTTGATCCGACTTTGCTTCTGAACGGATACTACACTATACGGTTGACTGCATACACGGAAGATGATCTTGGTCTTTATGATGAGATTACGGTACTTGTCTGTGGCAATGCAAAGATTGGTAACTTCTCCGTATCCTTTAATGATCTGACTACCGGATTAAACAACTTCCCCATTCAGATTTATAGAACTTATGATTCCAGACATCTCTATGAGATGGGAGATTTCGGTTATGGTTGGGATATGAGCATTGGAGGACCAACTATTTCCATCTCCGGTGATTTCTCCACCGGAAGGAAAATGACGTATTACATGAAATATGGATATGTCCCGATGTATTACTGGAAAGATATTCATAATCACGAGATCACTGTAGACTGGGGTAATGGCAAAAAAGAAACATTTACACTGAAACTGGATCCGTCAGAAATCGGTGTTTATGCCAAAAATCTGGAGATTTCAGCATCTTTCGAGGCGA
This sequence comes from Candidatus Scatonaster coprocaballi, assembly GCA_018064475.1. Taxonomy (GTDB): domain Bacteria; phylum Bacillota; class Clostridia; order Saccharofermentanales; family Saccharofermentanaceae; genus Scatonaster; species Scatonaster coprocaballi. The sequence continues at coordinate 65,126 of JAGHVD010000042.1, forward strand.
AAGGACACTGCTCTTCCACCTTGGAGATTCTGGATGCGCACACAGGTCTTACATATGATAGTGTGAATGACATTCTATTAGGTGAAGAGTTTAAACCGTTCACTCCCCAGAACTTCCTGCTAACAACAAGAGACGGAACGAAGTACTATTTCAACCTTGAAAATGGTCTGTACAAGGTTGAAGACAATTATGGAAAAACTATTGAAATCACAGATGACGGAGTATTCTACTCGGATGGAACCGGCATTGACTTTGTTCGCGACGAAGAAGGAAAGATAACCTCTATCTCTGACGGAGAACGCTTAGTAACCTATGACTATGATGACAACGGAGACTTAACTTCCGTAGGCGAAAAATTAGTATCTGAACCAGAAAATGGTGGAAGAACGACCTCTTTTACATACATAGACAATCACTATCTGGAAGAGATAATTGATCCATTAAACAGACACATTGCCAAGAATCTCTATGATGAGGAAGGTCGTCTCATAGGGACTACTGACGCAAATGGGAAAACAACATTATTTGAGCATGACCTTGATGAAAAACGCGAGGCTGTGAAAAATCGCTTAGGTTTCTATACATACTATACATACGACGATTATGGAAACGTGGTCTCAATTGAGGATGCTAACCAAAACATAACATATACATCTTATGATGAAAACCATCAAGTCAAATCAAAAACAGATGCAATGGGAAATACTACTTATTACGAGTATTCTGCTGACGGAGATCTTCTTTCTGTAAAAGATAGTTTGAATCGAACTATGGAGGTATCATACACTTCAGAAGGTTATATGACTACAGTAGACCAGAGTAATATTGTAGTTTTGGATGTCTCTTATGATGGATATGGAAATATCCTTAATGCGACAGATGCTACTGGAAATAATCAGATGTTCGATTATTATTCTGACGGTAATGTGCGAAGCGTAAGCGATAGCATAGGTCTTTTGTACAACTGCGTTTATGACACAGACGGAAGAGTGAAAACAATGACTAATTCTCAAGGGATGGAAATCTCTTTCACATATGACGAATTGGGACAGATTGCTACAAGGACAGTTACTTCAGGAAATAAGTCGCTTACATCTGAATATATGTATGATCTATTCGGGAATCTGATTAAGGAAGTAAACCCTGACAGAACGTATGTCACTTATCAATATGATGCTGTTGGAAATATGCTTGCTTCTGAGGACTCACTTCGTAATAGGACTGAATACAGCTATGATGTTTATGGTAATTGTACGTATATTCTATATCCTGACCATACAACTGAGTACTTTACTTATGATTCTGAAAATCAACTCATACAATCAGTTGACAGACTAGGAAATACTGTTTCATATAGATATGATGCTGTTGGTAATTTATTGGAAAAGATCTATTCCACGGAAGAGGCGGATGATGTATCTGTACTTTACGTTTATGATGACAATTATCGCCTTATATCAGAAACAAATACACTTGGTGGCGTAACTCGATATGAGTACGATTCCATAGGACGAAATACTGGTGTAATTGATCCATTCAATAACACAACCGCATATGAATACTCGGATCTTGGGCTGCTTGTCTCTGTTACCGATGCAAACGACAACACATACTACTTCTCCTATGATAACGGCGGAAACAGAACCGGTGTGATCTATCCTGATGGGAACACGAATTCATGGGAGTATGATGAACGAGGACGTCTCCTAACTGAGACAGATGCTGAAAACCATACCACCACATATACTTATGACGGCATGGATAGGCTTGTTTCAGCTGAGGACGCTTTAGGAAACACATGGCACTACGAGTATGATAAGCTCGGGAACATAACTAAGCTCACCGACAGTCTTGGCAATGATACTCAGTATTTCTATGATGACCTTGGCAGACTTGAAAAAACCAAGAACGCTCTTGGCAAGGAGGCAACTGTCACCTATAACACAGCTGGACAGGTAGTCGCCAGAACGGATTTTGGTGGCCATGAGACATCTTATACCTATGATGGTTTCGGCCGGGTTATAACTATAGCTGATGGCGAAGGGACTACGATATATACGTATAACACGCAGGGACAGTTGACCAGCGTTCAGGATTCAACGGGGACGATTACTTATACATATAATCAGCGAGGATATCTTGAGACTAAGACAGATGAAAGAGGAAAGACTATTGAGTATTCCTATGACAAGAGCGGTTATCTGGTTGGAGTATCCTGCGATGAAGGCTCCTACTCTTATGAATACGATATTGCAGGCAGGCTTATTCGTGTTGAAGATGATGGGAATAGTACATCCTATACTTATGACAAGGTCGGAAACCTTGTAGAAACTAAGTACTCGAACGGTGTGACTACCACGTATGAGTATAACGAAGTAAATCTCCTTACCAAACAGGTTTCTGTGAATAGTAGCGGAACGGTTCTTGCCAGCTATGAGTATACATTGGATTCGAACGGCGAAAGATTGTCCTGTCAGGAACTGAATCGTAAGGTAAGCTACACTTATGATGAATTGGGCAGACTAACATCGGAAACCATCGAAAGCAATGAGTCGACATCTGTCACATCATACGAATATGATTCGAACTCTAACCGTATTTCTATGGATCGGGATGGGATTTTAACTACATATGCGTACAATGAACTTAACCAGCTTGTCCAAGCCGGTGCTATTGCGTATACGTATGATGATGCTGGAAATCTGGTAGCTCAAAGTGATAACGGAGTTCTTGTTGCCACCTATGAGTACAATTCTAGGAATCAGATGATTCGAGCACAGGTATTTGCGGTAACCGGAAACCTGGAGGAAACGTATACATACAATTATCTTGGAGACAGAACATCCAAAACCAGCAACGGGGTGACAACGTATTACACTTTGGACTACAGCACTGGACTCTCCCAAAACCTAGTTATAGAAACAAACAATGAGACTACTTTCTATGTTCGAGGATTTGAATTAATCTCTGGATCCTCCGAGAGTGATACATTCTTCTATCTTTATGATGGAGGGAACTCAGTGCGTGCCCTGACCGATGAAAACGGACTACTCACAGATGAATACATCTTTGATGCATTCGGAAACAAAATTTCCCACACTGGCGAGTCTGATAACGCGTATGGGTTCCAGGGCGAGCCGCATGACGAGACGGGGCTTTATTATTTGCGTGCAAGATACACAAATCCTGCAACTGGCACCTTTACCAGTATGGATACCTATAGTGGTAGCCTCACAGATCCAATGAGTCTGCATAAGTATCTGTTTGCGAATAGTAATCCGATCAAATACTGTGATCCGACTGGACATCAATCATATACATTAACAGAGATGATGGCAGTTGTTGGTTGCATTAGTATTATTTCCTCAACCTTGGCTTACACTATAGACATGGTTGTCAATGACCCGGAAATGAAGACTCACTCAGTTCAAGGTCTATTATTCTATGTTGCTAAAATGCTTCTTATAAGTCTCGCTATTTTCTTGTTTGTATACTTTGTAGCAACTTCTCTCATGTGGTTTATTGACAAGGTGTTAGGAAGAATAGAGGCTTGGGACTTTGGGAATAAAATGAATGTTTCTCAAAATAACATTGACCATATGATGCAAAATGCTGATCATCATCTTGATTTGCTGAGCGGTGATATAGTACAAAGATTTCAAAATATTATTTATGAAAATAGATGGCTTTGGCAGGAAGGCTTAAATGAGATTCATGTAATCTTGGATGGACAAGCGGTTACCATTCGTTTTTATGTTAGCGACAGTCAAGTCATCAGTATGGATGGATGGATTGGTTTTTCGAATAGAGTAGTGGACAACATTATTGACTTAACATAGAGTAGGAGAGTATATATGTATAATTCTAATTCTGATATTAGAAATAAACAACTAAGGATGAAGTTTGAGAATAACCCTTCGATCCAGAATCTTGAAGCATACATTGTTTCAGAAATACGTCCACCTATAGCTGATTATTCAAACGCTATAGAAGTGCTATATGATGCCAGGATGATGATTGTTGACCACTTTGATTTGTTATGTGTTGCGGCAGACCTTTCTATTGAATGGCCCAACAGTAAATTTCCACGTGAGTCGAATCCGTTTTTGGTACAGTTAAACCAAATAGTATCAGGGCTTTCGCTAGAACAAAAAGCTATAGTCCTGTATCTAAACGCCTGTATGTGTGGAAGATTCCAGTTGTTTATGGGGAAAAATGAGGAGGAGTGGTTGGAAGAATCTGTTGCATGTGATACACAGTTCTTCAATAATCGTCTATCTTTGGCTCGGCTTCTTTTGAAGAGAAAAAAGTACATAAATAAGAAGCGTATAGATTCTATTCGGGTTCAAGAGTTGCTTCGGGATGCGTATTATTGTTTAAACTACATAGATTCTGAAAAAGAAACAGAATACACAATTCATACATATATTGAAGAGTGTATACTTGGAATATCGCAACATAAGAACTTAATGAGAAAGAATTCCAGTAGTGTTTTTCGGTTGTTTGATATTTAACTGATGTGTTATTGTTTGTAAATTAGTGCTCAATAATTGGCTCTTCACGTTTTCCTTGGGATTAGCAAGAAATTAGAAGGAATAGAAATATAACGAACAAGAGTAAAAAAGTAGTCATCGTTGCGGTAACCATAACCAATACGCTTGGCTACTTTTATCTTGTTGTTAAGACCTTCAAGCTTGCCTGTACTTATCTGATGTGTAGCATGAGATATCCTAAAGTTTAATCTGCAAAAACAAAACTCAAAGGATTAGTTAGCCTGGGTGGCGCGGTGCTGCTGTTAGTGATAGGTTCAGTTGTTGCGCCATATACGCTGGTTAAAGGTGCTTGGGATTTCTCAGAAGGTCGTACGTGGAGTGGCCTGCTTGAAATGGTTCTTGGTGCTTTGGGTATAGTCATGGTTTACTCTGCTGCGGCAGAGATGGATGCGGCGATCCGTCAATATGATGATATAATCAAAGAGTACGATAGACAGCATGGAGGCGACGGAAGTTCTGGAAACAATAATGGCGGTTCTCCTAGAGGTGGAGAAGGATCTGGTGGAACCGACACTGGGAATAGTAAACCTAATAGAAATCCGTATAGAGGAAAGGATGACGGAGGTGGTCTGCCGCCACAGGAGCCCCGACGGATCCAGTAAACGAACTTTTAGAAGACAAAGTATTCACCAATTCAAAGGATGGGGGAAAACTATTGAATTACGAATCACCTACTAAAGGAACGCAAGAGGCATTGAATGATTTTTATTCGTTAAATCCAATAAGGACAGAAACGAAGCCTAATGGGACATTGGTTGGTTTTTATCAGATGGTAGAGTGATTAATGTACATACAGCTACAGAGACTTCTGGAAATCCTCCAACATTAGAGATAATTTCTTCTGGTGTACATACAAAAATACGATATTGAATATGAGTAGTGGTGATGTTGTGGAACGGGCAAATATTTTAAAAAATGACTTTTATATTGAAGAAATAATGAGCATTACTTACAACGGAAAAGTATTTCTTGATGTTCGTGGTTCTGAGGATGACAGATACAGAATTGTTTTTTCGAATGTTTGGGATTATCGGGTTTCTAAGGGTCAAGTCCTAAATTGTGTGTAAATTCAAATCCTGCATAACTTCTGTTGACTAAGCTGCCTTCAGTATCGCCAGTTGTTCAAGTGCAACAAGCCTGAGT